>CAZWOL010000020.1:0-47147 GCA_964635325.1 uncultured Pseudobdellovibrionaceae bacterium
AAACGCCAATATATTCATTAAATTATGAGTAAATCTTAATAAGCGATGCTATAAATAAGCTAAACCACGACTGTCCATCGCGTACCTTGCGGACGGTCGAGCAAGTTGACCCCCTTGTCTGCAAGCAACTTACGAATGCGGTCGCTCTCGGCCCAATTTTTTTGCTCACGTGCGTGTTGACGCTCCTGAATCATTTGCTCGATGCTATCTTCAGACAAACCTAGCTCGAGCAGAATTTTTGCACGTTGTGAATCGATAAATTCCTTTGGACTCTCACAGAGCAAACCGAGTACACCAGCTTTCTCACGCAACAACTCAGCAGCTTTGCGCAGTCGTCCGAGATCTGGAGACTTGTCGTTCAAACGTTGGTTGGCCCAACGTGCCATTTGACTAAATGCTGCAAGTGCAATCGGTGTATTGAAATCATCTCGCATAGCTTGCTCAAATTCATCTGCAAAACGCGTGAGATCTTTGTCTTCAGAACTCACATTCACAGAATGCGTCACTTCATCAATCTCACGAAGCGTCTCGTAGAAGTAAAATAAACGTTTGCGACAATTGTAGAAAACCTCTTCACTGAAGTTGACGTTTGATGAATAGTGATTCTGCAAGAATGCAAAGCGCAGCACCTCACAGTGCCACTCCTTGAGAAATTGCTGAATGCTAATTGTGTTGCCGATACTCTTGGACATCTTCTGATGATCGATCGTCAGCAAGCCACTGTGCATCCAGTAGCGGGCAAAGTCTGCATGGTTTGCACATTCAGACTGTGCCAATTCATTTTCATGATGTGGGAAGATCAAGTCGCGTCCACCACCATGGATATCGAAGGTGTCCCCCAGCAGTTTTTTTGCCATAGCAGAGCATTCAATATGCCACCCCGGACGTCCACGTCCCCAGGGACTCTCCCACGATGCGTCTGGAGCATCGTCGTTCTTCCATAAAGCAAAGTCGAGATTGTCAATTTTTTCACTACCAGCTAACTCACGGGTTCCGGACAATAGTTCGTCAGGTTTGCGATTGGAGAGTTTGCCGTAGTCTTTCTTTTGGTTCACCTTGAAGTAAACATCCCCTTTGTCGGTTTTGTAGGCAAAGCCCCCTTGGATCAGCTGCTCAACCATCGCAATAATTTCGGGGATTGTCTCGGTGACGCGGGGTTCAAAAGTTGCGGGACGTATTTTTAGCCCCTCCATATCTCGACGAGATGCCGCAATCATATCTTCGACCAGAACGCGTGGAGATATGCCTAATTTAGTAGCTCGTTGGATGATCTTGTCATCTACATCCGTGAAGTTACGTACATAAGTAACTTCGAAGCCACAGTGCTCAAAAAAACTGCGGATCACATCAAAATAGATTGCCTGCATAGCATGGCCAATATGGCACTCATCATAGACGGTCACCCCACAAGCATAGATGCGAACCTTGCCTGTTTCGAGGGGGACAAAGAGATCTTTTTTGCGACTTAGAGAACTACGTATGTAAATAGACTGATTCACAGGACTTCCTTTCTTTGGGATGAGCATCTGTAAGACCACCTGGCTAAGCAGGCGATCCCTCGACTCCACTTCGTTCCGCTCGAGACAGCACCGATACCGCACTTTAATAAAATTGAAATCGTGCCGATAGCTAAAATGATGAAAGAAAAAAGCTCCAAAATAAGAACCCATGAGATCGAATATTACTTCGATGCGGAACGTCAGTTTGAGTGGGAGCAAACCAATCTAAACTACAAGGTGTTCCGTTTCCACAAACTTCATCACAAAGTTCATAAGATCCCGGAAAAAAACTTCGAAAGCACGATCACGGCCATAGAAAGCCTCCTTGACGCTGCTCTTGCTCAAAAAACCAATACCGAACCGCCAGAGGCCATTCGGGAAAAGAAAGCCCTAAGCAAAAAGCTCTACCAAAGTATTTCTGAACAGGTAGCCAGCAGCTCCCAAGACAAGGGGGCCACAGCTGCTATCGGCACAATCAACTCCACCCTCTGATCAACGCTGACCTTGGTGGCCAGCCAAACTTCAGTCCCAACACAGACTCACTCGCCACTTCCTTGACCCAACCTAGTGCGACAGTTATAATTTGAAAAAGCCCTTTTTAACAATTTAATCAATGCACCGATTCCCTAGCGTGGGAGGAATGATGAAACTCGTCAAATTTCTCAACTCGTCACAACTCTTCAAGTTTTGCCAGAAAGTGCTGGGAGATCAGAAGGCGAAGAAGATTCACGATCAGGAGGTCGGTGCCATTCTCAGCTTCAACCCCTCTGATTGCAGCCACTGGAAAAAAGGTGAGAAGAACGTCAAATCTGTCTTCGCACTCGAAAAACTTGCGAAAGCCTTGAATGTCGACATCGCTCTCATCTATGACTTAGCCAGTGGTGCTATTGGATTAGATGAAGCCTACTACGAATACCAAGAATCCAAGATGTTCGAATCTCATTTCACAAAAGCTTTGCTCTCGGGTGAAGATGCTGTGAATCAAGCACGCAAAAACATCAATGCCCTAGTCGACGAACTACAAGCTAAAGCGGATTTTCAAACACCTCCGCTCTACTTGCCTGAGATTTTACGCTTCTTCCCATTCATCACTTTGCAACAGACCGACATGATGGACCGACTGAGTCGCGTCCTACGTACAAAACCACAGCAGTACACGATTCAGTTCCGCAAAGGAGAGCTCAAACCTCAAACACGTATGAGCATAGCAAGCGACCTCGCACGCATACTCTTGGATGGTGAACGCGAACAATACCTAGCACAGCTCGGACCAGCCCAAGAGAACATGCTTGCGTTAGAACGCACATTCTTCGTTGCAGCTCTTTTGACACCGCACAAAATGTTTACACAAGAGCTTGCGAAGATCGATCCCCGTCGCAATGTAATCAGTGAGCTTGCAAGTGTGTTTTGGGCACCTAAGTCTTTGGTAGGATTCCAACTGCAAGATACGATCCGTCACCAATACAGCGACCAACGTCGCAGTGTCACGACCACTCGACCTGAACCTACTCTGCACCTCTAGTACGAGTACACATCTCTCTTACTTCTTCGTACAGGCGTTCTCACCCTCTTCACTCATCGATAGCACTCTATAACTACCGCTAGAGTCTTTGCTGAGAAAGATGGAAGGAACCCTGTCCGGTGGATTCACACCCGTATCTGATATACCTAGCAAAGAAAGATTTTGGAGAAAGCTTAGGGGTTTTAGATCTGAGACCTCACAGTTTCCATTCAGATAGAGAGAGCGCAATTGCAGCATGGCTCCACTGATAACAACATCGGCACGTCCTAATGTTTGTACACCTGCATTGTTGAGCTGGATTCTTTGCAAGGAGAGGGTCTCTAGCTGCGCAAGTGCAATCAGGGGAGAAAGGTCTTTGATTTGAGAATTACCATCCAAAACCAGATAGCTTAGCTCCTTAAGCGTAGCAAGCGGACGCAAGTCATCAAGCTTATTATTGCTCAAATTCAAGCTAGTCAGATGAACCATACCTGCGAGCGGACTAAGATCACGAATTGCGTTATTTGCGAAATTGAGCGAACGCAATTGGGTATAAGCAGCGAGAGGTGAGAGGTCTGCGATTTTTGGACGGCCTGCAGCACCCAATGCATCCAATTCGAGACTAACTGCCTGCTGAAGCTGTCCTTCAATAGCCTCACAGCTTGTATTCGTACCAAAAGAAGAGCGTATGGCTTTCACGGTTTGCACAATAGCAGTGCTTGCTGCTGTATCTTTACAATAGTCCGCAAAGGTCTTTGGCATACAGCGATTGAGTTCAGCATTCCAAGCAAAGTTCGAACCATTGCTGCTTATGCACGTAGCCTCTTCTTTTGAGACACAACGTTGGTTGATCCATGTCGAAGCATCTTGTTTGTCTTCACAAGCCTTCTGTGCTGGAGTAATGCAGGTTTTTGCAACAGTCCAGATGTCTCCACCTTTCACACACTTGAGGGCTTCCGACGTATAACAGATACCATCACGCCATACTGCACTTTTGTCTTCCGCACACTGTTGCTCTGGAGTGAGGGTTGCTTTGGGGCTTAGACAAGCAGCCTGTCCAGTCTGGGGATCTTCACCCCAATAGTACCCAGCTCCAAAGTCGTTGATGCATTTTTTACTGAGGTCGAGCAACTCTTCTGCAGAGACACATTTCTCTCCCAGGTACTGTGCCCCAACTTGCTGCTCACAGTTTTGTTTTGCAACAGCAGAGGACTTTGTAAGAACGCAACGTCCATTGATCCAGGTATTGCCCGGTTGCAGATTGCATTTATCCTCATCCGTCAGTGAGTTAGACCGATTGCGAGTACTTGCGCACGACACATTCAGAGCAAATGCTAATAGAAAATAGACAATTCGCAACAACCATAGATTTGATAGTAGCTCTTTCATATACTCTTCCTAGCTTTTACAAATTTGGTCTATTTTAGCATCTGCACTCTTTCGAAAGAAGGAAAAGGAAAGAAGGATGACACTACGCCTTGCTCTCATTGCCCTCCTTGGATCCACCTGCAGTCTTTTGTACGAACTGATTCTTAGCAAAGTGATCACATTTTATACGGGTGAACTCATTCTATGGCAGTCCCTCACTCTAGGAACATACCTAGCAGCGCTCGGCCTTGGAGTGCTTCGCGCTTTGCATACTCCTTCGCCTGCAGAAAGGCTTTTTGCTTTGGAGCTTATGCTCGCTCTATTGGGAGCTGTGATGGTTCCCATACTTTTAGGAATGCATGCGATCTATCAGATGTATCTCTCGACATTCGGTCAACCCAATTTTGCTTGGATTAGTCCCTTGAATGCATTTGCTTTGCTATGCCAAGGTGTCGTGCTTGCTGTAGGATTTCTTTGCGGACAAGAGCTTCCTCTCCTCTTTAAGTTAGCAAGCAACCCACAAAGTTCAAGTGCACGCATACTGACCTGTACATATTTGGGGGCCTTAAGTGGTGCTGTGCTCTTTGCTACAGTTTTTCTTAGATTTATGGAGATGACTGAAGCTGCTCTGTGGACGGCAGCTACAAATATATTCCTCGCAATTTTAGTACGACAAGGATGGGCACAAAATTTTTCTTCCATAAGTTTGAGGAAGACTAGAGCTGCTTTAGCATTTGTAAGCCTCTGCTTACTAGCTATCTATGCTGTCTCCACTCCATTGCACGAACTTGCGCTAAAAAACTTCTACTATAATCGTCTGACTTTTGCGACCCACCCGCAGAGAGGCTTAGAATGGACTGGTCCGTTTGGAATTACGCAATGGCCTAGTCTAGCAAAGAACTATGAGGCTATACGACGTGTGCGCAGCGCCTATCAAACTATCGACTTCGTACGCAAAGTTCATGACGAACGCAACTATACTGTCTACTTAAATGGACACTACCAATTCGATTCTTTGCGTGAGAAAAGCTACCATGCAGCAATGTCCGAAGCCGCAAGTTTAGGAAACCCACGCAAGATCCTTGTACTCGGAGGAGGAGATGGACTCCTGCTAAGAGATCTACTCGAGACACAAAAGCAAATTGAACATATTACCTTGGTTGAACTCGATGCCCAAATGATACACCAAGCTAAAATTGAGCCCCTACGCACACTGAACAAAGGATCTTTGGAAAACCCCAAAGTCTCAACCATCATTGATGACGCATTCACTTGGCTTAGGCAAAGCTCTGAGCAAAGATACGATGTCATTATTGCGGACTTTCCCTACCCCTACGATGGAGAAAGTCTGCGACTGTATAGTAGCGAATTCTACCGACTACTAAGCAAACGTTTGAATGAGCAAGGATACTTTATTGCAGACTATCCTCTGCAAAACATTCAAAACAAAAAGACCAACAGCGAGCTAGGTCGAAGCCTAACTGCTGCTGGTTTTGTACAAGCCTGGAGTTTTCAGACACCTGGAGAAAGCTTTGTTGTTGCAACTCGTGACCGAGTTCTTCGAAGACACAAACCCGGAAGCTTTGTCATGACAGCTTTAAATGCTGACAACAACCAAAGCTCAGTCCTCTCTATACTGAAGCCCCATCGCTTTATGGCGACGGATCCTTTTTTTTGAGGAAGAACTGAGTGAGCCTGATACTTCTTGCTCGAAAGTATGCAGAGCTTCTCCGTTATTTAGGTCCTACTTGCGGCTTTTCTTCTTCGCTTTTTTCTTTGCTACTTTTTTCTTAGTCGCTTTTTTCTTGCCAGCTTTCTTTTTGCTCGCTTTTTTCTTGCCGGCTTTTTTAGTCGTTTTAGACTTTTTCTTGCCAGCTTTCTTTTTGCTCGCTTTTTTCTTGCCGGCTTTTTTAGTCGTTTTAGACTTTTTCTTGCCAGCTTTCTTTTTGCTCGCTTTTTTGCGAGGTTTTTTTGCTGCAACTACCGGCATAATGGCATCTTCATCTTCAGAATGAACGTCATCTTCGCCCATGCTACCTTCAAAATCTTCGTCATCTTCGATGATGAACTCTACATCTTCATGAGAGTTGAAGTCATCTCCATCATCATCTTGTGAAAAGGATCCGCGGCGATCGTTGCTATCTTCTTCTTGCTCAAACATGTGTGCTCCTGGTTTTTTGTTCTTGCGTGTCTTTATTTTTGTCCACTCATCATCATAATCATCGGACATTTCGTCGTCGTCTTTGCTCATTTCGGCATCCGAAACGAAGAAGTCAGTATCCTCGTCTTCGTCAGGCAGATGAATCATACTTTTATATAGTTCTGTCTGCTCTTCAATCTTTTCAAAGCCGTCGACAAAATCACCGTCGTCCCTATAGGATCCTAGATCAAGACCTCGTGAATCCTCCTCATCTGATTCGAAGTCACTAAAATGATCACGATCATCATCCTCATGGAACTTAATATCATTCGGATCCATGCTTCTCCTCTCAACAACGCTGAGATAGCCTTCAATCCATTGAAAAGGGATAACATACAGCGCAGTAAAATTGAATCCATTTTTAGGTGAACTGTAATGATAATGACATTAGATAGAGAACGAGTAAATACTTCATGAGAGGATTTTTTTCAAGTTTTTGCACACCTAAAAATACCTTTGAAAAACGTCGAAAAGACAAGCTGGACTAAGAATCGACCACTCCACACAAATCTCATGCTTATAGAAAGCTGGCGGACATAAGCAAAACGGTGATATGAAGAATGACCGACCTCCGGGTCTAATTTTTTGTTCAATATGCAAACCAAAGGAAATCGAAATGAGTGGTAGCGAGAAAACAGCCCATCGCAAAAACGCCATAAGCCCAACACGTGCGGAGAATTACCCAGAATGGTATCAACAGGTTATAAAAGCTGCAGACCTGGCTGAAAACTCCCCGGTACGCGGATGTATGGTGATAAAACCGTGGGGCTACGCTATCTGGGAAAACATCCAACGCGAACTTGATCGGATGTTCAAAGAGACCGGACATGTGAACGCCTACTTTCCCCTACTCATTCCCCTCAGCTTCCTTGAAAAAGAAGCTGAGCATGTCGATGGATTTGCCAAGGAATGTGCTGTAGTTACACACCACCGCCTTGAAGCTGACAAAGACGGTCGCTTACAACCTGCAGGCAAGTTAGAAGAACCCCTTATCATCCGCCCAACCAGTGAGACCATTATCGGAAACGCATACTCACGTTGGGTTCAGTCGTATAGAGACCTCCCTATCTTAGTCAACCAGTGGTGCAACGTTATGCGTTGGGAGATGCGTACGCGAATGTTCTTACGTACCTCCGAATTCCTCTGGCAGGAGGGGCATACCGTCCATGCAACAAAAGATGAAGCATGGGAAGAGACCTTACAAATGCTCGAGGTCTACCGAAAATTTGCAAGCGACTGGCTTGCAATGCCAGTAATTACAGGTCGCAAGACAGCAGACGAGCGTTTTCCAGGAGCTGTCGAAACTTACACGATCGAGGCGATCATGCAGGATCGCAAAGCCCTCCAAGCAGGAACTTCCCACTTTTTGGGGCAAACCTTTTCCAAAGCTTTCGATATTCAGTTCTTGGATCAAAAAGGGGAACGCCAACACGGGTGGACAACCTCGTGGGGAGCGACAACACGTCTTATTGGCGGCATGATCATGACCCACAGTGATGACGACGGCCTCGTCCTGCCACCTAAGATGGCGCCCTATCAGATCGTCATTTTACCGGTCTTGCGTAAAGAAGAAGACCGAGCCGCTGTGCTTGACTACTGTGCCGCATTGAAAAAGCGCCTACAAGAGCAGGTCTACCATGGGCAAGCCTTGCGCGTACACGTAGATACTCGTGACATCAGCGGTGGAGACAAAAATTGGGAGTACATTAAAAAAGGTGTGCCCGTGCGCCTTGAAATTGGTCCGCGTGACATTGCAAAAGATTCGGTCTTCTTTGCACGTCGAGATACTAGTGAGAAACATGCGGTTGCTTCAGAGCAATTTGTTCTGTCGGTAAAAAGCATCTTGGATGAAATTCAAGCCAATCTCTACAGCAAAGCTGAAACGCACCTGAAGTCAAACATCCGACGCGTAGACTCGCTCAAAGAACTCGAAAGCTTCTTCACGTCTGAGAGCAAAAAAGCTGAAGATGATGAATCTGATATCTTCGGTGGCTTTGCACTCGTACATTGGAATGAAAAAGCGATCGGACATCCAATCTTGAAAAAACTCAAGATCTCTCCACGCTGCATACCACTCAACCATGAAGAATGGGAGATTGGCATAAAAGAAGAAGGTACCTGTATCTTCAGTGGTGAGAAAAGTTCGATGCGTATTATTTTTGCACGCTCGTACTGATGCAAGCCCCGCATAGCGAATCTCACCTTACAAATTAGCTATGCAGGCGCCCCCTCGGCGGAGCCTGCCCTGAACGCAGTCGTGAGGCTCAGGGCGACGAACATGAAGTTATTCATGCAAGGTCCCATCATAGAAAGCACAGAGTTTTCTATACCTCTTTCCCATGCTAGTCTCGTTGCAGATGCAAATATGGGAGAGGGGACCTAGGCATGAGCAAGCAACTTTTTAAACAGCACATCCAAATACAATGTGATCGGATTTCGCGGGCACTAACTGCAACATCCTTCGACGGGGTGGTGATAGGCTCCGGAACACCCTTCACCTATTTTGCAGATGATCAAGACGCCTCCTTTCATCCCACACCCCATTTTGCACATTGGTGTCCAGAACGAAGCCCATTTCATTTGCTTCAACTGCGCCCTGGGCTCAAGCCTCGTCTCGTTTTTTATGCCCCCAACGATTTTTGGCACGAAGCACCTTCCATAGCTCAAAGCGAGTGGGCTGAAGAGTTTGATATAATCCAGGTGCATGATCCAAAAGTTCGTTGGCAAAGTTTGGGCCCCTTGCGCAATTATGCATTTGTCGGACAAGAACACAAAGAAGCAGAAGAATACGGTTTAAGCGCCAACCCTCCGCTTCTTCTTTCGTACTTAGATTGGTTCCGAGCTGAAAAAACGGAGTACGAAATTTTCTGTCTCGAACGAGCAAATGAAATTGGCGCACGTGGTCACGAAGCTGCACGCAAAGCTTTTATGAACGGAGCCTCGGAGCTGGATACCCACATCGCTTTTCTGAGTGCAGTACAAATGCGAGAGGAGGATTTGCCTTATCCAAGCATCATTGGCATGGACGAGAAGAGCGCTATTCTGCACTATCGACCCAAACGCACTCAGCATCCTGACGCAAGGGTGATGCTCATCGACAGTGGAGCTATGTTCCAAAATTATGGATCAGATATTACGCGCACCTATGTCAAAGAGTCTGCACACAAAACCTTTGGAGCCTTGCTGGGTAGCATGGAAATTATGCAGCAGCAGCTATGCGATCAGGTGAAAGCAGGACTTTCGTTTGAAGCTCTGCACAAGAACTGCCACCTTGGTATCGGACAAATGCTCATCGACAACGGTGTTTTAAAAGACTGTACAGCAGAAACGTCTTTTACACTTGGACTCACCAAACTTTTCTACCCACATGGACTTGGACACATGCTCGGCATTCAAGTCCATGATGTCGGTGCGCATCAATCGAATGAAAAAGGTGAGCAACTGCCTCCAAGCGAGGAGTTTCCAACGCTACGCATGCGACGCCCACTACGTGTCAACGAAGTCGTGACTGTCGAACCCGGTCTCTACTTTATTCCGATGCGTCTCGACACAGCACGTTCTGGAGACCTGTCGAAGCACTGCGATTGGAAGCTCATCGACGAGATGATCCCCCTTGGAGGTATCCGCATCGAAGACAATGTCGTGGTAGGAGCTCAGAAGAGTCGCAACCTAACCCGTCAGTACTTGGGGAATGATTTCAGAGTGAGTGGAGAGTGAAATGCCAATCGTGGACGCTTTGATGCAACTCAATGTCTCGACATCGACCTATCTTTTCAAGATCCCCAATTTCTTTCCTACCCGTTCAAAAGCTGCTGCTGCTCGTTCGAGGTCCTCTCGTGAGTGTGCTGCAGAGATCTGCGTACGTATACGTGCTTTACCGTGTGGAACAACAGGAAAGAAGAATCCGATCACGTACACATTCTCTGCTCGCAACTCTTCTGCCATCTTCTGTGCTAGCGGAGCATCACCGATCATCACAGGAATAATGGGGTGCTCTCCTGGGATGAGTGTAAAACCTGCTGCTGAAAGTTTTTCACGGAAGAAGCGACTGTTGTCATGCAGTTTGCGACGCAGATCATTCGAGTCTTGGATTAGATCCAGAGCTGTCATTGACGTTGCTGCAATCACGGGTGCCAGTGTATTGGAAAACAAGTAGGGTCGAGATTTTTGTCGCAGGCACTCGATCACTTCCTTTGGACCGCTTGTATATCCTCCAGATGCTCCACCGAGAGCTTTGCCAAGGGTCCCCGTGATAATGTCGATTTTGCCCATCACATTCCAATGCTCATGCGTCCCTCGTCCGCCCTTACCCATAAAGCCAACCGCATGTGAGTCGTCAACCATGACGAGAGCTTTATGCTTCTGCGCAATCTCGACGATCTTATCTAACTGCGCCAGGATCCCATCCATAGAGAAGACCCCGTCGGTGGCTACGAGTTTGAAACGTGCAGCACTGGCTTCCTTGAGTTTTGCATCTAAGTCAGACATGTCGTTATTCTTGTAGCGAAAACGTTGTGCCTTGCAGAGACGGATGCCATCGATGATGCTAGCATGATTGAGCTCATCAGAAATAATCGCATCCTCAGCTCCTAAAAGGCTTTCGAAGAGCCCCCCGTTGGCGTCAAAGCAAGAGCTATAAAGGATCGTATCTTCCATCCCCAGAAACTCACTGATCCGCGCCTCCAGCTGCTTGTGGATGGTCTGTGTCCCACAAATAAAGCGGACAGAGGACATTCCGAACCCATAGGTCTCCAGGGCGGACTGGGCGCTCGCAACTAGATCCTTGTGATTACAGAGACCTAGATAATTATTGGCGCAGAGATTTAAAAAGGCTTGGCCATCGGCTTGAATCTGGGCATCCTGGGGCGAACTGATCACCCGTTCCCTTTTATACAGGCCCGAGCGTTTTATGGACTCGGTTTCTTCGGCTAGATACTGTAGAAAGCTCTGGTTCATCCAATTCCTCTTTTTCAATAGGATCCGAGTAATAGTCGTACTTGGATCTATACAAGAAGCAAGTGAGGTCCGCAAATCATGGCAGCTAAGCCACTATCCAAATCCTTGATTACAGCATGGCAAGAGACCGTCATCGAATTGTCGCGTCTTAGCAAAAAAGATAAGCAAGACCCTGATCGTTCCGCAATGATCCGCAAACTCGTCCGCATCGAGAAAGCAGCTCTTTTGCGTCTGCGTGAGGTCTTTACAACAGAACGCGAGAGCATCGATTCCAAATTGCTCGGCTCCAAAGAAAATCTCATCTCCTACTTACTTGGTTTTCATCTGCACAATGCTTATCGCTTACTCAAAACCCTAGAGCGCGTGCAACAACGTCACAATTGGTCTGCACTCACAAGTACACCGAATGCAAGTCTTAGCGTATGGGACCTCGGCTGTGGCAGCGGAGCACTGTCACAGGTGGTAGTTGATACCTTTGCCCCATACTTTGCGACGCAAAGAGCTTATTTGTATGACACGCATTCACCGTTACTCGATGCCTCTAAGCGCATCTTTGCACGACTGGCGCTACCAAACTTACGCGTCTTCCCTCGCAAGGTGAGCTTGCAAGAACTCAACACCCAACCCCAGATCTTTCCCGACGAACTCACCGTTGTTGGACTGGGTTATGTGTGGAACGAATTAACGAACAATAAAAAAGCACAGAGTCAAATTCGCGAACTACTCCAGCACTTTTTAGTGAACAAAGCTCAAGTCCTTTTGATCGTGCAAGAACCCGCACAGGATTCCGTCGCACGTTCTGCAATGGAACTGCGCAACCAACTTGTTCAGCAAGGATTTGTGCCACTTTATCCATGTCCGCATCAGCACGAATGTCCAATGCTAAAGCGTAGCAAAGACTGGTGCTACAGCGAGTTTGCAACAGATGAGATGTCACATGACGCACGCTTGGTAGACCAATTTCTTGAGATCGACCGCACGTTGATTGCAGCTTCATCATACGTATTTGCAAGTCCACAGTTGCAGGAACGTCTTAAACGACAGACAGAGACTCCACCCGTGGTTGTGGGCCGCCCGCAAAACAAAGAGTCGCGTAGTTTTTCGTATTTGCTTTGTAATCCGGATGGCGAATTGACCAAGCAAGAGCGTGAGTTGATTGCCGCTCGTGGTGATGTAAAATGGAGAGGTGACGAGTTCTAATCACCGAAGCGTTCGGAGTTGTCATCCTGAGCGAAGCGTAGCGAGGGATCGTCTACTTAGCCAGGTGGTCTTAGTTCGAAGGAGCCATCGAATCACTTACGAAACTTAATGCAGGCGACTCGTTTTCGCTCGGGACGACAACTCCGAAAGACGGAATGTTTCTACAGGAGGATTTTTGAAAAGCATCGACCAATGGCTCATCGAGTATCACAAGGATCACAAAAACCCAACGAATCAACTGATCCACAAGGTCTGTGTACCTGCGATCGTGTTCAGTCTTGTCGGCCTACTCTTCTGCATTCCCTTTCCTATCTCCGTCACTCCTGGTCTTGAACGCATGTTTGCAAACTGGGCTGCTGTTTTTGCAGCATTTGCGATGCTATTCTACATCCGCATAGCTCCTCGCTTTGCACCATCCCTCTTTGTTCTTGTTCTTTGCATGCTAGGCTTTCTCGCATGCTGGGAACGAAGCCGTCCGCAGGCAGTACTTCCGACATGTGGAATTATCTTCTTTGTCGCTTGGGTGGGACAGTTTATAGGACATCGCATTGAGGGGCAGAAGCCTTCGTTCTTCAAAGATCTGCAGTTCTTACTTATCGGACCACTCTGGGTCCTTGGATATGTCTTGAATCTTCATCCACAGACACAAGACCGCAACAAAGCCTAATAAGAAGACGCTCAACCAAAAACAGGACCGTAGCTATCTGGCAAACTTGCACGTTTAAGAGGACGCGTGAGACAGGTGGGACCTCCTTCTGCTTTCAAACTGATCTCATCTCCTTTGTAGGTATGAACCTCTATGCCTCTGTCCTCGAGACGCCTCTGCAAAGAGGCATTACCGCTCACCATGACCACAACGCGAGGTTTGATAGTCAAAATATTTGTTCCCATATTTTGAAATTCAGATTCCGTTACCTCGATGATTTCAAATCCATGATTCTCTAAATGCTGAACAAAAGGAGCCGGCAGCAACGGAACATATGCGACTGCAACTTTGACGTCGACCAAACTGATGAGTCCCTGCAAGTGCAAGCATGATTTTTTGCCTTGATAAGAAGGTAGATCGAAGGACAAAATGTTGACACCTTTGGCCTGTAAGACATCACGAATCTGCAGTATACCAGGAAGATTGGTCCTGTATCCACGTCCTGCAATCAAAGTCCGATGATCGAGCCAAAGTAGGTCTCCACCTTCCACAAAACCAGGCTCTGAGACCTCATGCAAGATGGGAATATTAAGTTCCTGAAGACGCTTCTTCATAAAAACCTCTTCACCCTGACGAAGCGGCTTACTCATCTTCAACAAGATAGCTCCCCAGTCCGTCATCAGAACAGGATCGTGCACATAGATCGAATCTGCAAAGGCATTCATCGTCTCAACATGGTAGACGACCTTCACACCATTTTTTTCGAGTATACGCACCAGGTCCTGATGTTCCATCTGTGCATGAGGCAAGTTTACCGTTCCTGCATAATTCCAAATCTTGGCATCCGCAATTCCAAAACCATAGTCAGGTTGCTTCACAAGGACCGTCTGCAGGTCCCCCACCATCGAGTGTCCACCAAATGAAAGGTCTTGTGACATCTAAACTCTCCCATTCTATCTCGTTTTAAAAATCTTCAATCCTCAAATTATACTGCAAATTTTTTGCATTTTAAAATGCCTGCAAAAAGGAAAAATTCGGCATCCAACTACCTAGCAGAATGTTCGTGTTATAGTAGTGGTAGCATCCGTTGCAAGATGCCAGGCTATTTGTGCGTTTAGATCTAGGAGAATGTATGGTGACGATTTTCTCAAAAAAAAGCATGCTTCGAATTAGCATACTTTTGATCGCAGGAGCTTGCTCCAACCGAGGAAGCAAGGGACCAGACAACCCACCTTCTTCTGTGCCAAGTGAAAAATCATCAGATCCGACACATCCTCCTAAAGGTGAGACCAAACCTCTACCTCCTCCTCATCTAGAAACTTCCAACCCAACAGGTCCACACAACCCTAAGCAAAACCATAGCAACCCAGATGCTCCCCAAAACGAGCATCCTAATGGGCAAAAGCACCATAAACCCGTTTCTGTACTAAGCTCAACAAACCCAACTGACAAGTCTGAAAATATCGCTATAAACCAAAGAATTGCCATGACATTCTCTGGTCCCATCAAAAATCTGACCGAAGATCAATTTGAAATAACTCCCAAAGTACCTGGAAAACTTAAGCACGTCGGTTCAATGGCCCTGTTCGCTCCTGAACACAACCTGGATCCAAATACAAAATACACTGTCAGCGTCAAAAACATTCAAGATCTCAATGGAAAGGCACTGACAGATCTTCATAGCTGGGAATTCAGGACGGGAAATCACGAGGACAAGACAGCTCCTCACATCAAAGAAGAAAACGGACATAAATTTATATTTCCGGGGCCTGATGCAAAACATGTCTCGACAGACGCATCTTTCAGTGTCGAGTTTGACAAAGCAATTGCAAGTGCAAAGCTAAATTTTCTAGAGATAAAAAATGAAAACAAACCATCACCTGAAAGCATTGATGGAATCGTAGATGGCAATAAAGTTTACTTTCCAGTCCATTCAAAATTAAAACCGGCTTCACACTACAAAATGACAATTCACGACATCACCGACTTAGCTGGCAATGAAGCTGAGATTATAGACTCTGAAGGTCAAAAAAAGTCCTATTATGAATCAAAATTCACAACCCGTTGGGACTTCATTGGATGCAAAGTTTTGGTCAATGGAAAAAATACTGATGGGCTTATTTTAGAAGCCAATAGCCCAATATCAATCAAACATTCTGACAGAATAACATTTCAACAATCTAACGCATCTAATATTGGTCAAATATTTCCTCAAACAAATGACAATCATCTTATACAATTTCTACTTTACACAACTAAACCAGGTAAATTCACAGCAAGAGTTACTAAAGATGCAGTGGAAAGCAACGGCATTATGCTTGCTGAAGACTTCAGCTGTGAATTTGATACTGAGCCTCCTACAGTAATCACAAAAAGCCCAGAGGGAGAGAGTTCAGGAAACCACACAAGTATCGAAGCCACCTTTAGCAAGCCTATTCAAAAAGATGTTGGGAACATCCATGTCTATGCTAACAACAAGGAGATCCCAGGCGAGGTGACTTATACTGAAAAATCTATTCGATTCACTCCTAATCACCCCTTTGAAAAACACATTGAGCATTCCGTTAAAGTCAAAGGGGTTAAAGATCTATCATCGATCATCATGGATGAGCTCAAGGACTGGAATTTCATTCCAGTCTCAGGACCAAGAGTTACGAAGACAATTCCAAGCGGGAATTTTACTGCAATTGTTCCACATGAGCTCGATGTCGAGTTTAACGAAGCTATCAACATGCCAAATAAAGGTAGCATTAGACTTCGCGATACGACTGCAAATACAGACATACTAGCAACTGCTGAAATTCATGATTCTAAAACTCTGCGAATACGTCCCACAAGTCAACTTACAGATCGACACCAATACACAATTGATGTTGACGGGATTTTTAACGAAAAAAATGAAAAACTGACACCAAAGTTCCATTGGGATCTAAAAATACAACCTCGACCCACCGCTACCTACAAGACTAGTGAAGTTTATGCAGGCAGCCATATGGAACTTGAATTGGAATTTAGCGATGATGTTCAAATCAACACATCATCTGAACAAATTATAGCCTCGTATCCCCGTCCTGTACTGGAGTTATTTGGTTTGAATGGATTCAATATGCTCGCTGAGGTTGACCCAAATAACCCTCGTCACGTCATTCTGAAAGGACAAGCAACAGCTGCTGACAATGCACAATGGAAAGGTGGTGTCAAACACACCATTAAAAATATCAATCTGGTTGTGCACGAAAAGCATAGCGGTTTCCCCGTTAACCTCTCAGAATGGACTCTGACTGCAAAAGCAAAACCGGAAAAAGGTGAAATTCAATTCCTTCCAGAAAATCTTGAACAACTTAATACTCCGATTCACGTGATCTTTAATGATGTCTTTGTCGACAATCGATGCACCTATGTTCATGTTTATTCAGATTCAAAAAATCTAGGCTTCAAATGCTTCAAATCTCAAGGAAAGCTAGAGATTAGGAACGGAAAAGATGGAGATCAACCATGGCCCAAAACATTTAAAATTAGCATAGATCCATTTTATTACGGCCACTCTGGCTTAGAATTCCAAGGGAAAGAAACTACCTATACCGTCAACCAATAGGGTTCTTTCCCAGAGCTCTCTACTGCTATTGAGCTCGCGCCTTCCCCTCCCTAATTCTCGGGCACATTCTATGCTACAATTGAAGAGCCAGCCTGTTCAAACCGAGCAACTTGTGTTTTCACGTACTGGGAGAGATCATCATGTTTTTGCACAGCACACGATATTTGAGTTTGTGCGCACTTCTAATTTTTGGCGCCTGTTCAGGCAAAGGAAACAAGAAGGCCGACACACCTCCTTCAAAACCGACGCAAGAGGATCCAACACCAGGACCGGAAAAAACACCACCGGAAAACACCACCTTAAAGGTACTAGAAACATATCCTAAGGACGGAGCTACTGATATTCCGACCAACAATGAGATCAAGGTGACATTCTCTAAAGCAATAAAGAAGGTCACAGCCGCTCAGTTTGAACTGACTCCCAAGGCTCAAGGTAGCTACAATACATCAGATCGAACAGCAACATTTAAGCCTTCGCACCCTCTGGCTCATAACCAAACCTATACGGTTCGTATTAGAAATGTGGTGGATGGCTCCGGAAAAAAAATGGAAGGCGAACATACTTGGAGCTTTAGTACAAGTGCCCAAGCTAACAAAACACATCCAAAGGTTGTAAAAGTATCTCACAATGGCAAAGACGTTCCGCTAACGAATATATTGGAAATTGACTTCGACAAAGAAATATCATCTGCAAGAGTCATTGTCGATGATGGTCACATGTCCACACCAGTAGTGGGAACAGTCTCTGATAAAAAAGCTAGCTTCCACTATAAACTCAAGCCAGGAATGCACTACAAAGTGACGTTGGACGAGGCCTTTGACCACGCCCACAACCCGATAGAGAAAGCTTATCATTGGGAATTCACCGTCGCTCAACTTGTACTTGCAGTTAAAGAGCCTAGAGTTGCGCGCAAGGCCAACGGTGAAGTCTTCATAGTCATTCAATTCAATCAAGACATCCACTTTAAACCTGAAAATGCGAAATTTTCAATGCAAAGCAACGCTCATATAGATCTTGCTTGTAAAAAAGAAGAATTGGATATTATTTACTGTGACCAAACAAATAGTGGTCTTAGCAGCAGACCTAAAGATGGTGGATACAATGTAAACATAGACAAAGACAGCATCGAAACAAAGTATGGTACGAAATTTCCTAGCGATATCAATTTCAATGTCATACTCACAACCCCTAAGTATGAAGGCTTCACCCTGGATAGAACTTCCCCTAGGAATCTTAGGTCGCCAATTCGGATAAGATTCGATTCAGATATTTGGGTAGAAAATCAAGATGTCATCGTAAAAGACAATGCTGGTAACGTGATCCCAGGAAATGTAGGTGGTGGTCAAAACGAAATGATATGGGAGCCATCACAAGACCTCTCTCCTATCACTGAGCATACAATAACATTGAATCACGAGATTCTTGATGAGTCCGGAGCTCTTCAGAAATCGAAAGAATGGAAATTTACGACGCCTAATCATCCTGACCTCTCCCTTAAGGAAGCAGCCCCCTACGGTGATGTCTATTCTGGTGATGGGATTGTGTATGCTCAATTTAGCCACACTGTAAAAGTGTTGTCTTTAAAGGTATTAAGAGGTGATAAAGAGATTACTTTAAATCTGAATAAAAGCGAAAATCCTTCAACAATAACAAGTGATTCCATACCTGAAAAATTGGTGCTAAATGAAAAATACAGAGTAAAAATCCAACTGGAAAAATCGGATACAGTTGGGTGGGACTTCCGATTTGTGGGTATAAGCTTTAGTCCAGCAAATCATGCAATTGGGATTGATGCTACCGCACCAATCAGCGCTGAATTTAGTTTAGATTTAGCTAGCGACGCTTGCAACAAATTAGCAATTGCTATTAACGAACGGGGAAATGACAAATTCAAAAATTTAGAATCCTCCTATATGAAATGTGAAAAAAATGGCAATACTTTGATTATTTCACGCAATGAAGACAAAACATGGACAGCAGGTAGGACGTACAAAATCACATTCAAGACAGATCTACTTAAAGAGCCCATTTACACTAAACCTACGCTACTGACAGAATACTCTTTCACTGTAGATAATAAAAAGAATGAGCAGAAGAACTTGCAAAACCCAAGTCAAAATCAGACCATCCATAACTCAAGTCATTGATCCCTGCATAGCTAGTCTCATCTTACAAATTGGCTAAGCAGGTGACCTTCGACTATCGCTCGGGGTGCTGTTAAGCAGGCGCCCGCTCGGTCGATGAAGCTGCCCTGAGCGTAATCGCGAGCTAGAGGCGACTGTCAATAAATCGATTTACCTCCCCGTCTCGAGTACGATAATCTCCCCCATGATCAAATTCGCTTGAAAGGCTTCTGTATCATGGGTTTCTACATAAAAAATCTTGCTAGTCCCATAGGGCAACTTCATCTTGTTGCAAGCAACGAAAATTTGGTGGGAATTTTTTTCAATGAGCATTGGAAAAAAGAGCAGCACCGCTTTGCACCGATAGAAGATGGGGATAGCGCTGTACTGATCGAAGCCACAAGACAGCTTCAAGCCTACTTTGCTGGTAGCCTTCGAGATTTTGACCTGCCTCTGCAACTCGAGGGTACGGACTTTCAAAAGCGTGTTTGGCTGGCTCTGCGCACGATCCCTTACGGAGAAACACGCACTTATAAAGAGCAGGCTATAGCTATCGATGCTCCGAATGCTGTCCGCGCAGTGGGACGCACCAATGGACTCAATCGTTTTCCGATCGTGCTTGCATGCCATCGTGTGGTCGGCAGCGATGGCAAACTCACAGGTTATGCAGGGGGCCTGGAGATTAAAGACTTTCTATTGAAGCACGAGTCTGGACAAACATAATCTGGGATCAGCGCTTTCCAAAATCAAAAGCGCGTACGATCTTAGCTAGACGCCACTTGAGGTAGTATTGATAGAAATATTCTTCCAAATCTCCACCTGGATTTAACTCGTTAAAATGCTCAATGAAGACAGCTGTGTTGGGAAAGCGGATGACTCCGCTAGTTTCTAAATCGGAGATAATCCGATCGAGCGGCTCCCAAGTAAATTCGTCTTCTTCGGGATAACCACGCCACTCTACAAGGACTGAAAATTGCCCACTATCCTCCATGCGATAGTCGACATAGTGTGCGATTTCAAAAAACTCCTCTGAAACCTGAGCACTTGGCTTTGGCACTGGCGCAAGCACTCTGCGACGTTTGTTAGCAGACTCTGCAGATGTCGCTACCTCCTCGCAAACAACTGTAGACCGGCTCTCTCTGCGAGTTTTCACCGCAAAGACTGGACTGATATAGGACAAAACCATAGAAATGAAGATGAATCTTTGCAAAGGCATACTGCTTCCTAAATTAAGAGTTGAAGATGCGTGAACTCTTATCAGGAAGCGCACACCGAAGGCAAGAACAAACACGAGGTATGATACGAAAGAGAAACTATTAGTTTCGGGCTGTAAGTTCCGTAACCATGCGATTCAGAGAATGCCCACTGGCTACACGCACATGGAGAAGCACTTCTCCTTTTACAAGCATGTCTTTGCCGAGTGCATGCTCAAGCTTGAAGTTGTGAGAGTAGTTCTGACAACGTTCATCACTCGCGATCTCAGCAATAGGTAGCACAACCAATACATCCTCAGGGCTACGATAGGTTTGAATTTCCTTCATCACCATGCAATCTGTAAGCTTCGCCATGCGTTGAAATTCACCTTTGAGCACAACCACTTGCTCACCTTTTTCATTTAGACGCAAGTCTGCATCACTGACAGGAGCATAAAGGTGAGCATCAGGAAGTTGGGTTGTACTCTTGCTAATGACGGTTTCTGCAACTTTTTGTTTGCCATTAACAACAAAGTTATAGTGACCTTGTTCTAGCAAGCCGATGCGAATTTGCACAAGAAATGGGTTGACCATATCGAAGCAAATCACATCTTGCGCTTTGTAGTCATAGGTCGTGACAGAGATATTAACAATTTTTTTCTCATTATCGATCTCATAAGACGTACGACCTATGCGTTTGCAACTATCTTCTAGAACACCTTGAACCAAAACATCTACGTTGTCATTGTCATCAAAACCATAAGGAATGTGAACCTTCTGCACTGTTGATGGAATCTCTATAGGCAGTGCAATTTCATCTGAATTGTGCTTAGCGTTCGCGAGTGCCAATGTGGAGACCAAAGAAAGCATACCCATACCAATGCGCAAACCTGACATAGCTAGCTCCGTTTCTTGTGATGAATACGATTGTTTCTAACACGCTAGCAAAATGACAGAGCATACCCAAGTGTTTTTTGTTAGGGCACGTCAGCAGGGAGGGGTCGTGGGTGCGAAAGAGGTAGAGGCACAGGCCCGGGTATAAAAATTGGAGGAGTCGGTGTTTGAGGATGGTGCTTAATGTACTCGTAAGCCCAGATCGGAATAATCATTGCTAGCACTATGGATTCAATACCAGCTGTGATGCCACCCCACTCATTGATAGAATGACTAATGTCTTCTCGCATACCAAAGTGCTGATGAAAATCTATAGCCCATAGTAATGATGAAATACCAGCTGCACCTGCATAAACAATAGCTGTGATAGCTACCCCTTTTTGCGAGGCTAGCCGTTGCATGCAGCGGCCACCCTGCGCTGGACTTTGCAGACCTAAGTAAATGCAAAGAGATAGACAAAGACGCAATAAACCATGTTTTGAAATTTTTGTTAGCATCACCCCTCCACTTTCTTGCGTTGCGGAGTGAATGTAGGAAAGACTAATTAATAGAATGATGAGAACTATTGCACTAAGTGATTACACTTTCAGCAAACTCCAATGCGCGAGCTTCGGACCAGTAGTAACGCATGTTTCCAAAACGCACAAAACCGAGATGCCCTCCGTTCTGTGGAAACTCTGCAAAAAAATGAGGATGCTTATGTACCATCTCATCCTCAGGATAGCATTCTGCACTTAGGAGTGGATCATCCTTGGCATTGACCAGCAGAGAGGGAATCTGAATTGCAGGAAGCAGAGGTTTTGCGCTAGCCTTTTGTCGATACTCAAGAGCTCCTTTAAAGCCGAATACAGGAGCTGTATAGAGCTCATCAAATTCTCTCCAGGTCTTGACCCTAAGTATGCGAGGAATATCAACGATGGGAGAAAGTATTGCAGATTTAGCAGAGATATCTGCGAGCATCTCCTTGAGAATGGGAACCGTATAGTAGCGATTAGGGCTGCGATCACTCATCTCTCCACAGGAGACAGCCTCTATAGGCGCTGAAAATGCGATGCTTCCACGCAAAGCTGCATTTACAGATGCACCCTCTTCTCCCAAGTACTTCAGGACTATGTTTCCACCCATACTGAAGCCGACTAGAAAAATTTGCTTGTACTTCTTTTTCTCAATCGCATGCTGAATGATAAAACGAAGGTCTGTAGTAAATCCCAAGTGATAGCTTGTCTCTCGCAAGTTTGCTGTTTGCCCACCACGCCCACGCATGTTCCATGCGAGCACACTCCAACCTCGCTCATAGAAAGCACGGGCCATCCCACGATTATAGGTAGTTTGTGAGTCACCCGTAATGCCATGCGTGAGGATAACAAGACGATCAGGATCTTGGGCCAACCAATCAAGGTAGAGGAAATCTTGGTCTGGTGTGATCAATTTTTCGCGTTGATAATAGATAGGCGGAACTCTACGTAAATAGATAGAATAGACGGTCTGAATATATGGGTTGGAAAAAAATTTTGGAGCGATATAGTTGGTCGCCAAAAGAGGCATGATCTTCACCTCCAAAATAATTATAGACGAGTCGGGGTAGAGCTTTGGTCGGCAGATTCGTACTAGAACTTGAGACAAAGTTGGGCTATTGATGGTTTATTCATACAGGCAATAGATAGATATTGTCGAATCAAGTTCTAAAATAAGCCTGAAATTTCCAAATGTACAAATGGAGGCCCTCAGGTAAAAGAGGGATCAACCGAAAACAAGCTGAGGGCAAATTATGCGAAAAGTATCGCAACAGATTTTTAGATGTTTAGTATTTTGGATCACCATGAATGGCTCAATGCTTTGGGCTGAAGATGGTGATGACTTGGATTTGGACAAGGCTCCTCCTATAGAAGATTCTGAAAAATCGAATAATAATTCGGACTCTCAAATACCAGAAACCGATCGATCCTCCAATCGCTCTGAAAAAAAAGAAGATACCGAGACAGCAGCAGAAAAAGCCCTTCGCTTCAAAAACCCTCCTCTTGTTCCTATTTCAGATCAGGAGCGTAAGAAAAGCTGCAGCCAACACGAAAAGTCGTTCATTAGTTTTTATGACAAAGTGTATTACATCAAAGGTTGCAAAAAATATTTGCTAACGAATGATGAAAGTAGTCAAATCACTCGAGGCAAGTCGCGTCCCCGTGACGTGGAATCACGCGTCATCGCATCTTTTGAGGATGGGGGTGATTACGCAAAGATGATGCGACTCGCTCCTAATTGCAAGAAGTTCAACAAGACCTACATCTCTTTCAATTTGACAACGTATTTTGTAGATAATTGCAGGTATCGTAAATTCCCAGATGAAGCAAGCTATCAAGAGCACCGCCGCAAAAACAAACTGATCGGTCGACCCATTCTGGAGCCAGATGGAGCTGAATTTGCAACACTGAAAGAAGGAACTCCTTTCCCATCTGTTCTCGACGGAGAGACTCTGGATGCAGGGTTCATCGAAGTCCTGTCTATCGAAAGTGCTTGTCGCAATGTTAGTGGGCACTACGTAAGTTATTTGGATTCGATCTATTTTGTGAATCGTTTCAAATCAGGCAAAGGTTGCTGGAGAGAGAAAATCGACGCCTCTACATTCTCCCGCAAAACAATGAAAGGCAAAGTGAAGTTGACTGAGCTCAGCTCTAGTCAGGCACGTTCTATCCCAGACTACGATCCATCAGCACCACAGCCTCGCCAATAATCTAGGACTGCAGAATCTCTTTCAATCGCAGATTCATAAACCCCTTCGATACCCAAAATGCCTCAGCCAATTGAGTCAGTATGTCTTTAGCAACATCAACGTTGCGCATTTCTTTTCGCACCAAGCCTGCAGGAGCAAGTAGACGACCGGCAAAGAGATTCGCTTCGACTTCTCGAATTTGTTTCTGAAAATCACTAAGCTCAGCTATGGTGTTCGCATTTTTTGGTAAAAAGAAATCAGCTAGAGCTTTAGCAATACGAAAGCGCACATAGGGACGCATGTCCGAGCTAGCTTTGTACTGAATAAAAAAAGTATCTCCATCTTTGTGAGTAGAGACACCTTCTTTGCTCGCTTCCAAATCCTCTCTTGCTTGCAAGACAAGATTTGGGTAGTGGGCCGCAAGCTCAGGAAGGTAGAGTGGAGCTTCTTCAAATTTTATTTTCTGATGAATTTCACTCACAATCTTTGTAATCTGAGACTCGTTAACCAAAAATGAGTTGCGAAACTCCTGCTCACGATCGAGCAAAACATTCGTCGAACTCTGCTTGAAAAAGTTTTTCTTTGCAAGATCGACATTTTTTGCATCAATTTCAACTTCACCATAGCCAAGAAACTCGCAAAAAGCCTCCTCATCATCGATTTCTCCACTCGCCAAGTCGACGACTAGTTTTTCATCAATACCGAGGTGTTTGGCAATATTGCGCATTGCATAAATCGAATGGATGTTCTTTTTACCCTTTTTCCAATGACTGCAATCAGCAGGGTCAAAGCCAAGGATCTGCCCGACATCTTGATCGATCACACGAACACCACCAAACTTGTGGTCTAAGACGCGTCGACAAAATCGAAAGAGACTTGCGGAGTGAGGGTAGGTCAGCGCGAGCTGCTTTTTCACAACGTCCTCATTTCTTATTCTTTTGTAAATTTATTTACTTAAATGATTTAACAAGGATTTTTCCGATCGTCAACCGTCAGCATCTGCATAAGTAGGCAATCTGCATTATATAAAGCCAATATGGCATTTACCAAGTGATCATGAAATTTGTGCCTGGTGACCTAAGCAACTGAGCAAAGCTATGATAGATCTATCAAGTATTGAGGCAAAGTATGTCGGCACTCATCGGTATTTGTGGAATTCTATTCGGTATCGGTTTTACTTTCACGCACAAGCATGAAGGCTTCAGCGGATATTTTGACATATCTGGATTTATTTTGGTTGGAGTGCTACCTCCATCCATCATGTTGCTATCTCATACTATTGCAGATTTTTTTGTGGGCATCCGCGTTTTGTTTTCTTCGATTTTCAATCAAACCAATCGCCAACGCAGTCGAGTGATCGATGGATTGAGTACAGTATCTGCAAAGGTACGTTTGCATGGCGTTGGAGCTTTGGTTGCTGAACGCAATCGTCTATCTTACGACCTATTGATTGATGGGGTATCACTGATCGTCAACAATTTCACGAGCGACGAAATCAAACATAATCTGCAAGCGAAGATCAATGCGCGTCAACAAGAGATGGCATTAGCAACCAACCTCTTTGAAAACATGTCCAAAGTTTCTCCTGGTGTCGGAATGATCGGAACGCTTCTTGGGCTGATTGCTATGCTTTCCAAATTATCAGAACCAGCTGCTATTGGTTCGGGAATGGCCCTTGCATTGATAACAACACTTTATGGGCTGCTGCTCGGCACCATCATCTATGCTCCTTTTTCTGAGAAAATTGCGATTGAAGCCGAAAAAATTCACAAGCTTGATATGCTCGTACTCGATGGTGTGTTGGCTCTTAAGGGTAAAAAATCAAGCATTCACTTTCGGGACATTATCAAAACTTATGGTGCTGGTAGCTCACAAGGCACACCACGCAAACCTTCCCCCACAACTTAGGAGATTCACTTGCAGGAGAATGGTTCGCCCCGTTCCTTCCGACGTGTTCAGAAAGAATCTGGCCTATGGCTCATGTCTTTTTCTGACATGTCTTTGATCCTTCTGAGTTTCTTTGTTTTGATGGTCTCTGTTATGACTCCTCAGAAACAGAAGTTTGACAACGTCAACTCTGGTCTCCGCAAAGAAATCGTCGAGAAAAAAGTAGACTCTCTCGAAGGAATGTCTCAAAAACTTAGCGGTGTAATCAAAACCCAAGATCTCAGCAATGCAGCAGTCGTCAATCTAGATGCAAACGGCCTACGCATTGAGTTTAAGTCAGGTATTTTGTTTGGTTCGGGTTCGGCAGAGGTCAACACAGACTTTGAAGCCGTGACGACCGAAGTGATGAAGGTGCTTGCAGGCATAGGGGGGCCCTATCGCATGGTTATTGAGGGGCACACCGACGATGTTCCACCTCGCAGTGGAAGTCGCTATGCTAGCAATTGGGAGCTCAGCGCAGCTCGGGGCTTTGCCCTTATGCGCCGCTTTCAGGAGCTTGGACTCTCTGAAGAACGTATGGCGGTTATGGCATATGCACATACAAAACCTAAGATGTCGATAGACCAACTTAAGGGGGAGGCTCTAGTGCAGGCGCGCGCAGCCAACCGTCGGGTTGTCGTCCGCATTGAGTAGATTGCATAGGAGCTGTATTCAAAAGTATTTAAATTTTCTATAAAGGTGGGGATGGAGATTGCCAGTACAGTCAAGATGACTAGGAGATCAATTTTGTCCTCATCAAAAGATATAGTGAATCAGCATGAGAGTCACGAGGGTGTGACGGCTCCGCTTGTGCAGCTCGATGTCAGACCGCCATCGCGTTACAAGGTCATTTTGCATAACGATGATTATACACCTATGGATTTTGTGATCGAAATTTTAGAAACCGTTTTTCACAAAACCAATGCGCTTGCCACGCAGATCATGCTCGACGTGCATGAGAAAGGTTTGGGAATATGTGGCGTATACCCATACGAAATAGCAGAGACCAAAGTAACATTGGTCAATGATAAAGCTAAGCAGCTGCAGCATCCATTGAAATGCACCATGGAGGAGGAGTGATTCTATGATCATCAGCCCCGAACTCGAAGCGAGTCTAAATCTTGCGATCGAAGAATCCAAGAAGTACGGTCATGAGTATCTAACCGTCGAACATCTTCTTTTTGCGCTCTTACAAGATGCAGCCTATGTTAAGGTGCTCGTCGCTTGTGGTGGTTCACTTAAGCAGACTCAGGATGATCTGCGTCACTATTTTGAAAACCACCTCGAAAAAGGCATTTTACCTCGCACCGAAGCCCCACAACCAACCATGAGTTTTCAGCGTGTCATCCGACGTGCAGCCCAACACGTCATGTCTTCAGGCAAAGAAAAAATCTATGGAGACTCCGTATTGGTTGCGATTTTCTCTGAGAAGGAGAGCTATGCTAGCTACTTTCTTGAGAAGCAAAATATTTCACAATTCGATGTGATCAATTTTCTTTCGCACGGAACCGTCAAAGAAGGTGTCGATCCAGATTCGCTGGATCAGTTGCAGAACACTGGTTCTATAGCTCCTTATACATCCCCAAACATCGAAAGAGATGACGAGGGAGATGCAAAGACACAAAAGACTAAGGAGAAAAAGGCAGAGAATACGGATCCTATTTCTCAATATGCAGAGGAACTCGTCGAAAAAGCTCGGGAGGGACGCATCGACCCTCTCATTGGACGCGAGCACGAGATCGAACGAACAGTTCAGGTCCTCTGCCGTCGACGCAAGAACAACCCACTTTTTGTGGGAGAATCGGGTGTCGGTAAAACAGCTCTTGCCGAAGGACTCGCTCTGCGCATTGCTGAGAACAAAGTTCCTGAACAGCTAAAGAACGCTCAGATCTTCAGCCTCGATATGGGTTCTTTGCTTGCAGGTACCAAATACAGAGGAGACTTCGAAGAACGCCTAAAGAAACTGATTCGCTCCATCAAAAAAATCCCCCGAGCTATCCTCTTCATTGATGAAATCCATACGATCGTCGGGGCTGGTGCCGTCAGTGGTGGCACCCTGGATGCCTCCAACATCCTCAAACCCTTCCTCGCATCTGGTGACATTCGTTGCATTGGTTCGACGACGTACAAAGAGTATAGACAGCACTTTGAAAGTGACCAGGCCCTGCACCGTCGCTTTCAAAAAATTGCGGTCGAAGAACCCTCCGTCGAACATTCGGTTGAGATCCTAAAGGGCCTTAAAGAAAAATATGAGCACTTCCACAATGTCCGCTATACCAACGAAGCTTTGCGGGCAGCTGTGGAGTTGTCACAACGTTACATCAAAGATCGTCGCTTGCCTGACAAAGCTATTGACGTTATCGACGAGGTTGGAGCTTTCTATTCGTCTAAGGCTCTAACGAACTCTGCACTCCGAACCATCACTCTCTCGGATGTTAAGCAGGTGATCGCAAAAATTGCACGTGTACCTGCCGAGGCTGTCAGCAGCTCGGACAAACGCTCGCTCAAGGATATCGATACGCGTCTGAAAAAGCTCGTCTACGGGCAGGATGCAACGATCGACATACTCACTGCAAGCATTCGTATGGCACGTTCGGGGATGGGGAACGAAGACAAACCGATCGGGAGCTTTCTCTTCTCAGGACCAACCGGTGTTGGTAAGACCGAGCTCGCGCGCCAGCTTGCTAAGCAAATGGGAATAGAGTTCATCCGCTTTGACATGAGTGAGTACATGGAACGCCATGCTGTCTCACGATTGATTGGGGCTCCTCCAGGCTACGTTGGTTATGAGGAAGGAGGCTTGCTTACCGATGCGGTGCACAAGTTTCCACACGCGGTCATTCTGTTGGATGAAATCGAAAAAGCACATCCTGACGTACACAACATTCTTTTGCAGATGATGGACCATGGGACGCTCACCGATGCAAATGGACGGGAAGCAAACTTTCGCAACGTCATCCTTATTATGACGACTAACGTAGGAGCATCGGAGCTCAGTGCGAATCCAATCGGTTTCGGTGGGGCAGGAGCTGCAAATTCTGGTCGCGAAAAACTTGCGATTAACAAAGCATTTAGTCCTGAGTTTCGCAACCGTCTTGATGCCATACTCTCCTTCGGCTTTTTGCCATCCGAAGTCGTGCTGAAAATTGTGGATAAGTTCCTCCGCGAGGTTGAAACAAAACTCAAAGCCAAACGGGTGAAATGGGAGGTCACGGAAGCTGCGCGCAAGCACATTGCTGAGATCGGCTATGACCCGGCATATGGTGCTCGACCACTTGCTCGTATCATTCAAGAGAAAGTGAAAGTTCCTCTCGTCCATGAGCTTCTCTTTGGAGCTCTTGCCAAAGGAGGCTTCGTACGCGTCGACTTCCGCAACGGTGCCTTGGTGTTTGATATACTTTAGACCAAGTGAACTCACCGTCCTTCCTTATCTCCAGTTGATAAAGATACTATCCCAGGTATATTGGATCCTTTATCCGGCTACAGCCCTTTTGGCGGTTTCCGACTTCACGAGCCCATGTTTCATCAAGAGGAATTCATGAGACCCATCCGTTGGCGTGCAATTTTTCTTTCCGTTCTGACGTTGTTATCGATTTATGCGATAACGCCGACCATCATCTATTTTTTGCAGCCAGTACAGGTTCGCAACAACCATGCTGCTTTTGAGCAAAAAGTGCCGTCTTGGTTGCCTCAAAGCCATATTAAATTGGGCCTAGACTTACAAGGCGGGGTACAGTTGGTTCTCGGTGTGAGCACAGAAGGTGCCATCGAAAATCGTCTTGGTCGCGCAGCTGTCGAAATCTCACGTTGGGCTAAAGACAAAGAACTCGGAGTCGAGACTGCCTACGTTAGCAAAGAAAAACTCGCCGTCGTAGTCCGTCTCAAGGACACTCAAGATGACGGTACATTTTACGAAGCTCTCCACAAAGAGTTTCCTTATCTCGTCAAACTAAGCAAAGAAGATCGCGCCCTCAGCTTCGGGTATAGCGAAAAAGAAAAAGAAAAAATTACGCAAAGCGCTTTGGAACAGGCTGAACGCGTCATCCGTAATCGCGTTGACAACTGGGGCGTTACAGAACCAAGCATCAACCGTCGCGGTGATGGCAATATACTTGTGCAGCTACCAGGCTTCAACGATCCTGAACGTGCTAAAGAACTACTGGGTCGTACAGCACAGTTGAAATTTCAAATCGTCGATGACCAGTTCCGTGGCTTTGAAAGCCTTCGTGGCAAAACTCATCCCGAGGGTATTTTCGAGACGGGTAACGATGGAGCACAAATCGCATTCAAATCTGAGAATCGCGAAGCTCTGACCGAGTATCTTAAGTCTTTGGTCCCAGACGATCACCAGCTTCTCTTTAGCCGCAAGCAGCTCGGCTTTGGTGAGTCTGCAAAAGCGCGTTACGAATGGACTTCGTATGTTGTCTTTGCAGCAACTGAGATCACCGGTGATGACATCCAAGGTGCCGACATGATTCCAGGCACGCAGATGGATCCAACACCTTTCGTACAATTAAAACTCAACAATTTAGGAGCTAAGCGCTTCGGTGAAGTCACGGGCGAAAACGTTCACAAGCGTCTTGCTATCGTGCTTGATAGCGTCGTCGAATTTGCTCCACAAATCAATGAACGCATCCCTGGTGGTGTTGCTCAGATTAAGCTTGGTGGCAATCGCGGCTATGACGCAACCATGGAAGAAGGCAAGCAGCTTGCTTTGATTCTCAAATCGGGTGCAATCCCCGCAACCATCAAGGTTTTGGAACAACGTGAAGTAGGAGCCTCCCTCGGCCCTGAATTGGCAAACCAAGGTATCAAGGGTGCCCTTCTCGGTCTTCTTGCTGTCTTTATCTTTATGCTCTTCTACTACCGACGTCCGGGAGCCGTGGCTTGTTTGGCTCTGGTCCTGAATGCAATTTTCCTTCTTGCTGTGATGGCAGGTTTTGGCTTTGCTCTGACTCTGCCAGGTATTGCTGGTTTTGTTTTGACACTCGGTATGGCTGTGGATGCCAACGTTTTGATTAACGAACGTATACGCTTTGAGCTACGTGAGGGCATACATCCTCGCAAGGCTGTTGAGCATGGCTTCAAGAAAACTCTATGGACCATCATCGACGGTCACGTAACGACGATCATTGCTGCGGTCATCCTTTTGGAGACCAACGCTTCTGGTCCTATTCGTGGTTTTGCAGTTTCTTTGGTGATCGGTCTTTTGATCTCTCTCTTTACATCTCTAACATGCTCACGCTTCTTCTTTGACCTTGCAATGATGCGTGTAAGCGACAAGAAAATCAAAGGCTGGCTTGCTGGTGAAACCGCTTTGCAATCTCGTAATTTCCACTTCAACTTCCTGAAAGTCTCTCGTGGTGTTAGCTTTGCAATGCTCCTAACCGCACTCGCAGTCGTCGGTGGAGTTTTCACGCGTGGCGTCAACTTCGGTGTCGACTTTGCAGGTGGTACCGAGGTAACCGTAGCCTTTGCTAAAGATGTTGAACCCGATCACATCCGTAAGATTGCGGACGAAGTCCATATCAGCGGTTTGAGTCTACAGGCCATCGGTGGTGGACAAAAAGCCTTCCTCATTCGCTATGAAGAAGCTAAAGATCACGGAAAAAACATTGATTCTCAATCAGCATCCGCATCAGATACTTTTGTTGCCTTCAAGACAGCCTTGCTAGAAAAATTGAAAGACTACGGTCCTGAGATTCAGCAGGTTGGTTTCGTAGGTCCTCAGGTCGGTAAAGAGTTGCGCAACCAGGGTATGCTCTCAGTTCTGTACGCGATTTTAGCAGTTTTCCTCTACATCGCTCTACGCTTTGATATTCGCTTTGCACCAGGTGCAATGATCAAGATGTTCCTTGATATCTTTGTACTGATGGGCTTTTACGTATTCTTCTGGCGTTCCTTTGATCTTGTATCTGTAGCTGCGCTACTGACTGTAGTCGGTTACTCCTTGAACGATACGGTGGTTGTCTACGATCGTATTCGAGAGAACGTCACAGATCATCCTCGACGTTCTTGGTTTGAAAATATCAATCTTGCATTGAATGAGACTCTATCGAGAACGCTCAATACGTCCGTAGCTACGTCCTTGTCCCTAGTCGGTATTTTGGTCTTTGGTAGCGGACAGATTTGGGACTTTGCAATGGCGATGCTTATCGGGATTATCGTTGCAACAGCTTCCTCGATTTTCATAGCAAGTTACTTTGTTCTTGTTATGGATAGCTGGCGAAAATCTAAGAAAAAGCATGAAGGTTCTGCACTCGCAAAATCTCACTAGAGATCTAGCGCTCTGTCTGAACAAGCCTGTCAGAGCCCATCAGAGCCCGTCATCCCGAGCGGGATGACGGGCTCGTTCGTTCCGAGCGGGATGACAGCTTCGCTCAGGATCATAGAATTTTCTGTTCCAACTCCTCCTACAGAAACTCCAAGTCGGTTACTGAGACATTAGCAATAGTGTCGGAGAATTGGATGTCTTTGGTTGGTAATACGCTGTTTTTGAGACCGTAGGAAGAAAAGGTCTTTTGATAGACGGCACAGGAGAAGTAGTCGAACTCGTCGAAGAATGGAAAATGAACACACTCGGAATTTTTTGTTACGAGTATTTTCTTCATCTTCACTTCTGCAGCTTGGCGACCACGTCCTCGACCTTTCTTCTGGAGGGTTTCGTGTTCTTGAAGGCGTTTGAGTTTAAGACCACATAGGTCTTTGAATTGGAGCGTTTTACCATCCTTCGCCATCTGTCCATGGCGAACATGGTGTGGGCATCGACGGCAATTCATCAAGTTACCTTTTTTTATTTGAGTTTGTAATTTATCTTAACAAGAGTTGGGGATCGAGCAATGAGAAAAAAGAGCTTAGACCTAATAATTTTTAAATTGCATCGGCGGACCTAAATTTAAATCTGAGTACAAAGGAGAAAATAATATGGCTTGGAGTAATATTGAAAAGGCTCCGATCTCTAAAGGTGAAAAACTTGATACTCCTGATGGTCTTTGGTTTCGTTGTCCAGACTGTCAGGAAATCATTTACCGTAAGGATTTCGTAGCGAACCAAAACGTTTGTCTGCGCTGTACACAGCATTTCTCGATTTCACCTGACGAACGTTTTCGTCATTTTTTAGATGCTGAATCACTCCAAATCGTCGATGAAGACTTGGTCAGCAGCGACCCATTAAAATTTTCTGCGAAGAAAGAATATTCCTCGCAGCTTGATGAGCAGTTCAAAAAAAACCAACGACGCGATGCAATTGTTTGTGGAGAGGGTTTCTTGAAAGGGCGCCCAGTGCAAGTTGGAATCTTCGATTTCAGCTTCATGGGTGGAAGCATGGGATGCGTAGTGGGAGAAAAAATCAAACGCGTTTTCGTACGTGCTCTTGAGCGACGAGAGCCTGCGATAATTTTTTCTTCGTCTGGAGGTGCACGCATGCAGGAGGGAGTTCTCAGCCTAATGCAGATGGCAAAAACTTGTGCTGCACTGTCTCTCTTACGTGAAGCAGGTATTCCGATGATCTCTGTTCTCACCAATCCAACGACTGGAGGTGTAGCAGCCAGCTATGCTCTCTTAGGAGATGTGAATATAGGAGAGCCTGGTGCTCTTATCGGATTTGCAGGACCTCGTGTTATACAGCAAACGATGCGGCAGACACTTCCGGAGGGATTTCAACGTTCCGAGTATCTACTAGAGCATGGGATGCTTGATCTCATTAGCCCACGTCATGAGCTTCGTGATCGCATTGCGGATCTACTCGACATTCTTTATCCGTATGTTCCCGTCAAAACAAAAACTTCCAAAAAGCGGCGAACAGCTCAATAATTCGAAATTTGCGATGGAGCTTTTTTTTCTATGGAAATACTCCGCTTGCTCGAACGCACGCGTGCGACCATTCAACCCGGTCGTGAACGTATGCGTCGAGCCCTTGATGAACTTGGTCTTGATACTCAGACACTACCACCCAGTCTACTGATTGGGGGTACCAACGGAAAGGGTAGTACTGCTGGTTCGCTTTGGCGTCTGCTTGCACTTGCTGGGATTCGCTGTGGGCTTTATACATCTCCGCACATTCTGCATTTTAGCGAACGCATCCAGATCTCTGACCGCACTCTCAGTATGGAAGATTTAGAGGATGAACTCGCAGCATTACGAACCCGACTCAGTCCTGAGCTCGAAGAGAGTTTGAGTTTCTTTGAATTGACGACGGTTCTAGCATTGACCGTCTTTAAGCGTTATGAATGCGAACTCATGATTTTGGAAGTTGGGATCGGGGGTAGATGGGATGCTACAAATACGGTCGAACCCATAGCGTCAGCAATTGTTTCGATTGACTATGACCACCAAGAATTTCTTGGACATACTTTAGATGCGATTGCAAAAGAAAAGTTAGGCCTTGCTCGAAGAGGCAAGGCTCTGTTTTGGGGTGAACGTCTTCATGAGGCAGTTTTAGAAGCAACTCTGAATCAAGCTCAGCACGAGTGTCCATTCATTTTGCACCGTTCTGGACATGCCTTTGGCAGCAAGGGGGCAACTGGTTTTGTGCATTTGCCAGGCCTGGAAGATTGGAGCTACCCAATGCCAACCTGGTTCGAGGGACGTGCTCCAATTTTGAAGCAGAACTTTAGTGTAGCTGTAGCGATTTTCTACAGCTTAGTTCATGAAGACTTTCTAGCACGTTCCAATACCACACTGTTGCCTATACAACGAGCACATGCTGCACTCACCCAATTTAGTAATGATCAAGGACCATGGCCGCCATCTTTCTTTGGGCGCTTACAGAGGCTTCACATACAAGGATCATCGGCAAAGACATGGGATTTTTATCTCGATGTCTGTCACAATATTGCATCTGTTCGAGAGTTTGTTCGTACTTTGGAGGAGCTCGGGCTTGTTATTCGTAATCGCAAGAAGATCGCAGGCTTTGTTTCGATTTTACGCGACAAGGATCTAGAACCCATGATCATGCTTTTGCGTGAGGTTCTCGACCCATTTGTGATATTTAAAATAGACAATGTCCGATCGATTACGGAAGATCAATTGACCAAGTTCCATGACGACGTGGTACTTTACGATGACTTTGCGGACTTGTGGAACAATTGTGCGGACCATATTCATTCACCGGTAGCGATCTGCGGATCCTTTTATGCCGTCGGAAGAGTTCTTGAATACTTTAAAGCGTACCCTCAAGGTTTTTCTGCTCAGAGCACCCTTCACGCTACTGATCCTCGCTCTCTTTGCGACCACATTCACTCTGCGAGCAGCTCCCGCTAAGCTTGGAGATGGTAGCTCGGGTCTTCCTCCACTCTTTTTTGATGCAGACTCGACGAGCTTTGATCGCAATGCCATGCAGCAGGTTTTAGAGGGCAACGTCGTTGCGATGCTAGCCTCCAATCTTATTATGGCAGACAAACTTTCTATTGATCGTGAAAAGAACATTTTCAAAGCGACTGGCCATGTGTTGGTCCTGAGTTCGAATCAGGTGTTTGGAGGAGATGAGCTCATTCTCTATGCCAAGACTGAAGATTTTTTTCTGCAAAATGCCTTCTTAGTAGCGAACGATTCTAAAAAAGCTGCTGAAATTAGTCAGCGTGTCCTCGGCATAACCGCTGAAGAGGTCCGCTTTGAAGTTGAGAAAAAGCGACAACTTGAAATCGTGAGGGGTCAAAAAGATAGCCTTAAGAAGCGCTTTAGCAAGCTCGCTCCCTCGCAGCGCCCTCTGCTTATAAATGAATATGCATTACTCCTCGAGAAAGAGCAGCTGATTGCTAAGCAAAAGAATACGGTGCTAGCACAGTTGGGAATGCAAAAACGCGATGGCATAGAACGGCGTCGGGCCTTTTGGGCCGAGAGTCAGAAGCGAAGTTTGTCACTCTCTCGTCCTATGCTTCCGGGGAACTACATCAAGCTTAGTGGCAATTGGTTAGAACGTACTGAAGGGAACCACTACCGCGCGCAAAATGCAGTTGTCACTCCATGTATGTGCGAAGACGATGAGAAACCAGCATGGGGTCTGCGTACGGAAAGCTTTGATGCTTATGGAGAGGGTTATGCGGATCTGAGTGATGCTGTGATTGAGATCAAAGGTATTCCCATCCTCTATTTTCCATACTTACGCATACCGATGAAGGGTGAACGTCAGTCAGGCTTTTTATTTCCTAATCTGAGTTACGCAAAATACAACGGCTCGGTACTTTCGCAGCCCATTTTTTTCGACTTAGGACCCAACAAAGATTCGACTGTGACCCTCGATATGATTGAAAAGCGTGGCTTGCGCATCGGAGGTGAACTTCGTTACCAGGAGAAAACCTACTCGGGGTGGACTCTGTCGGGTGAGATTATTCGGGATCGTCAGTGGTTAAATCTGCAGAGTGAACGTGCTGAGTTGGCTCGCGCATACAATGATGGTTTGTCACAGGCTCAGGCCCAACAGAACAACTTGCCTTCTCCAACATCACGTACAGGGAGCTTATCATTACCTTCGCTGTCGAGCACAGGGTACTGGCATAATATTGGTTATGCGTACTGCCTTGATCACCCGACAGCCCCTCAGTGTCAGGAGGCGCTCAATAATTCAATACAAGCTCCTAGCAATCAATGGCGACATAAAATGGAATGGCAAGGCATGACCTTCCTCACACCTCGCATGTCTTTTGTGAGTGAAGGGAAAATGCTATCCGACCATCGCTATTTGCAGGACCTATATTTTGAAAAGTTCAATGAGAGTTTCAGTCCAGCCTACCCCAGTCTTTTCTCCAAAGCGAAGGGGCACTTTCATCTGGATGGAAGCGACTTCTACGGAGGCATAGGTAGTGCCTGGGGTGATCGCATGACGTCCGATAGCCCCTATTCTGGGCATCAAGTTCCACTTTATGCACGTCTGCGAACCCGTTTGTTTCCACTTCTTGAGGCCCCTCGCCCAGTCTATGCGGGTGTTCTCTTGAATTTCAAACGTCTGCACTTTTTGGATGATGCGTCTTTTCATAAAAGCTTTCCTAATGACAGTGTGAATGCACACTTAGACTCGGGTAATTGGACGCAGGTCAAATTCAACTTGCTGACCCCCCTTTTCAAAGACCAGGTCTTCACACTCGACTCCTTTGGAGAGTTTGAGGCACGTTCTATAGAAGCAGACTACCGCTTCTCTGCAAGCAATCAGACTCCGGACAGCATACTGACCCATGCGGATTCAAATAGCACAATACGGACTGCACGCTTTGGTCTAGACTTTCACTTACCCATCGATGGAATCATGCAGCTACTTGCAGATGAGGATGGTGACAAAAAAAGCGGACGCTTCCTCAACCATCGCATGGATTGGGGTTTAAATTATTCGCTGCGCCCATCCGTCGTCCGCAAAGGTGGCTACGCAGATATTACAAATGCCTACCAGTATGACGCAGCTCAAGGACGCTTTAGAAGCCTTGAAAATGCTCAGTCGCTAACCTATTTTGCTTCGGAAAACCCTCAGAACTTTGATTCGGATCTACTGCCCGAAGCTGAACGTATGATTCCGCATCAGCAGATTCTTCTGAGTACAAGTCATGATTGGTTGACGTACCAACGGACTTGGCAGAACACAAGAGCATCTCAGTCAGAAGCTCAGGCAAGTGGGATTCAAGACTTTCAAGCTATGGCTGAGAAAGAACTAAGCTATGCAAACTACCTCTCGGAGCAACTTCACAGAAGTTTGAATGCAGAAGATGCTCGTAAGCGAGGGTTTCATATATTGGAAAGTAACCGTCAGACCTTTCTCCATGTCGATAGTAATATCGGATATGATTTTCGTAAGCAGCAAGAGCGTAGACGTTTAGAATCCGATCCTGTCATTAGCAGCACAAATTTGCCACAACCTTGGTCTCCATGGCGTTCGAATGCATCTCTCAGTCTTTATGACACGACGCTATCGACGTTTGCAAAGTATGATATATATTCGCACCTGTTTTCTGAAATGCGCTTTCAACTCAGTTTGCCACAATTTTTGCAAAGTCGCATATCGTTAGGATACTCCATCGAAAAAGAGGTTTCCTACGATGGATTAGGAGGACTTCTTCTCAACCGTACGATCACTCGCAACTACGGACTTACAAGCAGCCTTATTCCTCAAATTACACTTGTTGGGGAATACGATATCCGAATGAAAGAAAATCAAAGTCCTGACCGTCAATACTATGCATCTGCAGGAGCTCAATACTCTTCCCCATCCCAATGTTGGGGGATGAATTTTTATTGGCGCAAAGACTTTCCCGAACCAACCTGGGCAGGAACCTACTACCTTTCGTTGATCGTCAAATTCTTCAACTACAACCGCGAATATGGTAACCTTTTATCGAAGGCCAATCAGAGCAACGTAAATTAGAAGCGACGTGCAAATACTTAGGATTGTGGGTCGCTTTCAAAGATCGGTGAGGCAAAGAAATCGGATACCACCCTTTGGGCGAGAGCTTTGCTTTGAGAGACAAACAATAGCTCGAGATTTTCTTCGGTTCGCAAAAATTGGCTTTCCGGTGTGCTCTGTGTCGAAAAGATATTGAAATTAGACTGAATGGGATAGTCCTTTTGAAGCAAAAGCGTACGTGTACGTACATCCCAGATTTCAATACCGACAGAGAAATTTAGGAGCTCCCGCTTAGAAAAAACATCTGCAGAATGTAGGTTGACGTACTGATTCGGAGCAAAGGGTTGCCCATTGCTATTCAGGTGGTCATGCGGGTTTTGCAGGGTGCCTCGCGAATCTGTTTCATACTCAGATGAACGAGCATCTTTGAGATGTACCGCGAGAACATAGTCAGCCTGTGAGGTTTTTGTGACGACGAGGTGTCCACTAGAACCAAACGCGAGCTGCAGCGCTGACCAAAGTGCATCATGGGGCAGTACCACGCGACTGGAGTCATAGATTGGAGAAATGGCAATAGTTTTTGCGCCACTGGGAATAGAAATATGCTTATTTGTAAAACGATATGCACAAGCCCCAAAGAGCAGAGGGCTTAGAATAAAAAGATTTTTAAAAACTTTAAACCACATTGCGAGAAATGCTACGGATGGATTATTTACCACGGCCCAAAAGACCAACTCGAGTTTCGCAACTCAGTGCAAAAATCCAAGCAGACCAATGGACTCGACACAATGTCATAAACACTATCACGGATGGAGACGGGCTGGAATGGAAAGTTCAAGTTCATAGCGAAGAAAGCATCGAAGCTAGAAAACGCGCTTTAATGACAAGCGTCACCCTTAGTGTAGAAGCAAGTGGGCAAATTTTGGTCAAGACGGGCACACTCGACAGTCAAGATGACGCGCGTTTGCTTTTGCTGATCGGAGCTCGGAAAATAAATTTCGCCATAGAGGCATTTCGCTTCCAAGCAAGCAGTGGTGAAGAAGTACACAGAACTGTATCTTTGCGCCTTCATGAATACAGAAAAAATTTTGCAAAGCAAAGTCTGTCGGAGCTGAAACGCAAGTGGATCGGCGCTTGGATAGATCGTCACAAGGCTTTCTCTGAATTCAATAACAACTGATCGAATCACAAGCTCCGCGATCTCGCCTTCACTCAGCGCTGAAAAACACTTCATTTTGCTGGAATTTGAGTTGGTATAGAATGGAAATTTTCGCTAAATTGGAGTTTCCTAACAGCAATTCGTTATCTGTCTGGAAGTAGGGGATTCACATGATGGACATCATACCCACTTTAGTCGATGGTGCAGTCATATGCACTCTGGTCAACAGCTGCGACTACAAAACGCGGCTTTGCCCAGATTGCGACCACCTTGTGATTAAAATTCATAATTGGCTCAAGCATACGGCACTTGAATACATGATCCTCGACCTCCAAGATGAAAAAGAGATCTGCCCAAGTTTCCTACAGGATATTATGCAGCTCCGAAAGCGACTCCGTGTGCACTTGCTCTTTTCAGGTGTCATGGCTCAATCACGCAGACTTCTTGAAGGCTTTAACTACGGAGATACCTTTCCCATCTTTCTTACACCCGAAGATGCTGTCCGCGCTCTGCGCATGCAGAATCCAGGGCTTACTGAGGCCCCTCTCAAAACCCAAGTTAGTTTTGGAAATTCGCTTGGCAAAACGATGGACGCCATCCACCAGCAACTTTGACAGCCTGCAAAGACCTTCGATCTAAGGCTACCTAGCTAAGCAGGCGATCTTTCGACTCGCTACGCTCGCTCAAGATGACGGTGACAGTAGCACTCACGCAAACGGTGACGGTGACCGGTAGTAACTAGCGTCCTCTTTCCTTGTTGATCACGTCCAAACTCTTTTGGATCACAGCAAGGTTTTGTCGTACAGATGACAGCTGATCGGACTCGGGATATTTGTCGATCGCAGCTTGCAGAAATTTTTGCGCTTGCTCAAGGTAGGCACCACGAGCTTTGAGATCACTTACAGGGACCGAGCTTTGGTAGGCGCGAGCTGCCTTTGTACGCAACTCACTCACTGCTTTGTTAGCAACAACCCGAATTTTTGCGGCAGCAGAAGCATGAAAAGGACTTGAGGGTTCGATGTGTCGCAGCACTTCGATAGCATTATGAAACTCATTTTTCTCGCTGAGTTCCTGGGCTTTTTTAAGCAATCCCGAACCATCTGTATCCGTTTCTTCTACATGAGGACTTGCCAGATCAGGAGTTGGGACTACAGCTGCTGACACCGGTGGAGGTGGCGTCTGTTGAGGAGCATTAGGATCTACTGGTGCTGGGAGAGGAGCAAGTACTGCTGCTTTTTTCTCCTCAACCACAACAGGAGTTGGACTCAGGCGTTCACGAACTTTTGCCCATTGTGCAGCTTTTTCTAACAAGAGAACACGAAGCGGATGAGCATACTCTGATTTTTTATCCTCTCGCTCCAAAGCACGCAGCGCAAGATCATAGATCGAAAGATCTTGAACGAAAGGGTTGATTTCCAATTCGACCTTAAAAGAAATTTTCAACTGATCCGACAAATCCTCAAGAGACTTTGCTTTGGTCCAATCTTTCACATCAACTGGCATGCGCTCCGTGAGTTGCGCCTGTTCGAACAAGACAGAATCAACACCACTCTTTGCATACGCACGCAGTGCCGCAATGACAAGAATACCTCTATTCAGAGGACTACGTTCATTTGATGCAGCTATATGACGAATACGTTGCAAATCTGCAACCGAGAGGTTGGTCTGTAAATCTGAAACCTTCAAATATAGCCCAACATCTTCTGCGGGCAAAACTGCTGGAGGTTCAGGACTTGCAGGAGCAACAGGCAATTCACTGTCGGAGAATTTTCGCTTAATCTTGGAGCCCTTTTTGGACTCATCTATCTTTTCCAAGGCAAGAGGTTCTCTTTGTTCACTCAGAAAAGGCTGTGGGTTACATGAAGTCAACACACCGACAGAAGTCCCCAATACCAGAATGTAACTCAAACGACTCATACTGAACCTATATCCTGAAAAATCCGAACGCACAGAACTTAGAAGCGTGCCCCCGAAAATTAGCTAACTCACTAATCTTAGGTTGAAATTCAAAGTTACTATAGCGAAAAGAGCTCGCTTGGAAAAGCTGCAATTTAAAATTCGAGAGAGAAATTGAGCATAGTCCGACGGTCTTCCTTAGGCTTTTTTTCGGCAGAAACATCTCGACCATAAGCCGCAAGTTGCAAGGTCATGAAACCTAAGCGCAGACTGAACCCTCCGGAGAAAAATCCTTGGTTCATACCCAACTGAAAAGATAGAGGAGGGGGGAGCAAGGGATTACCCGTGAAGAGTTCTATGCCACCATGAATTTGTTTTGCGATGTCGACACCGGGAAGGCCATAGTATTGGGTTCCACTTTGCAAGCTCAAATGATGTAAATCAGCAGAGAAGCGTAGAGAAAATCTATGAAAAAGTCGGGGTGTTATCGAAACACCAACCCGTATATCCGTTGGGTCCATAAGGCCAAGCGAATCAGGATTATTGATAGTTCCGGTAAATTGCGCTCCACAGATTTTTTGTCGCGTACGTGTATACGGATTTAAGTAGTTATCTTGGCATCCCGTAGGAAGGTTAAAGATCGCAAAGCCGACCGTCGGAAACCAAAAATCCGCAAGGGTAAATATCGCTCCAACATCAACAGCTAAAGCACGCGTCGAATTGCTTTGCTCACTAATGCGAGCCTTTAGTTGAGTTGCACTCACAAGGGTAGGCACGTCGACTCGTTCATTGTAGTCATAGCGCATTATAGGCCGTAATTGCATACCAAAATTAACACGATTGCTAGCCCTACTCACAGACCATGCAAGATTAGCTCCAAAGTCGGAGATCATATCTACTTTTTGCATATCAGAAGATGTTGCATCGGGAGCTAGGCTTACCTGTGTCCTCATATAGGGACCAACAGCAGCATTCATTCGCGAACCCATATCCATAAAGACTATAGGATTCAACTCCATGATAGCCCAGATGGGTTTGCTAGTATCATCGATTTTTTGCAAAGCACTCGACACCGCAGACGCCATTGTGCCTCCATCGTGTGCCTGTGCAATTTGTATGTTGTCGAAGAAGACTTTACCTTGAGTGTTATAACCCCCACTAAAGTTGGGTATCGAAATTAAATGGACTGTATTGCGAGCGCGCGCCTTGTGTATACGAGAAATCCCCCCAGGGTTGGTCCATACCGAGCTTTCATCATTGGCAACAGCAGTGAAGGCACCTCCCACACCGTTTGCTTTCACAGGTACAAAAGGCTCTGGCAGCTCTTCTGCTAATGCAGAGCAGCTGATCAAGAAGCCTAGGCATAGGGTTGATTTAAAGACTTGCCAATTTACTCTCATCAAAAGCCTCCGAACGCTTTATCGGTAGCAGAACTAAAACTTTGCTAGGCAAAATTGACCCGAAGAACACTGTTTTGCGGAGTTTAGTTTTTGAAGGAGTGAACCGAAAAAAATGTGAATTAAGAGACGTGGGCTATGGCAAAAAAACGTACTATAAAAACGGCATTAAAAACCAAAGGACTGCTGCTGCTAGTTTGCTGCTGCATAGTGGTTACAACGACATTACTACTATACTTTCACTACACACGACACAGCACGTATGATGACATCATCACGCGTGTTGAACGTAGTCTTCTGGACCGACGTCTACTGATGCGAGGGGCGGAGGAACCCAAATCACGCATTGCAATTTTAGCGATCGATGATAAAGCCATCAATATTTTTGGACGCTGGCCTTTCTCACGACATCATTACAAGACTGCATTAGCAAATCTCAAAAACTTGGGTGTGCAGTGGATTGGTTTTGATGCTGTCTTCAGCGAAGCTGAACACGCCTCACTCAACGATGCCAAAGATATACTCAATCAAAGCACAGATCTCAAACCATCCCTCGAACGACTCAATGCAATGATGACCCTTTCTCCTGCAGATCAACTTTTTGCAGAAGGTATTTCGAATTTTAAGAACATTGTCTTAGGTTACTTTTATTTTCTTGGACAAAACGAAGTCAAAGCTGCTATGCGAGAGAAAGATGCGTTTCATGGACTCTCCGACATGGAGAGCTCGGCAATACAGGCTGTGATTTTTCCCGAAGAAAAAAGTGCACAGAATTATCCTTTTATGGATACCAAGGGTATAGTCTCCAATATCGAAGCTATCAGCAAAGCCTCTCAGTTTCATGGATTTTTTTCAAACGAACTTGACGAAGATGCAATCACACGTTGGGTCACCCTTGTACGTACAGTAGACGGCAAAGTAATGCCTTCACTCTCTCTAAAACTTGCTGCTGAGATAATGCAACGTGACATTCTAGTTGAATTCAACCAACGTGGTATCGAAGCCCTTGAGTTGATCAGCCGCAAGGACGAAAGCGATATCGTGCATGTGCCCATCGATCCTTTAGGACGAGGACGCGCGCTTCTCAATCATCGGGGACCAGCAAAAACATTTAGGCACTTCAGTCTAGCAGATGCATTTAACAATAGTTTTACAGAGGAAGAAAAAGTCTGGCTCAAGGATTCATCTTTGCTACTTGGCATGACTGCAATCGGTGTAAACGATATACGTCCCAACCCTTTCGACTCCACAATAGATGGGGTTGAAGTGCAAGCCACTGCAGTAGACAACATCCTCAACCAAGACTTTCTGGTACGTCCAAAATCCATTTTTGGATTTGAGATTCTGTTAGCAATCTTGATCGGACTTATCTTTTCACCACTTGTTATCTTTGTACGTCCGACCTACTCCGGAATACTAACTTTGATTTTCCTTGTTGGATATTTTTACTTCGATCGCTATTTTTGGTTTGCAAAACGTCAGTGGATCTACATGGGTGTCTATTGCATCGAAATTGGACTGCTCTACATGGTCACCACGGTTATTCGCTATATCACAGAGGAGTACGAAAAGCGCAAAATCCAAGGTGCGTTTGGTCTCTATCTTGCCCCAAAAGTTATAGAACGTTTGATGGATGATCCCGAAGCCCTCAAACTTGGGGGTGAGCGTCGCGAGTTATCCGTATTTTTCTCCGACGTCCGAGGTTTTACAACGATATCCGAAAGTCTAAATCCCGAACAGCTTTGCGAATTCATGAACGAATACTTCACTCCCATGACTGCAATTATTTTACGTACGGGTGGCGTTCTCGACAAATATATCGGAGATGCTATCATGGCCTTTTGGGGCGCACCCATTCCACTTCCGGATCAGGCCGACCGTACAGTAAAAGCCGCAATTGAGATGCTCTTTGCCCTGGAAAAAGTTCAGCATGATTTCAAAGCAAAGTCTTTTCCATTTGTCGATATGGGTATGGGGGTCAACACCGGTGAAATGTCCGTAGGCAACATGGGTTCGCACGAACGCTTCTGCTACACTGTGATGGGTGACTCTGTCAACTTAGGCTCACGTCTGGAGAGTCTTACTAAGGAATACGGGATTCGACTCATGATCAGCGAATTCACTGTTGCTCGTTTGCAAAACAAAAAAGACTACGCTCTTCGTGATCTAGATGACATCCGTGTAAAAGGAAAAAAAGAACCTGTCAAGGTATTCAACGTGCTGAAGCCTGGAGAGATTGCAGAGAAAAATGTAAAAGAATTTCTCGAACTTTTTGAGCAAGGACGTCTTTACTATCGACAGCAGAATTGGGAAAAAGCAACAAAGTGCTTTACATCATGCATTATGATCGAGGCCAAAGATGGACCCTCATTGCTCTACCTCAAACGTATCGAAGAATTTAAACTGGAATCCCCTGGTGTCGACTGGGATGGGGTCTATACGTTCACACACAAGTAATTCACGCGATGTGAAAGTTTTTTAACTGACCAGACCTTCAAATTGTAAAAACGGAATAGAACACATAGACGTGCCAGTTGCTATATCTCAATCAGCTAGACGAGCCCAGTGCCCCCGCATAATGTGATTGTTTCGGTCTGCGAATTCGCCAGGATCTAGAAATTTTCTGATGCAACACACATCAAATTTTGACAGACATCGAACCGCTGTCACACAACTTTCTACGCTGCTGCAACTTCAATGGGATGGTCTTGATCGTTAGTTTCCAGCTTCCCAGGTAGGACAATCTTATGCAAGACGATCTCAAATTTCTTGATATCTCTTTCGGATGCTAGTCTGAGTCTGAGCAAGAGTTCCGTGTTCACTTCCATTCCTGACGGCTTATGCCCGCGCTTTTCCCAATTAACGACAACTGTGTGTGACGTAAGTCCAGCAAGCGAAGCAAAACCGTCCTGTGTAAGATGAAAGCTGTTCCTTAGAAATCTGACTTCTGCGCCAGTAAGTGGGCTCGGTTTTACAAGAAGCGCTTCGCATACCAACATTTCAAATTTCTCCATGTCGATATCGAGCGTTTTATATCCATGCGGCGTTTCTACCCAACTTACGCCAGATAGAATTACCGGAAAACCAAATCCTTCCCATAGAATTTTTTCGCTCATATCCTATTCCTCAATCTCAAGGTTGATAACAGTGACGACAACGATGATATGCCCGTTAGACATCACCTCTATTGCGATAGGGATGCGCAGGCGCTCACCGCTAAGGGTCTTTCCTTGAATTGCGTAGTTCCAACTCTTGTGCCTTTCATCCCACTGATCTCTCCTTGGGTCATGGTAACCGTGCCGCAGAACATGAGTCACTGCCGATGGGAGAATCCCAGCTCGTATTAACCTCTGGTCAATTCGCTCGAGCGCATGTTCAGTGAAACGAACCATGCCACTACTCACAGCCGTCTTGATGATCCCCAATAGGTTCTCTACTTTTGGCGGACGTCCCATTATCCCTCCAGAAGCACAATTGTAACTAAATGACATATATAATTCAATATACGAATGTCAGTTCATTAAACCCAGGGAAAAGAAAGGAGCTTTTTGACCGCATGACAGGTGACTTTTGCCTTTACCACCGCGATGTTCACTAACTTACCGTTTATTATACACAATTGGCTATATTATTAGTCCGCTTCTCTGCAAGAACTCGCACGATGCAAGTCAATAAGAAGCTGTCAACAAACTTGCAGATGAACCAGATCGGACGGAAAAGCTTCAACGAAAGGTGTCCTAGCTATGTAAGCAGATGATGTTGGAAAATGTCAGTTATCATTATTTCATGTTCCACCGAGGATGGGCTCCTGCAATATCCTTATCGCCATCAAATCATCTGTAAGCTGCAACATTTGCTTTTTCTGTGTAAGCATTCATTGCAGACGCTAGAGTCTTAAGCCCCTCTAGCGAAGTACGTCTTCCGAGGACCAAATGGTGACCAGCCCAACGCGAGAGTTGAGCCATTGATGCGTATGCATCATAACTATCTTCTGCAGCAATGAACTCTATGTTTTGCTCAATCTCCATCAAGGCTTGGAAAAACAACAAACCTACATAGTGATGACGACTTGCATCATCATAACGCAATTCTTCAGGTACCAAATATGTCTGCAACTCATGATTGATTGGCATATCAAGATACATATCTCTCATGAGCAATGCTGCTTGCATATAACGTTTTGCTCGTTCCACAGGGTCACTGGTACTCGGTATATCCGTATATAAGAGTATCGAAGCCGGAACATGGGCCCCCATCCACTCGGGTAGCTGCTCTCGAATGCTTGCAAGCTGCTGCTGACGACGAGCCTCACTCATCTCGGCTCTGCGTTCCGGAGATATATTTCGGAGTTCGTTCATAACATTTCTAAACACATCACGAGAGGAAAGCGTCGTGCGCCCTGTTCGCATATGCAAAGGTATGTTTTGAACGTTATCTGACGTAGCATAAAGTTGTGATGTCAAAAGCAAGCCAAAGAGGCCTTGGGCCATTTTCATCATAGCTAACTCCTTTATTTTCTTCAGAGTAGCTAGCAATTGGCCCAACGGTCAATACGCTCTATAGGC
>CAZWOL010000021.1:0-45580 GCA_964635325.1 uncultured Pseudobdellovibrionaceae bacterium
GACGAACTTGACGAACTTGACGAACTTGACGAACTTGACGAACTTGACGAACTTGGTTGCATTCTTGGCAAACTTCTGACGAGAACTTGCGCAAATTCAAAACTAGGAAAACTACATGTTGTGTAAAAGCTTGCAATGTGCGTCCAAAGCACTCTTGGTAGACGTCCCACAAGTCTGTAGAAAGCTGCCCCACGACGCTGAGATATAGCGACTGCAATAGCAGACTGAAGATCTTCTCGAAAGGCACAAACTTCCGCATAGGTATGACCATCCGAAAGACGTCGACCACGCAAAGACTGTGTTTGCCCTAGCATCTCTTGAATAGCAGAGAATTCTAGACAAAGAAAAGCTTGCAGGGGGCTGATCATCAATTGAATATCATCCCTTCCGATCAAGATTTGAAAGGCTCGGTTTAGGAGCTCAACTGTTGGAGGTGGGACATTGCGATTTACACTCGCTACCATCGCAGAAATTTCGGGATAGTAAGACCAAAGCACATACCAAATCATTACGATATTGGTTTCGCATATCATCTCCAAAGAAAGTTCTAGCATTATGATCCTGTCAAGCTCTGGCATTGTGATGTTGTCAACCTCTGGCCTTATGTTGTTGGCAAGCTGGAGTGCCAAATTGTTGAGGGAGCTGATGCTCGCTCCTTCATCAATGAAATTTGAGCGAAGTATGTATTGTGCATACCTAGCGCGCTTCATTTGTAGGCAACCTAAAGCATTAGGATGATCGCCGCAAATGTCGTATATTCGACAAGCCGTATATAATAAAACGTATAATACACTGAGACGATGCTGAATTTGCCGACGAGCTTCCACACTAAGATTCGGAAGTTCAGCGACCGGATTTTCGTTATCTACTTCTACCTCCTCCTCGTCGTCACTACTCTCAGAAACCGAGTCGGAGTTTTCTCCAGACAAAGGCCCTGCTGTCAAATCAGGAGAACGCTCTCGCAAGTCTGGATCTTCTGAGTCGGATGATGAGCTATCTTCGTCATCAGATTCTTCACCCCGTAAAACCTTGGAAGCAGATCCATTCAGATCGGATTCAGCACTTCGTTTACGCTTCCCTGCAGCACTCAAAGGGAAGGCTAAAAAAATTACAAACAAGCTGACAAGCAGTTCTGAATGTTTCATAAATTTGATCCAAATATGTTGATTGATTTGGACGTAGATAACCCAAAAACACCGCCAAGTCAAGGGTTCGGCAATAACACACTAAATCTACTAGACTTTTATAAGGAGACGTTCGGCACTTGCCTTGAGGGTTTCTGCCTTCTTTGCAAAGCAAAAGCGGACCAAACGCTTCTGCTTCATCAGCACACGATCCTGAAAAAAAGCCGATAAAGGTATGCAGGCCACCTTTATTTCACGGGTGAGCCAGAGCGCAAAGGCTTCGTCATCCAAATTCGATAGCACACTGTAGTCTGCTACAATGAAGTAGGTCCCCTGCGTTGGTAGACAACGAAATCCTGCACCTTCAAGTGCATTGCGCAAAAGTTTTTCTTTCTGTGCATAATCTTGTCGCAGCTCTTCGAAATAAGATGCAGGAAGTTGGAAGGCTTTGATAGCAGCTTTCTGCAAAGGACTTGCAGAGCAAAAAGTAGTGTGTTCGTGAATGGTGCGCATACGCTGGATGATGGAAGCTGGTGCGCATGCATAGCCTATTTTCCAACCGGTGATGCTAAAGGTTTTGGATGCGGATGAAATCACCACCGTTCGTTCTCTCATTCCTGCTAGACGTGCAAGCGAATGATGCTCATACGGTGCAAAGACCAGCTCCTCATAAACTTCATCCGTAATCACAAACAAATTATGCTTGCAAGCCAGCTCTGCAATTGCAGCGAGTTCATCACGTGAGAAGACTTTGCCACTTGGATTGTTAGGGGTGTTCAGCAGAATCACTTTAGTCTGGGGTGTGATCGCACGTGCAAGAGCATTCGTATCTAGAGTCCAGTGTGGAGCTTCTAAGACCACCGTTTTGAATTGCGCACCCGCAGCGAGTGCAAATCCAGGATAGATATCGTAGTAGGGTTCAAAAGTCAGCAGCTCATCCCCACGTTGGCACAGTGCCATCACTGCACAAAAGAGTGCTTCGGTTGCACCGGAAAATATACAGACTTCTTTATCAGCATCGTAACTCATCTGACGTCTTTGCTCGACAGATCTTGCTACAGCTAGGCGCAGATCTCGAAGACCCTGTGAGGGTGCGTACTGATTGCAACCACTGCGTAGAGCGACTACAGCTTCATCGATCAATTCCCTAGGCCCATCAAAGTCGGGAAAGCCCTGAGCAAGATTAATAGCATCAGCCCGACGAGCTTCTTCACTCATCCTTGAGAAGATCGATACTCCAAAATCATCCCACGATCGCAACATAGATTTTTTCCTTCTCGTTTGTTGTGGTTTGTGTTGTTAAAAACTTCCCAAATTTCATGTTTTTCTTAATCTTCGCAGAGTAATTCTACATCTCCAAAGCAACAAAGAAGGGAATTATCTGTGCGTCGATTAACAGTTATAATGAGCTTGAGTTTATTTTTTAACATAAGTCTTGCAAAAACACAGAGCCCTGATTGTGTCGATTTGCTAAATGCAATCACAGCAACGACTGCATTTTGCGCAGGCCTTGGAGGCTGGTATGTGTGGAATTCTGACAAAGATGCCTATTGCAAGGAAGGCAAACTTATCTGCTGCAAAAAACCTATAGACCTCTTTCACATGGAACAGGCAGAGTGCTTTGATCAAATATCAACGAATACGACTTGTGGAACACAAATTCCTTTATGCAAGAAGAATGATCAATCGTTCGAATTTGCAACTAAGAGCATGCGTTGGGCTAGCATAGGTATTGCGGCCGCATCTGGACTTGCTGCATTTATAAGCTTCTTTTCTTTAGCTTTGCTGCACTAATTCACCAAGTCTTCTCATTGGAGAATTCCATCTAATTATGCTATCACTATCAGATGACTCCTATACTTCACATCGACAACATCTCTAAAAGCTACCAAACTTTCCAACAGGATCCGACCTTTTGGGGAAGCCTGAAAAACTTTGTCTATCGCAAACACAAAGAAGTGCACGCTCTGCAACCCATCTCCTTCTCTGTACAGAAGGGAGAATTCATCGGCGTGCTAGGCCCCAATGGTGCAGGCAAAACAACCACGCTAAAAATTCTGACAGGACTCATCACTCCGACGACAGGCAAAGCGACAGCTTTTGGCCAATATGACACGAGCGCACGTACCTATGCCTATCTCAAACGCATAGGGATGGTGATGGGGCAGAGGCAGCAACTGCAGTCTGACTTACCTGCACTCGATTCGTTTTATCTCGCAAAAGCTCTGTATGATATTGACGATGCAGTCTTTAACGAACGTCTTGATGAATTTAAGAGCATGCTGAGCGTCGAAGAAAAAATCCGCGTCCCCGTACGCAAACTTTCCCTAGGGGAGCGGATGAAGATGGAACTCATCCTCTCGCTTCTGCATCATCCCGAAATACTTTTTCTCGATGAACCGACCATAGGCCTAGATTTTCAGGCGGCACAGATCATCCGCAAATTCCTGAGACGTATGAACCGCGAATTGCAGATGACCATTCTACTGACAAGTCATTATAGCAAGGACATCGAAGAGCTCTGCGAGCGTGTTATTTTGATCAATCACGGGCGTATGGTTTACGACGGTCCCCTTGCAGGAGTCGATGAGCGCATTCATGGCCAACGTGTCATCGACCTTCGTTTTCGCTCTTTCCAGGAACGAGAGGTTTTTCGTACAGCTAGCTTGCCAGCAATGCAGAGTCTCAAGAGTATGACAGAAGCTAAAGCCGAGGATATGAACATCCTCCGACTGATTATAGCAAGTAAGGACAGCCAAGATGTTTTAAGTATGCTTATGCAAGGCATTGGTCCCAATACTCTTGCAGACCTTAGCGTCGGAGAACAGCCTTTGGATGAGATCTTTACGCAGATCTACAGCAATACAGCAAGACTATGATGCGCTACTTCAAAATTTTCCAACTCTTCTTTCTGCAAGCCATCAAAATCGAGTTGACGTATCGCTCACAAATTTTGCAGAGACTTTTAGGTCTTGCTATTTCTATGTCTGCAACGATCTTTTTTTGGATAGCTGTCAGTCAAAAGCATACTATTGCGGATTACACCCCACAGAGCATGCTTTTTTACTTTGTGATCGTAACTCTCCAAGATTTTGTATTTGTCAGTGGAGAGGAATTTGCAAAACGTTTGGGTGAAAAAATTCGCATGGGAAAGCTTTCCTCTGCATTAGTGCAGCCTTTTCCCTATCTCTTGAACATCTTTGCATCCGGGATTGGTGGCTTTGCCCTACGCATCAGCATCGTTCTGCCATTTTTTTTGATGGCTCGATGGACTTTTCTCCAAGACTTTCGCTTTGAGGACATTCTCTTTCAGTTTGGATTTTACTTGCTAGCGTTTTTATTGGCATGCGCAATAAGCTTAGTATGCTTGATCATCACGGGTCTGCTCGCCTTTGATATGACCCATGTGTGGGCTCCCTGGGTGCTTTTTGTAGCGTGTTATCTCTTGCTGAGTGGAATTTTCTTTCCTGCAGACCAGGCGACAGGCTTTATAAAAGCTCTGATGCCGTATTTGCCATTTTATTATATGCAGGGCTTCCCGGCTCTAGTTCTCGTGGGTCGTTTGAGCACAGACAGCATCTTTTGGGGCCTTGCGCAGGGAGCTTTGGTACTCGTCTACCTTAGCCTCATCCTCACGTTTATGTGGCATCGAGGTGTACGAAAATTCGAGGCAATCGGCATATGACCTTTTTCACAAATTTGCGTCAGCTCATTTCCGCAAACTGGCGTATGACCTGGCATGATGCACTCATCTATCGCTTTCACACGGTCTTTTTCATTGTCTTTGAGAGTATTTTCTTCATCGCAAATTTCTATACTTTGCATGTTGGTTTTGAACTAGCAGGAGGAAGTGTCAACGGATGGAGCAAGGAGCAGGCCTTTCTTGTAAGTTCGATTTTTAATTTTACGCATCAAATTTTTTTGACCTTTCTCTCGAGTTTTATTTTTGAAATCGGAGAAAAATGCGGTAGTGGCGCCTTTGACTTCATACTCCTCAAACCACACCACCCACTCGTCAGCTTATGGGCAAGCTGCACTTGGATTGTGCAAAACATTCCGAGCACAGTGCTGAGTGGAGCTGTATTTATCTATTTGCTAGTGACCTCTGCACCCGCTGATATTTCGCTACTGAATTACCTGAGTGGATTCGCCTTTGTCATACTAGGTGTATTGGTGCGTTTAGGCTTAGCCTTGCTCTGCGTCTGTCCCGTATTCTTTAGTGAGCGTCTGCTTGCTGTCGACACCTACTGGAACCTAGCTTCGGTCGGAGTTTACCCGCAGCAGATACTTCCTCGCATCTTGCAGTACCTCTTTACTTTTGGATTACCTGTGATGCTGATCTCCTCAGTACCTGCTGAGGCTTTTTTTGGAATGCGCTCTCCACTCTATCTTGTCGCATGCTTTGGAGTGGGACTGGTCTTCTTTATGTTCACTCTCAAAATTTTTGCTTGGGCCATTCGGCATTACAAATCTGTCAATGCTGGGATCTAGGATTTTGTGCCAAAAGACAAGTCCCAGCTGCTCCAATAATCGCATTACGTCGATGCGAATGCGATCGATGGGCTTGATGCTGCTCTGATCCAACAGTTCCAGGATTAGGAGCTGTCCCCGCACGTCTATGGCGGGGGCTTCGAGGAATTTGAATTTCAGGATTATTTAGAGCAAGGGAGAGTGCACGGTCAGCATTCGGACTGCTAGCATTCAAATCTAGGGGAAGCTGCAATAGATAAGCTGCAATACGTCGAATAATAGCTCTTGCAACCTTCACTCTGATATGTGATTGGGCGGCTGTCTCACCATCAAGTGGCTGATAAAGTGGTGCAAAAGTTGAATCGATGAGATCTGCTGCGGTCTGCATGCTGGGTGTCAACTGCGCTTGTGTAGGTCTTGTTGTCAGAGCATAAAGCGTCAGAGCATTGTGATAATCCACGTGTGCATCTTCAGGACGGTTCTCATTCCAAAAATGCATGGTCAAACCATTGAATAATGGTTCCGTCTCTTCATCATCTGAGTCCAACAACGGGTCCGTACATGAGACTGGACAGCGCTCGTCTCCCGCATGCAGAAGCCCAGAGGAAAATCCAAACAGAATAATAGTCGTAAGTAGAATTCGAGCGTGACGAATCACAGTGAGTGTTCCTTCTTATTACATTCAAGATAGAAGCAATTACCTTCAAACGATAGTGAAGTCAAACAGAGTTGAAGGCAACAAGCAAGTGCACAAATAACGAACACGATTTATAGAATCTTTTAAAAACTGTATTTCTTCAACATCATTTGTTATCACGTCTCCTCACAGACTGGAGATATCTCACATGAAGATTAAACTACTGAAGATCATAGTCCTCCTCACCCTGCTAACTCCCCCTTCAGTTGCTGCAAGTGATGATATAAGTTCCCTAACGAACGTGGTTTCATTAAAAATTTTCACCGAATACCTTACAGATCTCTCCAAGTACATCATTGATTTAAAAACAGTTGATGATACACCTGAACTCGGTATGTTTGTAAGTTCCAACCCTCCAGACATTTCTGTAGCAGATTACGTATCTCGTTTTATGGTCTATCTATTCCAAGATCTGCATCTACCTAAAACCCGATACTCAAATGGTGAGCCGGTGTACGAATACGAGAAATCTGCTCTGGTTTATAGCGCAAATTTGCTCTGGCGTTTTATAGTTCAGACTCGCAGACAACCCACACCAAAATCCATACACCGCATCCTAGCCATATGCTTTTTCGTAGCTCAAAGGAATCTCTGGGACGACCATGACAGCAATAAACACATCGCGAAAGTTGTGGGTATCACTACCCTTGAGTTGAAGCGCTTGGAAATTGTCTTTCTGACTATACTTGACTACAATATCCAAGCCTATGAGCTGAACTATCGCTTGTATCTTCATATAATCGGCATATTGCCTAAGATGCCGCACCTTAGCAGTGATGAGTTCGAGCCCGAAGGACTCATTGTGGGAGAATTGCCAGCATTGATCCATTACGAGCTACCATGGATACTGAGTAGCTACTTAAGCCTTCCACTCCTTTCAACACTTGTAATTTATGATTACCTCGTGAATTAGAAAGTCGAACTTGCCGTCGATTTTGTCTTCGAGAAGAGTACGCAGGCAAGAGATAAAAACAAGGCTACTAGAGACAGACCTAAGGCCACGGTCAGAACAAATGCGTACGACCCATGTTCTACAAAAAAGCTAGGACTACGACTAAAATTTTGTAGGTTCCAGATTTTACTTAGATTTGAAAAAAAAGTAGAAAGCGCAACAGAGTCTTCATGCACCATACTCTGTGCAAGCGCTTCGCTCATAAGCCCGACAATCCACAAAGAACAAGCCGCAAAGAGCGCAGTTGCCATTCCACAAAAGACCGTAAAGACAAGTGTCATTGCCGCAACAACCCACCATGCTACGATATTAAGAGTGAGGGCCATCGTTTCGCTTGCCTTCAACCAACCAAAGTCATTAAGAAGCATGCTGATTTGCCAAATAACAAGCATGATCATACCACTAATAAAAAGAGCATAGCTGACTCCCAAAAAACGTCCGATGAGCCAAAGCGAACGCGATATGGGAGAAGCTAGTTGAACCTCTAAGGATCCATCGATGCGTGCAAGCGAGAGTATTCTAAGACTCCAAAACATTGCGATGAAGCTACCCATGATTTGAAAGCTAAAAATTCCTATATCAAACAGTATTTTTCGAAAGTCAGAAACGGTCCATGAACTTGCAAGACCGGCAAATACTGCAAGCAGCAAGCTTAGAAAAACTGCAGGAAGAAAAATTGGTCCACGTAGAAGTTGAGAGGAAGTTTCTTGCGCGAGTGAGCTAAGTGTACGAACCTTCATAATACACCTCGAAAATATTCGAGAACCCGATCATCAGCAATAGAGCTTGGACCTTGGTAGACTACAGAACCTTCACGAAAGATAACAAAACGTTCGCAGAGCTTGCGAGCTGAGGTGAGTTCATGAGTCGTCATGATCACCGACTTTTTTTTCTGCAGACTGTTTGCAATCCATCCAGCAAGTTCTTCACGCCCTAGCGGATCTAGACCAGAGAAAGGTTCATCTAAGACCAAAAGCTCGGGATCATGTACATTTGCCATGGCCCAAGCAAGACGACGTCCGAGTCCTTTGGAGAGAAAGGCTATGCGTTTGGAACGATGCTTATCGCTGATTCCAACTGTAGTGAGTTGTTCGACTATACGTTCTTTTTTTTGTTTCGCACTCAGTTCGGGCTGGTAAAGATTGAGATGATAGTAGAGCATTTCTTCAACACGCAGTTCCATCGGCAACTTATTGGTTTCGGGCATATACCCGATGCGACGTCGGTCCTCACGCTTGATGGAACGACCGTCAAAGAGTACTTGACCTGAATCTGCTTTCAGAAGCCCAAGCAGAATGCGTAGCGAGCTCGTTTTACCTGCTCCATTATGTCCCAATACGGCTGTTGCTATACCTTTTTCAAAAGCGCATGAGACATCTTTCAGAATCATGGTAGGGGATTTAAAGAGATCGTTGCGCACCTGCTTATAGAGATGTTTGAATTCGACTAAGGGAGCATCCATATGTCACTACCTTTTCTGCAAATACGAACGCAAAAACTTGCGATAGTCTTCGTCTTGAGTACCTTCGATAATTGCACGTAGATTCTGTATCGAATCCTCTTTATTCAATGACCTATTCAAAATACGATTGGCTAGACCTCTAATGTATTCTGGACAATTGGAAACAGCTGCTGCTTTTTTGTAATAGAAAGCACCCTTCAATGGATCTTGCAAAACAAATGCAAACATATACGCAACAACCGTTGGAATGAGCCAGCTTGAAGGTAGAGCTGCAATACCATCATTTGCTATGTTTTCACATAAGTCCGAGCGATGGTAGTCATTCGCTAAAACAAAGCAGGATAAAGTATATAAAGACTCGATTTTAGGTTGATGTCGTGTGACCATTTGAATTTGCGAAAGCATTCTCGAAGCATCTTTGAAGGGAGGACGATCAGGATGCTCTGCTAATTTTTGAATAAGCCAAAGATAGGCAAAATCAAGGTAGAGCTCTTTGTGACCTAAGCTCAAGATATTCACAACACTGGGCGAGAGCGAGCTGAGTGGGAATGAATCAACATTCTCATGACGCAATTCTTTGAGGCGCCAACCGAGGGTAAAAGAAACAACAGCGAAGAATACAATAAAAAGCATACATCGCATTGAGACCAAATTCCTATCGACTCTGCATTGCGAGTCCCATCAGATAAAGAGGCAAAGCTTTCTGCAAGAAGACTACGACCATCATCGCGCAGAATGGTGCAAAATCAAAGGGTCCAGGTATTCTGCGAGTAAAAAAACGGAAGGGCCGGTACATGGGTTCGGATAAGGAGCGGATCGCACCGACAAACTGATTACGTGGGTCTGGTTGAAACCAGCTTATTCCTACTGAAATAATCATGATTCCTAGGATCAAATTGAGGATGATCGTGGTGACTTGTGCTAGACCATAAAGCGCGCTGGATGCCATACAAAACTCCTTATAATGAGTCTATGACGATAGCGAAGATTAGTCCGCTGCCAAGTTTTTTTTGGAAATGAAGAAGCGGCTATATAGCTCATTGCTTTTAGCCGATAGAAGGGATATAAGGAACGTCTTGAAAGCTGTATATTCTGTAACCTTTTGAAATCCTTGGAAGGAGCGTGATTGAATGCCAGGAGTTTATAACAAGCCGGGAGAACCTTTGGATCGGCTGATGCGAGCCTTTAAGAAGCAAGTCGAAAAGGCCGGTGTTATCGGTGACTTAAAGAAACGGACGCACTATGAAAAACCATCTGTTCGTCTTAAAAAGAAGTCTATCGCAGCCCGCAAACGCAGGTTGAAACAAATGAGAAAGTTCGGCCAAGCCGAATAAGACGCTCTCTGAGGGGATTTGCCCCAAAGAAAAAAGCGCGGAACCATTGGTTCTGCGCTTTTTTTGTTTAGCACGAGTGCGCGGAGTCAGCGAGGAGCCATGAGTCCACTGAAACAAAGTCCGGACCTCATCAACTGGACAAAAGATCCCGCAACACATTCTTGACCAAACTTTCCGCACCTGGTCTATCCGCAAGCAGCTGATGGAAAATCTGCAAGCCTTCCTCAGCAGAGACGGCGCAGATACCTGCAAACACCAAGCTACGCGTCGAAGCTTCCAAAATGTGCTTTGCAGAAGCAGGATCCGTGATGGTTCCCACAACAAGAACATTTGCATCTTCACGTAGTGCACACGCTAGCGCACTAGCAAAGCTCGGAGTATGCATACCAGGATCTTTCTGAACCACAACCCCGACATGCGAACGCAGATAACACGACAGAGGTTTTTCGATCATCAAGATGCGAGCAGGTCGGGTGTGATTGATATGCGACGCAAATGCCGACAGAATTTTCGATCGCTTTTCGCAATCTGTACCAACTACCAAGACCAGGCCATGAGGAAGTGTGCACAGATTTGTTTTTGCTTCAAGAGACAGGCTTTGCAAACTCGCAACTTCAGTCGGAAGCCTATGCAGCAAGACTGAGTTGCCTCCGAGCGCTTGAAAAAAATGCACTCGGAAAAATTCTTGGTCACGCTCGACATAGAAATCAACATTTGCACCCTTGTCATAGTAGGGACTATTTTGATGCATAGGAATAAGAGGACTTACTAGCTCACGAATGCGTGGATCCGAAAGAATCTCCGAACCTTTGACAAGTTGTCCTTCAGCGTTGCGAAATATAACTCCAGAACCTGGACTGAGTTGTAGCTTATTCACCTTCAGTCGCTTCATTTCTGCAAAAATATCGACAATGGGTCCGTTTCTCACACCTACCGCAGCAATAGGCTCAAGTACAACGGGTTCGGATGCAAGATCTTGAAAATTCTGTTGCGGTGCAGGAACATCTTGTGGAAGTTGGAAAGCCATGTCCGGTGCTGGTGAAGGCACACGCGTTGGTGGTGGAGGTGGTGCTACCATTTCATTACGCATTGTGTGAGCACCTGGATCCATTTCAAAGGGAACATCAACTTGAAATTCGAGTTCGGGCTCACCTGGTGCTTTGGGTTCGGGATCAAAACTGAAGGAGAGTGACGCTTCCTCCTGAGCTTGAGGCTTTTGCAAATCTTCCACCTGCAAAAGCGGAGCAGGTTCAGATGCAGGCGACTCAGAAACGGATGCAGCACCAAATAAGTCCATGGGAATATCTTGTGATATAGGACTTAGAGGCTTTGATTCATTTTGTACAGAAGTTGTTTTCGGTGCTTTTGGTGTAAGCTCATCTTGCTTCAGAGAAGGTGGTGGTGGTGGTGGCGAAACAGATTGAACTACAGGTGGCGCAGGAGGAGAAGGCGCTTCAAGATGTGGAGGAGTTTCACTGAGAGAAATATCAAGGGACAGCGGATCACTCGGTGTAGTTCCCTGAGCTGTAAGTGTACTCCAGTAGCTTTGTGAATTCTTTTCCCCATGTGGAGGCAGAAAAAAATGCAGAGTCAGACTTTGGTTCTGCATAGCAATAATGTGAAGCAATTTTCCATCCGCAAGCGTCATCGTTGCTTTCTGCGGATTCCCAGGACTCAAAGATGTATAAAGTTGTCCAAAAAGTTGCTGACCAATACCCATCAACCACGATGCATCAACAACACCGTGATCTTCCAGCGCTTCGGTACGCCCCTGCCAGGTGATCTGCGGTTCCTTCGAGCTTTGCAAAATAAGGTCCGAAGCTTTTAGAAGCAGAGCATCTTTGAGCATCGCTCGAAGTATTTGCATGGATGATTCTCACTAGACAAACATAGTTTGTACAACAGGTTGCTCGTTTCCTCGGATTTTTGCAAAAAATATTGAAGATTATTGGACAGATTCTATTATTTTTAGGGACTTAGCATCTTAGATGCATGCCTGCAAATTAAAAAGTTGGAAAGCTCCACAACAAAGCTGAAGAAGTTCTTTCTTTGAAGAGCATTCCTTGTATAATGATTGGTATACTCCTCTCATACAAGGAACGTTGGATGCTGAAAATCTTCGCATGTGCTTGGATTTGCTGTGCTGTATATTCTGTTCCTGCTTTTGCTACTGAAGCGTATAATCTTAGCTTCCCGACATCCACACATTCAGAGCCAGCTCGTCAGCACTTTCTAGAAGGAGTTGCTGCGCTACACGCCTTTTGGTACGAACGCGCGCTCGAAGAGTTCCAAGCTGCATCACAAGCAGATCCAACTTACGCAATGGCTTATTGGGGTGAGGCCATGACGTACAATCATCCCATATGGCGCCAACATCCAGATCTCATAAAAGCCAGACGTGCATTATCCAAAATCACACCAGATATGAATGTATCCGAATACGAATCTGGATACATTGCTGCTGCACGCATACTTTATGGAAAGGGTGACAAAGCACATCGCGATCAAGCCTACTCTGATGCAATGCATGCATTTTATCAGAAGTTTCCGAAGTCGACAGAAAGTGCTCTATTTTATGCACTGTCGATATTAGGTGCTCTTGATCCACTCTCCCCACAAAGCCTTCGTAAGCAAATGCAAGCAGCTGCGATCAGCTTAGATATCTTTGCTAAAGAACCTAATCATCCCGGAGCTTCCCACTATGTCATTCATTCTTTGGATGATCCTGATCACGCAATCTTAGCATTACCCGCAGCCATCTACTATGCACAATCAAAACCTGCAGCCTATCATGCTATTCATATGCCATCTCATATTTTTTTGCAGTTAGGTATGTGGTCGAGAACAACACAATCCAATGAAGAGGCTTGGGCAAGCTCACTAAAAGGTCGAAACGGGGAAGCTACTTCTCCACAGCACAGAGACTACCATAGCCTACGTTGGTTACTCTACAGCTATCTCCAGGAAGGACGTTACACCAAAGCTCAGGAAACATTGAAGCTAATCGATGATGTCACTACGCACAATCCAACTCGACTTATGAGTATGCTTACGCATGCATTAATGCATGCGACTTGGATTATAGAAACTGAGAACTGGCAAAATTCTGAGATAGCTGATATTCACGATTGGATGAACACATCTTTTTTAGATCCCATAGCAAACCATGAAGGGCATTGTCAGACTGTTTCTAACAAAGATCGTTCAGCACTTGTCTTTGCACATGGCCTAGCCCTTGCCAAGATGGGTCAAAATCCCCAAAAGAACCTTGAGATACTCCGAAAACTACAGACGGAAACAAGCCGCGATAATATTTATAAGCATATGTTGCAGATTCAAGAATTAGAAATTCAAGCTGCAGTAAATGTAGCTCATAGAGAGTTTGATAGCGCCATTCAAATGATGAAAGAAGCTACTCAGATCGAATCTCAGCTACCTGCCCCATCTGGACCTCCAGATCTTATCAAACCAACGTATGAATTTTCCGGAGAAATCCTGCTAGAGGCGAATCGACCACAAGAAAGTGCTGCAGAATTTGCTCACTCGCTTTTTCGACATCCAAATCGTATGCGCTCTCTTCTAGGTGCTGCACGAGCAGCAAGAGCACTCAAGAATAGCAATGAAGCTTTGCACTACTATTCAAAATTACTCAGCCAATGGAATTCATCAGATGAACTGATACCGGAGAGACAGGAAGCTATGGACTTTGTTGGATCGATAAAAAAATAATAATTTTGTAAATCAATGCGAGGGTACAATTTTGTTTTCTGATCTAAAACGCTTTATTGAACGTTTCGAAGGAATGGAAGAAATTGGACGTGATCTCGTCACTGACTTTCTTGCTGAAGCTCCCAAAATCCTAGCTGCGATTGATAGCGCAGTTGCCAAGCAAGATGGGCCTGCTCTAGAGATTTCAGCTCATACTTTAAAAGGCATAGTTGGGAATTTTTTTGCAGAAGACCTTGAACGGGTTTCTTATGATTTGGAAAAAATGGGAAAAAATAAGCAGTTTACACAGACTGCAGAAACATTTCAAAAACTCAAAGAGGAATTTGAGCTTTTACGTAAAGCTCTAGTTGAATGGCACAGCAAAGCTTAGAAGATCACTCCGAATAAAGCAGCAGGACTAACCTGCTTTTGGGGCAGCTGCAGCAAGAATGTTTTTATGCACTGCCTCAATCTTCTGCTTAAGAATTTCTCCAGTGAAAGGCTTCATGATATAGGAACTTACTCCTGCTTGCACAGCCTCTAAGACCTGGGACTTCTCTCCCTCTGCCGTCAGCAAAATAAAGGGTGTCTTTTTCGTAATCGCATTAGCACGAACCTTACGAAGCAAGTCTATCCCTGTCAACTTTGGCATGTTCCAATCGGAGACGATCAGATCAAAATTAGCTTGAGGATTGTTAAGAGCAAGGTTTTCTTCAATAGTCTGCCAAGCCTTGGAACCATCCTCACACTCCGTGATTCTAGTAAAACCCATACCTGTGAGGGCTTTACGCACAATCAATCTCATGGCTCTCATGTCATCGACAATAAGGATATTAATGGTGAGTGGAAACAAAGCATGTATTCCTTATTCAGATGTATATATAATTTTAGCAGGCACCTTGCTAACATACAAGGTCCAGGTCGAAGTTTCCCTAATTTCCCAATTTTTCAAGCTACCTAAGCAACTTAAAAGCCAAACAAATGAAATAACTTAAGGTCTTTGCCAACTTACCGATTAGGTATTGAGTCCCAATTTGAGTGCTCAGAGTCTAATCTTTTGGATTAAGGCATCACAGTGAAACAGGGTCAACGTATATTACTGATAGATGACAGCAATATTGATCGCACAATGCTTGCCAAAGTATTGCGAATGAACGGATTCGATGTAAATTCATTTCCAACTGGTGAGAATATAATCGACAAGATCAAAGCTTATAAGCCGGATGCCGTGCTCCTGGATGTTCTTATGCCAGAAGTAGATGGCAATTCAATCTTAGAGAAAATTCGAGCAGAATTTTCCTCACTAGCTCTGCCGGTGATTATGATCACTAGTCAAAAAGACAGCAAAAACATAGTACGCTCTCTCTCGTTAGGTGCAAATGACTACATTGCAAAGCCAATTGACTTTGAAGTCAGCATCATGCGCATCCAAACGCAACTGTCACTTGTCAACCTCTCACGAGAAGCCGCCAAAACAAAAGAGCTACGTGCAATATCAGCGATGGTAGCCACATATAACCATGAAATCAATAACCCACTAACCATCGCACTACTTACTATTAATAAATTTGAAAGAGGGATAGTGAATCAGCAAGCCACTATCCACCAAAAAGACATCAATATTCTCACTCAATCGATTGATCGCGTTTGCGAAATTGTTCGCAACATCGAAGGGATCTTGTCCCATGAATCCATTGAACTTGAAGTCTATCAAGGTGATGCATCGACGATTAAACTAAATCAATCCAAAGAGTAAATCGGGCACAACTAATGAGTCAGAAATTAAAAATATTCATACTCGAAGATGAGCCCGAACTTCTGAACATTCTTACGGATGAGCTTGCTAAATCTGGATTCGATATTATGCCGTTTAGTGATCCAACGGCGGCTCTTCCTGTATTCAAGCAGAACATGCACAACACTGCCCTTGTACTCTCCGATCTACGAATGCCGAAGATGACAGGATTTGAATTTCGAAGAGCCACTCTCCCAGATGCAGCAGCAGTGCCTTTTGTAATACTTTCTGCATATATTACAAAAGAAATGGCTTTGGAAGCTCTTGATCTAAAGATCAGTTCTTTTCATAATAAACCAGAATCGGTAAAAGACATTGCTAAGGTTGTCGCAAAAGAATCCAAGAAACGCGTTGAAGAGATTCTTGAAACCCTTGCTCTCGAATCTGTATTTATTGAAGATGCCAAAGCCATTATAGATGAAAACGAAGCGATACTGCTTTCTCTCGAAAATGATCGCACCAACCAAGATAGTTTGAATGTCCTCTATAGAGCTGCTCATACACTAAAAGGTACCAGCGGCTTTCTTGAGACTGATGTTATAACGAAATACATTCACAAATATGAAGACATCATTTCCGAGCTACGAAAAAACACAATAGCGTTCAGTGATCGCATTTATGAGATCCTACTCAAAGGTCATGATCGCATCAAAAACCTTCTATCTAAGCTTGAAGATCGCACGATTTTTTTTGAAAAACTCGAGGACCTTCTCCCCGAGCTTGACTATAAGGCAGACACAAAACCTGCAACAGATAGTAGCCATACAGCAGATTCTACTGCAGCAGCAAAAGCAGCTCCAAAAGCTGATGTTCCAAAAAGCACACTTAAAAACACATCCATCCCTGTGCCTAAAGATCTATTGGATGAGCTCGCCTCACGTTCGGGTGAGATTACCGTTATACGTAATATGGTGAACAAAATTGTGCGATCTCTAGAACGTAAGTATGCTGGTGATCGTGAGGTTGCCAATCTCAGTGAATTTTTCGATGAAATGCATAAGATCAATAGTTCCATACAAACGAGAATTACAGATCTTCGTAAGGTTCCATTTGCAGGTGTTGTAAAATCTTTTCCAAGAATTATGCGTGATCTTTCCGTTGAACTTGGCAAAAAATTTAAATTTAAAGTAAGCGGTGAAAGCTTACGCCTCGACAATGCACTTGCACAAGCCTGTAGCAATAGCGTCATACACTTGATTCGTAATAGTGCCGACCATGGTCTCGAGATGCCTGAAGATCGCATCGCAGCAGGAAAACCTGAGGAAGGTACCATTTCAATAACAGCATCGGAAAATTCCAATGAGGTTCTTGTTGTTGTGCAGGACGATGGTGCTGGAATCGATCCCGACCGCATCAAAGCAAAGGCTATAGAGAAAGGGCTTTACAAGGCTGAAGAACTTGCACAAATGCCAGATTCTCAATTATTTTTGCTAATCTTCGCCTCAGGCTTTAGCACCGCAAAACAAGTGTCCAGTGTTTCAGGTCGTGGTGTTGGCATGGACATGGTAAAAAGCTCGGTTGAAGAAGTCGGAGGTAGCATCGATATTGAATCTAAGAAGGGTGTTGGCACCACACTCACTTTGCATCTACCGATTCCAAAATCAGTCTTGATTATCAACTCACTACTTATTTCCTACAAAAAGAGCTTGCTGGCTATTCCTCAAGATTCCATCGTCCGCGTTCTAAGACTTACCCAAAAAGAAGCTCAAAGCATGCTACTCACTGTTGGCCATGGGATAGTCTTCAAGGAAAACAATGAACTCTTTCCTTACTTGGATCTTAATTCTGTTCTCGATTCACAGGAAAGCTCGGACACCTCCACAAAAAATGACAACTCAAATGTAGATATTTTGATTGTTCGTAGTGAATCTTTGATCTACGCACTTCGCGTTGAAGCATTTTTTGACATCGAAGAAGTCGTTGTCAAAAAGGTTCCTGATTTTACAAATTTTCGGGGAATATTCAAAGGAGCGACCTTCCTTGGTGATGGAACCGTTGGTCTCATTATCGATACAACTGCCTTTGCTGCAAGCTGTCAACTTAAAGCCGGAGCGAATGAGACGGAAGCTGAAAAGACCCCAAAATCAGTTCAAAGCCTTGCAAATACAAACTACATACTCTTTAAACAAGCAACTCCGTCGACATTTGGGATTGACCTACTGCAAGTCTTTAGACTTGAACTTCTCGATCGAGATAGCTTCCAAAAAAGCGGCGCTCAAGAGTCACTTATCTATCGAGGCCAAATTGTTCCTATAGTTCGTTTCGATGAAATCTTAGGACTAAAACCTCAAAAAGAAACACAATTGATAGCCAAAATACCGACTATTCTAGTCAAACATAACAATGGATTTATCGGATTTGAAGTCGAAGAAATCATCGATATAGCAGCGACAGAACATGAAGTATCCACAGAAATTTGTGATCGACCTGGAATCATAGGAAATACATTCATCCATGATCAACTGATAACGATTCTTGATATCAACTGTCTGCTGCAAAAATGTGTTCGAAAATTGAGCTCAAATAAGAGTGTAAGATAGGAGTCGACATGTCGGGAGAACTTTCAGATGCAGCTTTTGGTGAGTTTCTTGCTGAATGTCTCGAGATGCTCGAGCGATTTTCGCTCGATTTAGAGCTTGTAGAGACAGGAAATTACACGCCTGACACCTTAGCTGGCATTTATCGTAATATGCATACGATCAAAGGCAATTCACAGCTTTTTGGTTTTTCTCAAATATCACTTCTTACGCACACGATGGAAACATGCCTAGACCCAGTGCGTAAAGAAAAAATCAAAGTATCAACGGAACTTATCGACTGCCTGTTTGAAGGCGCCGACCTAATTGGCGTTCTGCTTAAGGGGATAAAAGAAACAAAGCAAGAACAAGATACTATGCCAATTCTTACCCGTATCATCCCAAGATTCGCAGCTATTGCTGAAAGGGCTGTAAAAAATTTTGATTCTTTGCCTAATGATAAAAATTTATATGCCGAAGAAAGATCAGACTTGCTTGGATTCAAGAGTGCAGGTGTGAAGACTCAAAAGTCGGTTGAGCCGATCGTAACACCTCCTCCGCAGACTAAGCAAAAAGAAACGAGTGATCATCCACCGTCGAAGGATACCAGTAGAGTGCAAACACCAGCTTCAAATCATCCTCCTGAGGCAAAACCTGCACACGAAGACGCACAGGCGGAAACCATTCGTGTTCATGTTTCATTACTTGATAACCTCATGAACCTTGTAGGCGAGCTCGTGCTCGTTCGCAATCAAGTACTACAATATTCCAAGAGTCATGAAGATGACCAAGAGTTCTCAAAAATGAGTCAGCGTTTGAATGTGCTGACTGCTGAATTGCAAAACGATGTCATGAAAACGCGGATGCAACCCGTAGGAAACATCTTGAATAAATTTTCACGCATCGTTCGTGATATGGGCAGGGAGCTCGGCAAAAAAATTGAACTGGATATCGAAGGCGCCGAAACCGAACTCGATAAAACTATTATTGAAGCCGTTAAGGATCCGTTGACTCACATTGTTCGCAACTCTATCGACCATGGAATAGAGATGCCAGAAGATCGTGTCAAAGCAGGAAAAAAAGAGACTGGATCCATTCGGATTAAAGCACATCATGAAAGCGGTCAGGTTATTCTGGAAATTCGTGATGACGGTCGAGGCCTAAACGTAGAACGTCTGGGTTCGAAAGCTATTGAAAAAGGCCTCATTACACAAGATGCTCTGAGTAGGATGAGCGAACGAGAAATTCAAAATCTCATTTTTGCTCCCGGTTTTTCCACTGCTGCTACAGTCTCCAACATCTCCGGCCGTGGGGTGGGCATGGATGTTGTAAAAACCAATGTTGAACGTATCGGTGGGGTTGTAGACCTCGGCAGCTCCGTAGGTAAGGGCACATCGATAACCTTAAAAATACCTCTAACCCTAGCCATCGTACCTGCGCTAGTCGTCTCTAGTCGCACACAACGCTTTGCGATTCCTCAAGCCAAATTGGTCGAACTGCTTCGAGTCGATCCGTCGGAAAATAGTGGAGAAAAAATTGAATCTCTGCAAGGACGTCCAATATTACGTCTACGTGGCAAGTTGCTTCCTCTTGTTTCCATCAACGAAGTTACTAAGGAAATGGACAAAAAAGATGCGGTCGCTTCAATCTCAAACGAAAACTGTAATATCGTCATATTAAATGCAGACAATTTTGTGTTCGGTCTAGTTGTAGACGAGATCGATGACTCTGCAGATATAGTAGTCAAATCTCTACCAGGATTCCTCAAAGATTTGACGATCTACTCCGGTGCTACCGTTATGGGTAACGGAATGGTCGCCTTGACTCTAGACATTTTAGGTGTCGCGAAGAGCTTAAAAATAGATGCTTCTGGTCAAGAACTTTCAGGAGCATTTGGAACAAATACTACAGCTACGCAAAGTCGTCATCGCGATGAAGTCACTGAATTCTTGCTAGTCGATATCGGAGCTCCTTCAAGCTATGCACTCCCACTCACTGTCGTCAGTCGCCTTGAAGAGTTTGATCGAAAACAATTTGAACTCTCAGGAGAGCAACGCGTTATTCGCTACAGGGGAGCTCTACTACCTCTGCTCTCATTGACAGAATCGCTAAAACTACCATTTGCACATGACAATAAGGATTCTTCAACTGCTGCAGTTGTCGTAGTTGCACGTGGTGACCATCTTTACGGTGTCGAAGTTAACAAAATTCAAGATGTCGTAGATGGTGCTCAGATTGATGTTTCTGTGCGAGATCGTCCAGGAATTCTTGGGTCTATCATCTTCCAAGATCGGATCATCGTCGTCGTTGACATTTTTGGAATCATTGATGAGTTCCGTCACAAAATCAACAGTCGAGATGAGGATGCCGGTGAAAGCCAAGTAGCTTCCTTGAAAACAGAACGCAAGTCAAAACGCATTCTTGTTGTTGAAGACAGCAGCTTCTTCCGAAACTTGATCAAGCAAGCTATTACTGATGCAGGCTATGCTGTTGACACTGCGTGTGACGGTGCCGATGGTCTCACAAAAATCGAGGCAGATGCAAGCGGCTCTCTTTACTCACTGATTGTTTCGGATATTGAAATGCCTGTTATCGGTGGTCTAGAATTGGCAAAAAAAGTACGAGCAGGAAAGGCTTATGCAAACGTACCGATGGTTGCTGTAACCACCCGCTTTAATAACAATGATATAGAGTTAGGTATGCAAGCAGGCTTTACAAAGTATCTAGAAAAACTCAACTCTGAGAAACTTATAATGGAATTAGATCGCATGCTTAAAATTGGGACGTCGGGAGGCTCAAAATGACAAGCGTAGCTAATAAAGCTAACGACGGTGCAGGTGTTGCATTGCGCGAAACCAAGCAATTTTCAACATTTTATGTTGCAAAACGACTTTATGGAATTGACGTCACACGTGTGCAAGAAGTTGTGCGAACAATGCCAATGACACCCATACCATTGGCTGCCCCTCATATTCGGGGACTCATTAACCTTCGAGGCCAAGTTGCAACAGCGATCGGCATTCGTGAATTGTTTGGGATGACAGATTCTCCCCCAGAAACATTTATGAACGTAGTATGCAAGATTGACGGAACATTGGTTTCCCTTCAGGTCGATGAAATTGGTGATGTCATGGAGGTCTCAAAAGCAGACTTTGAGTCAACTCCACAAACAGTAACCGATGGAATACGACGCTTTATGTCTGGAGTCTATAAGGTCTCGAATGAACTCTTGAGTATCATTGATATTGACCAGGTCTACAAATATTTAAACAACAAGAACATCTAATTTGAGGATAGAAGGCCATGGCAAATTCAAACATCGGTGACGAAGTAGGTCAGATGCTAAATGCGATCGGAACAGCCTTTGCCCTCATCGAATTTGCGATTGATGGCACTATTCTCAATGCTAACAGCCTCTTTCTCAAAGTTGTTGGCTATGATCTAGAGGAAATTCAAAATAAGCACCATTCGATGTTCGTGGATGCGACTGCACGTCGAAGTCCAGACTATAAGGCGTTTTGGCATGCATTAGCGTCTGGCCAAGCTCAGACAGGTGAATTTAAACGCATATCCAAGAGTGGAGATGCTATCTTCATTCAAGCATCCTATGTACCTGTAAAAGATGAGCGTGGTGTTGTCTACAAGGTCGTCAAACTTGCCCTTGATCGAACAGCTGAGTACAACAAATCATTGTCTGTAAATGCACAAATTGATGCAATCAATAAGTCCCAAGCTGTCATCGAATTCAAAATGGATGGAACGATCGTCGATGCTAATGATAACTTCCTCAAAGCTGTGGGCTACTCACGCGCAGAAATCATCGGACAGCATCACCGCATGTTCTGTGATTCTATATATGTTAGTTCACCCGAATATCGTGAATTTTGGAATAAGTTGAACAGAGGAGAATTCCAAACTGGGGAGTACCGTCGCATCGGTAAAGGTGGCAAAGAAATTTGGTTGCAGGCTTCCTACAATCCTATCTTGGGTATAGACGGCAGACCTGTACGTGTTGTCAAATTTGCAAGTGATATAAGCATGCAAAAACTTAAAGACGCAGAGCTAGAAGCTCTAAGTCGAACACAGGCTGTTATTGAATTCAGTTTAGACGGAAACATTCTCAAAGCAAACAAAAATTTCCTTGATGCTCTAGGCTATAGAATGGATGAAATCAAAGGCAAGCATCATGCGATGTTCTGTGAACATTCCTATACATCAAGTCCAGAATACAAAAACTTTTGGGCTAAGTTGAATCGGGGTGAGTTTGATAGTGGAGTCTACAAACGACTTACAAAATCAGGCAAACCAATTTGGATACAAGCCTCTTATAACCCGGTATTGGATTTAAATGGTCATGTACTCAAGATTGTCAAATATGCAACAGATGTTACTAAACAAACGACAGAGCGCATCAATCTGATAAATAATATTGGTGAGGCTTCCCGTCAACTTGCAGCAGCATCGGAAGAACTTTCTGCCACTTCAACAGAAATGTCTGAAAATGCCGCAAAAACGACAGCAACAGCGAATGCAACAGCAGCATCATCTGAAGAGGTAACTCAAGGTGTACGTACCGTTGCAACCAATACTGAAGAAATGACCCTATCCATCAAAGAAATTGCTCGCAATGCTTCTGAAGCATCCATCACAAGTACAACAACATTGAAACAAGCTCAAGCTACCAATTCTACTATTATGAAATTGGGTGAAAGCAGCCAGGAGATTGGTAACGTTATAAAGGTGATCAGTTCGATTGCACAGCAAACTAACCTACTTGCCTTGAATGCAACAATCGAAGCTGCACGTGCCGGTGATGCTGGACGTGGATTTGCTGTGGTTGCAAATGAAGTTAAAGAACTTGCAAAACAAACAGCTAAAGCAACTGAGGAAATCACTAATAAGATTACAGGAATCCAAAAAGATAGCCAAGGAGCTGTTGAAGCGGTTGCAGCCATCGGAGTTACTATCGAGAAACTGAATGGCATAGCAGGCGCTATTGCAGCTTCAGTCGAAGAGCAAGCAGCTACAACGAACGAAGTATCTCGAGTTGTCCAAGAGTCTGCTCGCGGAGTACAAGAAATTTCTGACAACGTTAGACATGTATCTTCTGCGGCAGAGCAAACCAGCGTTGGATCAACACAGGTTCTTACAGCAGCGAAATCACTTAGCGAACTCGCAGCACGTTTAGAAACTCTAGTAAGAAGTATCGAAGTCTAGTTTTAAGAGGATTGGTGTGAAAGTTTTAATAGTCGATGATTCAGTTGTGTTTCGATCCCAGGTGAAGGCCGCTTTGGAAGGCATTCCTGGTATTGAAATTGCTGGCGTAGCTGCCGATGGACTCATCTGCCTTGGAAAACTTGAGCAGGTTAAAGTAGACCTTGTTACACTCGACCTTGAAATGCCTAACATGAATGGAATAGATACCTTGAAAGAAATGCGCCGTCGAGGCATGAATCAAAAAGTTATTGTGTTTGCTGCAGCTTCAACTTCAGGAGCTTCGTTGGCCCTTGAATCCTTGCAAGCAGGTGCGTCTGACTTTCAAGCTAAGCCAAAGGGAGCTTCGCTTGAAGAGACACAGGCACAAATTCGACAAGAGCTTGTTCCTAAGATTCTTCAATTTGCTAATGATTTTAGAACACCTGAAACTCATCATGCGGAGACCGCTCAAACTCGAAAATCCGTCGAGGTATCATCCGCTCCAGTTGCTCCTTATGTTCGAATGGACCTAGATCTCCTCAGACCGCAAGCAGTTGGAATTGGCTGCTCAACAGGCGGACCAGTTGCATTGGAAACGATTTTTGCAAAATTGAAAGGCCATCCTATCAAAGTTCCAGTGTTTGTTGTGCAACATATGCCACCTCTCTTTACCGATAGTTTGGCAAAGCGTTTGAGCTATATTTCCGGACACCCTGTCAAAGAAGCAAAGAATGGAGAAACCATACAGCCAGGTCACGTTTATATTGCGCCTGGTGACTACCATATGATGATTGGACGCATGGGCACTGAAGCCAGCAATGACTTCATCATCTTGAACCAAAATCCTAAGCAAAACTCAGTACGCCCAGCTGTCGATGTTACATTTCAATCGATGTCTGAACGCTACAATAAAAAATCTTTTGTTCTTGTACTTACAGGCATGGGTGAAGACGGTATGTTGGGAGCCAAGGCAATTAAGAATGAACGCGGTGGTGTGATGATTCAAGATCAAGAGTCATCGGTAGTTTGGGGAATGCCTGGCGCTATACACGCAGTCGATGCATATGACGAGATGGGAAGCCTAGATGCTTGCGCAGATCGTCTCATTCGAATGTTGTCTTAGAGAGGTTGCTATGACGAAGCTTTTCTCACAATTTTTGATCGAGCATAAAGCCGTAAACGCAGAACAAATGGTGGATGCTATGCTCACCCAGATTGGAAAAACTCAGACAATTGCCGAATGGATTCATGAACAAAAACTGATCCCAGTGGATTCATTTTTAACCGTACTTCACCATCAAATGGAAGCAGGATGTGATTTTCGCAGCGCCGCAATTGCAAAAGGCTTATGGAGCGATGAAATTGCTTCGCGTTGCAAAGAGCATACTATCAAAACACAAACACCGCTTGCAGAAATTTTAGTTCAAAAAAATTATATCAAACTCGAAGATCTTACTCATCATCTCGACAGCTACCTTCAAGAAGCTCCAAGCGGGAAAAATACACCGCAGCCTGCACCACAAGCTGCGCAAGCAACACCACCAGCTCCAACTACTCTACAAATGACATCAGAAGCAGTTGAAGAGCCAGCGCCACCAGCTTCAGAATCTCTTGCACCACCTCCCACTCAAGCAAATGCACCAGTAGTCTCAGCCATCAATTCCGCTCCTTATTTAAGTGAAGAATACAGTCGTATCTACACAAACGAATTCAAACCGACAGCTACAATACTCATCGATAATTTTTCTCAAGCAAAAGAAGCTTCTCCAAACGAATTGAATTTTTTAATTCGCTGCTACTCCGAGTTAAGTGCTGCAGCAGAATTCATTAAAGCAAAATTTAGCAAGCAAGTTACAGAGCATACTCTTACCATTTTGGCTAGAGTTGTTGATTCACAGAATGGTATCAGTGATTCTGCAATATTGGGTGGACTTCTTAAAGAGTCACTCACATTGCTAGAAGATCTCCACCAAAACTTAGTAACATCTCATTCGGAACTTGGCGGTTTGTCGGACACAGATTGGACTGAAAAAATTTCGAGCCTAGGCTCATCGTATGAACAGTATCTACAAACCTTGGGAAAGAAAGACTTATGAGAGTGATCATTGTTGATGATTCACGCGCTGTGCATGCCCTTGTTAAGGACATGCTTAAAGATTACACCATCGAATGGCTTGACGCTTACAACGGTCAAGAAGCCGTAGATTTACTGAAGAGTGACACTGCGAAAATTGATTTCGCACTGCTTGATTGGGAAATGCCCGTGCTCAATGGGATCGAAAGCCTACCGCAAATGAAAGCAGCTAAGCCCGACATGCCCATAGTGATGATGACATCACGTAATGCGATGTCAGACTTTGCTCAGGCAATTGAAAAGGGGGCTTTAGATTACATAATCAAACCGTTTACGAAAGAAATTATTAATGAACGGCTAAAACAATTAGGTGTTTTATCATGACATTAAAAGCAGCACCTGAAATGGTCGTATATTTTGCAAACCTCATCGAAAAAGAGACGGGGATTCATTATAGCGCAACAAATAGTCACATGCTGGAAAACCGTATCCGAGATCTCATGGGTCTCCTAAGCTTTAGCAGCATGGATGATTTTTGGAAGGATGTCCAAACTAAGGGCTTGAGTCCTATGGCTCGCACCATGGTTTTGGATCTAGCAACAAATAATGAAACATCATTTTTCAGAGATATTGAAGTATTTGAATTCTTTCGAGATGAATTCCTAGCCAAATACCATACGTCAGGGACTATAGATATATGGTGCGCCGCGAGTAGTACTGGGCAAGAGCCTTACTCACTATCGATGATTTTAAATGAGTTAAAATCTGCTGGCATCAATCGCACCTACAATATTCTAGCTACGGACTTGAGTGATCGTGTTCTAAAAAAAGCTCAAGAAGGGAAATATACCCAGCTAGAAATTCAACGAGGTCTTCCAACTCAACTACTCATTAAGTACTTTGAGCAAGAACCTTCTCAGTCAACATTGCCCCAATATTTAGTCAAACCTGAACTGAAAAGAGGTTTGAATTTTAGGCAACTCAATTTGCTCGACGACTGGCCATCGAAGATAGGTCCATTCGATATAGTCTTCTGTCGCAACGTTTTGATCTACCAAAAGGTTGAGCAAAAGAAAATTATCATTTCAAACATCAAACGTGTATTGAAACCAAAAGGATTTTTGGTCTTGGGTGGAGCAGAGAGCATTGTCGGCCTATCGGACGACTTTGAATTTATGCAATTTGGAAAAGCTTGCGTTTACAGAGCTAAAGGATAGCTTCTGTACGAAGGACTTGTTTCGAAGTACTATAATTCGAAACAAGACACCTTCACGGGAGAGAGCATGCAAGAAAATGACTTCGAGAAGGAAGTACGCGAAATCTTCCTAACAGAGACGCGCGAGATGCTCGATCGCACGGAAGCCGCTTTTATTGCTATTGAAGATAATCCTCAAGACTCTGAAAAAGTTGATGAGATATTTAGAGTACTGCATACCATCAAAGGTTCCGCACACATGTCAGGTTTTAAAGATTTGGGTGAATTTGCCCATCTCTTTGAAAATCTACTGAGCTGCATCCGTGACAAGAAACTGGAAATAGATTCGAAGGTTGTCGATCTTCTACTCGCGGGGAATGACCTTCTTGGAAAATTTGTCGATGCTCTTTCTCGTGATCACGATGCTGTTGTAGATACGTCAGAACTTAGCGCACGTCTCAGTGAGCAATTGCATAAGTCCGGCCAAGCTGGGCACACAGATGTCTCTACCCCAGCACAGGTTGAGCTCCAGGCACCACAATCTTCGGACACTTCAACAGTAGAGAATATTCCTCAGACTTCGGAGCTATCGACGCCTGTTCGTAAGGAACCAGAGGGTGTAGCTTCAAGCTCTGAAGCAGTTCAAGATTCACAGAAAGCATCCGTCAATGAATCTAATTCTCAGCAAGCAGAATCTTCGCTAGCAATGCCTACCCCACATGTAGAAGACGATCGATCAACCATACTTATTGTTGAAGATGAAGTCACCCTGCTTGAGCTTACAAAAATGATGCTAGATCAGGAGCCATACCGAGTCTTAACTGCGACCAATGGGTTGGAAGCCTTGGAGGTTTTGAAAAAAGAAAAAGTCGATGTGATCGTGACCGACCTACGCATGCCAAAAATGGACGGATTGGAGCTACTTCGTGCAATTCGAGCTAGTGGACTTAAAATCCCAGCTATTGTTGCTTCAGGATATTCAGAACGTTCACATCTTGCAGAATTCATAAAATTGGGCGTCTTTGATTTTATTGACAAGCCGTTCCTAGCAGATCGCTTTGTTTTAGCTGTCCGAAACGCAACTTCGGAAAAAAGACTCAAAGATTCAATTATTAAGCTATCGAAGATCAATTTCAAAATGTTCGTTTCTTTTCGAAAACGCGAGGCTTTGCGTCTAACAAATGCAAAACCTGAGGAAATAAATAAAGAGCTTGAATATATCGAGAATTTTGTAAATGAAGTAGAATCGATATTGAGTGAATTTTTAGTTTCTAACCCGCATTAAACAGATACAGGTTCGACTTAATTAAAGGTGCCTTTATGCCGAATTTTAGTTCTGAAGAAGTACAAAATGCCACGATTATCCATTGCACTGTCCATTTAAATGATAAAATCGGTCCTGAATTTGTACCCATACTTAAAGAAGCAGTCGAAAAAGCTGCCGCTATTGATAACTACCCAGTTATCTTGGATATGAAGTCTTCGAGCTGTGAAAAAAGTTTCTTTCGAATTTTGACTCCGGTTATCATGGAAGCTCGCAAGAAACACCCAAATGCCCACTGGATAAAACGAGTTTTTGCGATTCATGTTGTTCGTGAGTGTGCAATGTTTATCAAAGACAATGCTATGGATGGAATTATCGAGGTGCTACCAAACTTAGAGGCCGTCCGCGCCAAAATGCAACTTACCGAAAAAAAACCAAAAAGCACTGGTGTAGATGTCGCTTTCATCAACCCATTCTTGGAAGCTACTGTAAAAACTTTCAAGGTGCAGTGTTCCACAGATTGCAAGGGTGGTAAACCTGTCATCAAAAGTAAGGCTTTTGAACTCCCCATTAATATTGCAGCAGTGATTGGGATCACCAGCAAAGCCTTTTCCGGGTCTATTGCGATTTGCTTTCCCGAAAAAACATTCTTGAAAATCATGGGTAACATGCTTAGTGAAACCTATACAGAGGTTACACAAGACATCGAAGATGGAGCTGGTGAGCTACTGAACATTATCTTTGGTCAGGCAAAGATTGTTCTCAATGAAAAAGGTTATTCGATAGAAAAAGCGATTCCAACGATTATTCGTGGCAAAGAGCTCAGTGTCAGTCAAATGACGACAAACCCTGTGATCACAATTCCATTTGAATCCAATGCTGGCAATTTTTCTATTGAAATTGCCCGTGAAGGTGCAATGTAAGCCTTTCTACTGAGGTCTCTGCCAGCACTCCATTTCTAACAAAGATCGCTTCCTATATAACAAACTCACCTTGTGAACTAGAACAGCAATTTTTGCCCACAGCTTCAAAACTTGTCTTCAGCGATAATATTGAGGTCTAGCTTAATTATTTTGCAAGACGCTACCTATGAACTTGATTCATGAGCAAAATAAGAAAATTCTCAATATGTTGTTAGGCGTAAAGGTTTGAAATTGACTCACTTCTTATCGTTTACAGTTGGTATATACACCTGTGTCATGCGGGCGTCGGAGATTGAACGTGTCGTACGTGTTGTTAGTCTATTACCCTTACCCCAAGCTGATCTAGTAGTGTTGGGAATGATTAATATTCATGGGAAATTAAGCACTGTATTTGACCTACGCAGACTTTTCATAAGTGAAAATAGACCATCAAAGCTGAGTGATCATATTGTAATGACCCATAAAGAAGGTAAAAACAAAGGATTTCTTGTCGAAAGCATTCTAGGAATTAGCAAACGTGAAGAATCCGATCTGGTTCCATTAGAAGAAATTTTGCCTAGTTACAGCAACTACATAGGAATGAGTGCCTTTAGAGATGGGGCAATTTTTTTAACAGATCCAGAGAATTGCTTGTCCCAATGGCAGAATCAAAAGTCAAAAACACAGAGTTTTCGATGAGTCCAGAACTGCTACAGCTAGATAGTATTGTTCTTGAACAACTTAAGCTCATTCTTTTAAAGAAAACTGGGCTCTACTACCCTCCTGAGCGTTCACATGAATTGCAAAGAATAGTCCAAATGCTGATTCAAGACAAACATATAGATCCGCAGACTTTTGTGCAAAATCTTCTCAACCATGATGAGCAAAGCTGGGGAACATTCATTAACGAATTGACCGTTAGAGAAACCTATTTTTATCGCGATTCTTATGTTTTTCAGGTTCTTGAATCAACAGTATTACCTGCAATCATTGACAGCAAGCGATCACAGAAACGTCTACGTTTTTGGAGTGCCGGATGCTGTACAGGTGAAGAAGCCTACTCTTTAGCGATTGCACTTTTCCGCGTACTAGCCGATCTGCAAGAGTGGGATATAAAGATATTTGCTACGGATATCAATCCTCAATTTCTGAGCCTTGCGCGTGAAGCCCGCTACAGAGAATGGTCGTTTCGTGGTCAACTCCCTTGGTCACGTCATATGTTTTTTGAAAAATCAGGAGACACCTTTGTCCTACGACCTGAAATCAAATCTCTTGTTCAATGCGAATATTTTAATATTATGGAATTAGATACGCAAATTGGTGTGCTTGGATGCCAAGCCTTTGATCTTATATTATGTCGCAATGTCTTTATCTATTTTGATCGCAAATCAATCCATAAAACATTAAATAAGTTTCTTAAAATCATTTCTCCTGAAGGATTTTTCATCACTGGACTTTCCGAGGGATCTAGCTCATCTTTAAAATCCTTTCGCGAGCATAAAGTCGGTGATGTTGTTTTTTATTCGAAAGGACGTGAATTAACTATCCATACACCACTCGATTGGCATAGCACAAATTTAGCAAATGAAAATGATATATTCAATATCTTGAATGAAGACATCACTTCAATTGATTCCACTGAACCAGTCGAAGACTACACTTTAGCAGTCCAAAGCTATCACATGAAGAATTATTCAGACGCAGAACGCATCGCCAAAAAACATCTGCATGGCCCCCATGCACTAGAAGCACAATTGTTGCTAGCCAATTTGTATTTAGACCGACGTGAAATGGTACGAGCTCGTGCATATTGCAACTTAGTAATTCATTCAGACAAATTAAATGCTGAAGCATACTACATTCTTGCTCTCATACAGATGGATTCTGGAGAAAATGCGGAACATACTCTTAAAAAGGCCATTTTTATCGATTCACGATTTGTTATGGCTTATGTTCTCCTCGGTCAAACACTGGCAAAACATGGAAAGGAAAAAGAATCTTCAAGAACAATTAAACACGCTCTTGGGCTACTTTATTCAGAAAATAAAGAGAAGATTATCCCTCATTCAGATGGTACGAATGCGCACCAGTTGGCATCTATGCTAGAAACCCAACTTGATCTTAGCAACGGGAAAGGTTCAAATGAACGAACGCGAACTTAAAATTTTAGCGGATCGCGCACGCCGCCTAGCTCTTCCTCCTCAAGTAGTAGAAGATGAAAGCTCATTGATGAAAATTGTATCTTTTTCTCTCGGAACAGAGCGCTATGCTATTGAAGCAAGCTATGTACGAGAAATCTGTCTGCTCAAAGAATATACGTCTCTACCCTCAACACCAATTTATGTGTTTGGCGTAATGAACTTGCGAGGGGAGATCATTCCGATTGTAGATTTGCGTAGAATTTTAGATCTTCCAATTGAGAACCCGCGGCTAAATTTTCAGATTATTCTCCGCGACAAAGATCAGCAGCTTGCTATTCTTGCAGAAACAATCATTGGCTTACGCTCCATAAAATCTAAAGATCTAACGCACTCTCTTGCAACACTCACTGGAGTACGTCGAGAGTTTCTGAATGGAATTACTTTTGATCAAATCAGTCTATTGAATGTTGATAGGATTTTGAAAACAAATCTATTGACTGCATAGTTTTCTGGAGGGAATACAGATGAAGTTGACTATAGGGAAAAAATTGTTAGGCATGTTCAGCAGTGCTATTTTCTGTGTTGGAATGGTGTCTATTGCAGCCTACCACAAAACATCGGTCATGGTCGAGACCGCTGATTGGATCAATCATACTTATATTGTTCTAGGAACCGTTGAAGAGATACTTGCTCTAACAACAGATGCAGAATCAGGAGCCCGAGGTTATGTCATAACAGGTAATGAACATTACTTAGAGCCTTACGATGATAGCATCTATAAAATCGAAGGAAAACTAGCACAGCTCAAGACCCTCATATCTGATAATCCAACTCAAATACAAAACGCTGAGAATCTCAGTGAATTATTAAAAAAGAAGAACACTCTTCTTAAAGAGGCTGTAAGCAGTCGACGAGGCCAATCATTTGACGCAGCTCGTTCTGTTATCATAACGGATCGCGGCCGATCTGTTATGGATGATATTCGCAAAACCATCAGAGAAATGAAGAACTACGAACATGTTTTACTGAGAGAGCGTGATGCAGCAAATCGAACTAAAGCGAATGATACTAAAAATACACTTATCTTTAGCCTACTACTCAGTCTTTTTTTGATTCTCATATTCGCCTGGGTCATTGCAAAACATATATCAGACCCTCTCGATGAGATCTCACGTTTAGCAGACCAGATGGCGACCGGTGCAATTGCTGTAAAAGTTCCGCATCTTGATCGGCTCGATGAAGTCGGAACCCTTGCCAGATCTTTTGACAAAATGGTCAAATACTTCGAATCGATGGCTAAAGATCTTGCTGAGATTTCTAAACGAGACCTTACTGTAAAGGTACGAGTTGAGTCGGAAGTAGATGTGATCGGAAATAGTTTAGTAAATATGGTTAGCAAATTGAGATCCGTCGTAACTGAAATTCGTGAAGGTGCCTCCGTGTTGGGAAGCTCTTCTAGTGAGATTCTTGCTGTTGTTACTCAGGTCGCAGCTGGAGCCATCGAGACAGCATCTGCAATCAATGAAACAACCGCAACGGTTGAGCAGGTCAAGCAAACAGCACAGATATCTAACCAAAGAGCAAAAGGTGTTTCCGAGCACTCTAAGCTTGCAGCAGAAATTTCACAAAATGGAAAGCGTGCCGTAGAGTCTACTATCGAAGGGATGAGTCAAATTAAGAACAAAATGGAACTAATCACTGAAAATATCATGAAGTTAAGCGAACGCAGTCAAACTATCGGTGAAATCATTTCATCCGTCAATGATCTTGCAGAGCAATCTAATCTTCTTGCTGTCAACGCTTCAATTGAAGCCGCTCGAGCTGGAGAGCAAGGTCGAGGTTTTATGGTCGTTGCCCAAGAGGTGAAAATTCTTGCGGATCAGTCCAAGCAGGCAACAGCACAAGTTCGAAGCATCTTGAGTGAAATTCAAAAAGCGACCAGTTCTGCAGTATTAGCAGCTGAACAGGGAGCAAAAGCTGTGGAGAGCGGAATGATGCAAGCTGATGAATCTGGTCGCTCAATTTTGGCATTAAATGAAAAAGTTTTGCAGGCCGCACAGGCTGCCTTGCAAATTGCAAATTCAAGCGATCAGCAGGTATCAGGAGTTACACAAGTCGCAACAGCGATGGAAAATATACGACAAGCCAGTAACCATAACGTACAAGGTACGAAGCAGGTTGAGATTGCAGCACAAAATCTGAATAAAGTTGGCCTCAACCTCAGATCCCTTGTCGAGCAATTCACCCTTTAATATGAGTAGCAGACAATGGATGAGAAAGAACTGCTCAAGTCGCTTCTCGCTATTTTTAGCGTTGAAGCAGAAGAACATATTCAAAGTCTATCAACTAGCCTCCTTGAATTGGAGAAAGCTCCGGAAGGAGAAAAGCAAGATACCTTAATTGAAAGCCTATTTCGAGAGGTTCATAGCCTTAAAGGATCATCACGCGCAGTAAATAAGATTGACATCGAAACACTTTGCCAGTCGCTAGAAAATGCCTTTTCCGAACTAAAAAACAAGAAGCTACAACTTTCTATCGATCTTTTTGACCTTCTACATCGAGCTGTAAGCCACCTTGAAAATATAATTCACCCTGCGGACAATGATTCACATGGAAGCTATTTACAGACAGAGACTTTAGGTCAAACTATTGAAGATTATGTACGAAAAAACATACTGCAAGCTTCTGTACAAATGAAAGCTCCTACTATAAAACGCGAGCCACTTCTCACATCCAAATTAGAAAAACAACCAACAACATCTCTTCCACAACATCGCAAAGCAACACATCCTGAAGCACAAGCACCTCTGTCCCCAAACAACAAAAGCATTCGAATTACAATGGATCGTGTTAATTCAGTACTATTAAATGTCGAAGAACTGCGATCCATACAGGTAAATTCACGTCAACGCATTCTGGATATGGAAGCTATCCGACAAAACTCGAATGCATTAGTTGAAGATCAAGATCTATCGTTGAACAGTTTGATTTCAGCGGCAAAGCATGACTATCGATCATTTCAACTTCTTATGAATGATCTGGTATTTTCATTGCGCTCGATGCTTATGGTACCATTTCGTTCAATGGTAGAAGTCATCGAGAAAAGTGTTCGTGATTTGGGGCGCACAGAAGGTAAAAATGTGGAGTTTCGATGCCAGGGAGCAGACATAGAAATCGATCGTCGCATCCTTGATGAAATTCGCGAACCTCTACTGCATATAGTCCGAAACTGTATTGACCATGGCATCGAAAGCCCCGAAGCCCGCAGATCAAAAGCAAAATCGGAACGCGCTTTGGTTTGCGTCAACATTGCAATGCAACCTAATGGTAAGCTTAACATTGATATCACTGACGATGGACGAGGCGTCAATATTGCCAAGCTCCGACAGGTTGCCACTCAAACTGGAGTTGTGCAAGAAAGTTCAGCGCAAGCTCTCGAAGACCAGGCCCTGCTCCCATTTGTCTTTCATTCAGGAATTTCTACATCAGACAAAGTCTCAGAACTCTCAGGGCGAGGGCTCGGCCTATCGATCGTACAAGAGAGAATTATGAATGCAGGTGGATCTGTCACTATAGAATCTACAGCTGATGTTGGAACAACTGTGCACATGATTGTACCAGCAACGGTGATGACATTACGTGGAGTTCTACTAGATCTTGGCGAACGGCAGTTTGTATTGCCTGTCGCTCATATAGAAAAAATCATACGAATCGATCGTTCCGCAATTAAAACCGTTGAAAACCGAAGCGTCATTACCATAGCAGATCAAACAATCGCTTTGGTAAGCCTTACATCTATTTTGAAAATGAAAGAGAATTCTCATGGATGCATGGTCTACATTGCTATTTTAAATGCTGGAACATACCGTCTAGCGATGGATGTCGGTAAGGTTCTCTATGAGCAAGAAATTTTGGTAAAAAAACTAGGTAAGCAAATGGCTGACAGTCTACATGTCGCAGGTGTCACACTTTTGGGAAACGGCAAGATCGTCCCCATCTTAAATGTTCAACATCTTATGACAAGTGCAATAGAATCTGGATTGGGAGCAATTCAAACGACCGAACACAAGATAGATCATATTAGCGAAAATCATCAGCTAAAAACAATTTTAGTTGTCGAAGATTCTGCTACAACCAGAACACTCTTCAAAAGCGTTCTCGAAGCAAAAGGATTTAATGTCAAAATCGCAATTGACGGTATCGATGCACTCTCATTACTACGGATGCATACATTCGACATTGTTCTTTCTGATGTCGACATGCCAAGAATGAATGGATTTGACTTGGTGACACGGATTCGTGGCATGGAAAAAACAGCAGAGTTACCTGTCATATTGATTTCATCAGATGAGTCTCGGGAGTATCGCGAACGAGGAATTGAGGTTGGAGCAAATGCGTATATAGTGAAGAGTCGTTTTGACCAAGAGCAGCTTCTGGAAGCTATTGGGAGATTTATTAGTGATTAAAGTCATGATCGTTGATGACTCACCCAGTATCTGCTTTTTCCTAACCGAAATAATCAGCAGCGATCCTGAATTAGCTGTTATTTCCAGTATTCATGATGGCGAATCAGCGGTAGCTGCAGTTGCCGCTTTTGATCCAGATGTGATTACGATGGATCTACAGATGCCAAAAATGAATGGCTATGAAGCCATCGCAAAGATCATGAGTTCGCGACCAAAACCAATCATTGTAATTACAAGTCTATTTAAAGATGAAGCTGCAGGCACAATATTCAAAGCGATCGAAGCGGGGGCTCTGATTGCCTTGAATATTCCATATGGATTTGGACATCCACTTCATCAAGAGAGCGTACAAGAGTTGCTATCGACCATCAAAAGGGCTGCAAAAAAAAGCCCAAAACCTTCGATGCAACCATCATCTGCAATAGCTCCGACATTAGTCCCAAACATTGAATATGCATCCGCTCAGATACGTATGGTTGCACTAGGAGCATCCACTGGTGGCCCGGTTGTTTTGCGAACCATTTTGCACCAACTACCTGCAAATTTTCCGGCACCCATCTTGATTGCTCAACATATGAGTCCAGGATTTATGGCAGGTTTTGCAGAATGGTTAGGAGATGGTTGTAAGTTACCTATTCAACTAGGAGAAGAGGATCAAGTACCTTTAGCTGGTCATGTTTATTCAGCACCTGAGTCATGTGACATCGCAATCAAAGCGAGTGGAAAAATCACATTACGAGTTTATAAAGACGATCAATATTCGCGACCATCTATTAGCCACCTCTTCAAGTCTATTGCAGATGTGCACGGGAAGCATTCGATCGGTATACTTCTCACTGGAATGGGTCGTGATGGTGTAGATGGCCTACGTCAGATGTCAGAAAATGGCGCAATAACGATCGCTCAAGATGAAAAAAGCTCGGTTATCTTTGGCATGCCTTCGGAAGCTATCAATGCAGGCGCAGCACGTTACGTTCTTTCTCCAGAAGCAATTGCTGTGCTGCTTGTTGCAATTTCATCGGGAGGTACTCGTGCCACAAATATCTAAGGCACGCATTCTTATAGCAGAAGACACGGCTACACAGGCAGCTCAACTCAAAGCTTTACTTGAAAAAGAGGGCTACGATGTTATACATGCAAGTGATGGTCAGGAAGCTCTCGAGCAAGTTCCACAAGTTATGCCAGATCTAATTATCAGCGATATAGTCATGCCAAAGATGGATGGATATACATTTTGTTCGAGCCTAAAAAGCAATCCACTCTACAAGCATATCCCTATCATTCTTCTTACTTCTTTAGCAAAAGTAGAAGATGTTGTACGTGGACTCGAGTCTGGAGCTGACAATTTTCTGACTAAACCATTTGAAATACCAAATCTTCTGATGCGTGTACACTTTGCACTCAATGGCATGGATTTAAAAGAAGAAGATCGTCAAGAAAACTTGGTTGAACTCAATTTTTATGGCAAATCATACTCTATTAAGGCAAGTAAGCTACAAATTTTAAACTTACTACTCTCTACTTTTGAAGCTGCCGTACAACGCAACTTCGAATTGAATCAAGCGAAAACAGATTTGCAGTTATCGAATCATCGATTATCTGAAGCAAACATTCAATTGAAGGTTGTAAACGATGATTTGGAAAAATTTACGTACTCTGTCTCTCATGATTTGAGGGGACCTCTACGAAGCATCGCAGGATTTTTAAAAATTTTTATAGATGAGCACTCTACAAATTTGAGTGCGGAAGCAAAAGACTGTTTGGCCCGAATTAATGCTGCTAGTTTACGTATGGAGCAGCTAATCAAAGGTCTTTTAGAACTTTCAAAGATGGGACGCCACCATCCGCAAAAGCAAAATGTCGACCTTTCACAGATCGTAGATCAGATCCTTGACGAGCTCATCATGCTTGAACCACACCGCAAAGTTATCTTACAAATTGAGAAGAATCTAGTCGTCCAAGGCGATCCCTATCTCCTGAAAGCAGCCTTAGAAAACCTTATTCGCAATGCATGGAAATTCAGTTCAAAAAAACCAGAAACGCGAATTAGCTTTGGCAAAAAAGAAGACAAACATGGTTGGTATTTCTTCATACAGGATAATGGAGTTGGCTTCGATATGAAACTAGCACCTAAACTGTTTGGTGCTTTTCAACGTCTGCATAGAGATGAAGAATTTGAAGGAACTGGCATTGGCCTAGCAACTGTCCATCGTATTTTTCAGCATCATGGTGGAAAGATCTGGGTCGAAGCAGAACCTGGAGTGGGGGCTACTTTTTATTTTCGTCTGTGATCGATAACTATTGATCTCTGCATAGCTAATCTCATTTTACAAATTAGCTAAGCAGGCGACCCCTCAGCTGTCACTCGGGGTGACGAACATGAAATCATAGGTGTGCTTATGAGTCTATCCGAAATCTCCATACGCCGTCCGGTCTTTGCATGGATGCTAATGGCAGCATTGATTCTCTTTGGTGGCATTTCATTTCAGAGAATGGGCATTAGTCAGATGCCAGACATCAACTTTCCAGTCGTAAATATTGCATTGCAACTTGACAATGCTGCACCCGAAGTCATGGAGATGGATGTTGTTGATCCAATCGAAGATGCTGTGATGGGCATAGAAGGCTTGAAGCATGTGAGTTCGACTACAAGTCAGGGACTTGCCAACATCACCTGTGAGTTTGCTATCAGTCACAACATCGACATTGCTTTACAGGATGTGAGCAATCGTATCGCACAGGTCAAAAATCGACTGCCGACCAGACTTTATCCACCTGTCATCACAAAAACCAATCCCGAAGACCAGCCTATACTTTGGGTCATGCTTACGGCCGATGAAAATATTCCGCTCAGTCGCTTGATGAGTTATTCACGAGACAGCATTAAAGATCAATTTTCATCGCTTGATGGTGTGGGAAATATCATACTCGGTGGGTATGTTGATCCTAACCTACGTGTATGGCTCGATCCAAAAAAACTTCGTAAGTATAGTCTGACAAGCTCAGATGTAATCAGCTCCATTCAATCTGAACATAAAGAGGAGCCTGCAGGACGCATCGAAAGCAAAGAAAAAGAATTTAACGTTCGCGTATTGGGAGAGGCACAGAACCCAGAGGAATTCGGAAATATTATGCTAAGTTCGCGAGGTGGAGCACCAAACTATCGGCCCATACCTTTGCGCAAAGTCGCACGTATTGAAGAGGGATTGTCCGACTTGCGATCTCTGTCACGTTTTAACGGAAAAACTGCTGTCGGACTAGGTATAGTGAAGCAACATGGTTCGAATGCAGTACAGGTTTCGCAATTGATTTACGAACGTGTGGAAAAACTACGTACAACCTTACTACCGGGATATCATATCGATGTGCGCCTTGATAGCACCAAGTATATTCGAGAATCCGTACATGAGCTGAATTTTGCATTGGTGCTTGCAGCTATCCTGACATCGATTGTTTGCTTTCTATTTTTAGGATCATGGTCCTCAACTTTCAATGTGCTACTTGCTATTCCAACTTCCATTGTTGGTGCCTTTATCTTTCTCTATTTTTTTGGATTTACTCTAAATACATTTACTCTTTTAGGCCTAAGCCTCTCGATCGGCATTGTCGTTGATGACGCAATTATGATGCTCGAAAATATCGTACGTCACTTTGAAATGGGGAAGAACAGACGCGAAGCAGCTCTCGACGGCTCGAAGGAAATCACCTTTGCTGCACTAGCAGCAACCCTAGCGATTGCTGCGATCTTTGTTCCAGTGATTTTTATGCAGGGTGTGGTTGGACGTTTCTTTTATCAGTATGGCATAACAGTAACTGTTGCCGTTGGGCTTTCTCTGCTTGAAGCTCTCACTCTTACACCAATGCGTTGTGCACGGTTTATGGAATCCGCTAAGACCGGATCTGGATTTATACAACGGCACATGGATCATTTTTTGGATTGGCTATCAACTCAGTACAGGCATACTTTAGCATGGAGTCTTAGGCATCGCATTCTTCTAATCAGTAGTTCTTTACTACTTTTTGGTGGATCACTTGGAATGCTTAGCCATCTGCGACAAGAGTTGATTCCTTCGCAGGACCAGTCTGCTTTTTCACTCAATATCAAAAACCCAGTCGGATATTCGATAATGGCATCCGATCAAATTTTCAAAAAAGCCGAAACATACTTGCGAGAGCAGCCTGAGGTCCAAGATATTTATACAACGATCGGCAACTACCAAAACAGTGATATCACCAATGCCGGTGTCATTTATGTGATTCTTAAACAACCAAAAGAGCGAAAGGCAACACAAACACAGATGATGTTTAAGGTTCGCAAAGGTCTACAAGAGCTTTTGCCACAGTCTCAAGTTTTTACCCAAGATCCCTCACTTACAGGATTTAGCAGCACGCGTGGCTATCCAATTGAGTTTACGCTTGAAGGCCCAGAGTGGAGCAAATTATTAGAGTACTCAAAAGTATTCATGAAGCGTATGCAAGACACTGGCTTTGTAGAAGACATCAATACCGACTACCAAAGTGGCATGCCAGAAATTCATGTTGTTCCTGATCGTTTACGAGCAGCAGCAAATGGAGTTTCTGTCAACTCAATGGGAGCGGAAGTTGCTGCTTTGATCGGTGGACAGATTTTGGGCGCCGATACAGAATATCCCAAAGATGGTCGACGCTACAGTATTCGCGTGCGTTCCGAAGCTTCATCACATAACAAAGCATCAAATCTAAGTGAAGTCTACCTGAGGAATAATAGGGGCGATAGTGGTGAGCTGCAACCACTCAAATCTTCAGCAAACATCAAGAACTCTAGCGCCCTGCAATTGGTTTCGCGTTTGGATCGACAACGTGCAATTCCAATCTATGCAAATGTTCGGCGCGTAAGTTCGCAACAAGAGGCACTCAATGCTGTCGAATCGATTGCGAAGGAAACACTTCCTCCTGGATATCGGGTATTGATTAGCGGAAGTGCTGAGGCGTTTCGTGAAGCATTCCAGGGTCTGATCTTTGCACTCTTGCTCGGTATCATCGTTGCGTATATGGTCCTTGCATCACAGTTTAACAGCTTCATTCATCCCATTACTGTTCTTGTGGCTCTGCCTTTTAGTTTGACGGGAGCCTTGCTTGCTTTAGCTTTTGCTGGACAATCGCTCAATCTCTTTAGCATGATTGGACTCATCTTATTGATGGGTATTGTGAAAAAGAATTCCATACTCCTTGTTGACTTCACCAACCAGCGACGTCTTGAAGGGCTTAAACCGATCGATGCTCTTTTAGAAGCATGCCCTATACGTTTGCGTCCTATTCTAATGACATCCATCGCAACAATTGTTGGAGCTGTTCCTGGAGCTTTGGCATTGGGACCTGGTGCGGAGACACGCATACCAATGTCGGTCGCAATTATTGGGGGAGTTGGTCTTTCTACCTTGCTTACTCTCTATATTGTGCCATGCGTATACAGTCTCTTTGTGCCTCTTGAACGACCTGATACAGATGAGGCAGAGATATGATAAATCTCTCTGAAATTTCTATACGACGTCCTGTCTTTGCATGGATGTTGATGGCTGCACTCATTATTTTTGGTGGTTTATCATTTAAGCGTCTTGGTGTGAGTCAGCTTCCCGACGTTGATTTCCCAGTGGTAGGCGTATCTGTAACACTTGCAGGCGCTGCTCCGCAAGTGATGGAAATGCAGGTCATCGATCCGATCGAAGATGTTCTGATGCAGATCGGAGGCATACGCAACATTACATCGTCAGCATCGCAAAGTTCGGCAAGTATCTCCATTGAATTTGAGCTCGATCGAAACATTGATGAAGCTATGCAAGAGGTTCAAGATCGCATTGCTCAAGTTAGTGATCTTCTGCCTGAAAATCTTAGTCCTCCCACGGTGCGTAAACGCAATCCTGAAGACCAACCCATTATGTGGATTGCTGTCTCTCACGACGAGACGGTGAGCAATTCCGACATGATGATTTTTGCTCGCAACGTTTTGTTCAATCAATTTGCAACGATCAAAGGCGTTGGAGATATTTCATTAGGAGGATATGTTGATTTTGCGTTACGCGTATGGATTGATCTAAAGAAATTGGACAAATACAATTTGACGGTTGCGGATGTTTTGGCTGCCATTCAAAGCGAACACGTCGAGATTCCTGCAGGACGCATTGAAAATGACGAAGAAGAATTCAATATTCGAATTATGGGAGAAGCTAAGACAGGAGAAGAGTTTGGTCACATCCCAATCAGCGTTCGAGCTGGTGGGGTAAGTTTTAGACCTATTGAATTGAAAGATGTCGCACGCATTGAAGAAGGTACTATCGACGTTCGTCGCATTTCACGATTTAATGGAAGACCCGCTGTTGGTTTGGGAATACTAAAGCAGCACGGTTCGAATGCTGTCGAAGTTGCTAGAGCTGTTCGTGCAAAATTAGAGAAAATTCGACCTGATCTTCCCAAAGCCTATGATTTATCAATTCGATCTGACAACACACGATTCATCCAAGAGTCGGTGGATCATTTGAATTTTATGCTCCTCCTTTCTGCCTTACTCACCTCAATTGTTTGCTTTCTATTCTTAGGATCATGGACTTCGACAATCAATATACTCATGGCCATTCCAACATCGATCATTGGCACATTCATAGTAATTTACTTTTTTGGATTCACGCTCAACACTTTTACATTGCTTGGACTTTCCCTTGCGATCGGTATCGTTGTTGATGATGCAATTATGATGTTGGAAAATATTGTGCGACATCGTGAGATTGGTGAAAGTCGTAAGACCGCAGCTCTTAGAGGAGCAAAAGAGATTACATTTGCAGCTGTAGCAGCAACAGTTGCTATTGTCGCAATTTTTCTGCCTGTCATCTTTATGAAAGGAGTGATTGGTCGCTACTTTTTCCAGTATGGCATCACGGTATCCGCAGCGGTTTTACTATCTTTGCTCGAAGCCCTAACTCTCACTCCAATGCGATGCTCTCAATACTTAAATATTCATACGAGTACTAAAGGTTTTGCTGCAAGGATCGATCACATTTTTCATAAGCTTTCACAGGGCTATGGGCATGTCTTGCATTTTTTGCTGCGTCATCGCCTAAAAACATTGGTCTTGTCTATCTTACTCTTCATTGCCAGTCTTTTTGTTGCTTTCAAGCTACCTTCAGAGATGATGCCCGCACAAGATCAATCCATGTTTCTGGTGCGCCTGAAGGGGCCTGTTGGTTCATCCCTCCAAGCTACCGACGAGGCCTTCAAAAGTGCTGAAGATACATTACGCAAACATGCAGAGATCGACGGTGTCTTTAGTTTGGTTGGTGGTTTTGGAGGTGATGCAGTCAACCAAGGGATCATGTTTGTAACTTTGGTTGAACCCAAGAAACGCAAAATTTCACAAGCAGAGCTGATGAAGACAGCTCGTAGAGAGTTAGAAAAGCAATTGAGCTCAATGAAGGTTGTGACTCAAGATCTCTCACTTAGAGGATTTGCTGCATCTCGAGGGTTTCCAGTGGAATTTACGGTACAAGGTCCAAACTGGGGCAAGTTGAATGAGCAGACCAATGCTCTTATGGAATCCCTCAAAGCAAGTGCTAAACTCACCGACATCAACACCGACATACAAGCAGGCATGCCTGAACTTCGTATTCTACCGAATCGTGAAAAACTTGCCAAACATGGTGTTAGTCTCAGCACTGTAACATCGGTAGTCAATGCTCTTATTGGAGGTGCAGTGCTCAATGGTTTGACAGAATTTACTAAAGATAACCGTCGCTATCCCATTGAAGTACGTCTTGAAGCAGAACAACGAAAACGCAGTGAGCAAATCAAAAAAATCAAGGTTCGTAACAACCGAGGAGAGAATGTTGCACTATCGGATTTGGTTGACTTAGAAGAGGGTGATGGTCTCATGCTGATTACCCGCCTTAACCGAGCGCGTTCCATAGCAGTGTATGCAAATACAACTGCAGGTTTCTCGCAACAAAACGCTTTGAAGCTTGTGCAAGAGCATGCTCAGAAAACTTTAGAACCAGGCTACAACATAGTTCTCTCTGGCAGTGCTCAAAGTTTTAGGGAGTCTTTCCAAAGCCTACTTTTTGCAATGCTACTTGGTCTTATAGTTTCCTATATGGTACTTGCCTCCCAATTCAATTCATTTTTGCATCCGATCAGTGTTTTGATGGCATTACCGTTTAGTTTTTCAGGCGCTTTCATTGCACTTGCAATCTCACATCAGTCTTTGAATATTTTTAGCTTGATTGGATTCATCCTTTTGATGGGGATTGTCAAAAAGAACTCCATACTCCTTGTGGACTACACCAATCAAATGCGTCAAGTTGGCTTGCCTGTAAATGAAGCTCTGCTTCATGCCTGTCCTGTGAGATTACGCCCCATTTTAATGACATCCATTGCAATGATCGTAGGATCGCTTCCCGAAGCACTATCCGTTGGACCTGGTGCTGAGACTGCAGCACCGATGGCTATTGCAATTATCGGAGGACTGCTTGCATCGACAGTCCTGACACTCTTCGTCGTTCCCTGTGCATATAGTGTGATTGCAAGATTTGAACGTCCAGACCACTTGGATCCAGATTCTGTGCGGGGATCTGGAAAGATCAAATATCTTTGAAGCGAGGATCATTTGCTTCGGGAACTGACTTTGCAGAAATAAAATCTAAAGTAGTAGATTTGGGGCTTTCTTCAATTTCAGGTGCAGATTCCACATCGGGTTCTTTGCTATCTGCAATTTTTGCCATACTAGCTCCCTTGCCTCCTGTTAGAGATAGCAAGAGATCTATAACTTCTACCAAAATTTTAGAGTAACCTAGCATTTTCTCAGACGTAGAAGATGTTTCCTGTGAGGTTATGGAGTTTTTATGAGTGGCACTGTCAAGCAGACCCAAAGCTTTTGAAATCTCTTGAATACCAAGACTTTGCTCTCTAATAGCCGTCGTAATCTCTGAGATCAGGGCAGAGACACCTTCAGACTGACGGACAATTTCATCAAGAGACCCCTTGCATTGCTTTGCAACACTTTCTCCAAGATCAAGCTTAGATTTGCTCTCTTGCATAAGCGTATCGATGCGTCTACGACTTTCTTGGACTATGGTTTCCGCTTTTTGAATACCGGAGTTTAGCATTTCCGAAATCTCTCTTGCGGCATTCCCACTCATTTGGGCTAAGTTTCCAACCTCTTCCGCAACAACAGCAAAACCCTTACCATGCTCACCCGCTCGTGCTGCTTCGACAGATGCGTTGAAAGATAATAGCTTTGTTTGAAACACAATGTCGTTGATCACACGTGTCTTATTACCAATTTCACTGATAACCTTTACAATTTCACCTATTTTGCTGTTTCCATCTTCGATCTGGTTTAAGGTTCTGGTATTGCTTTCGGCTATTGCAGCGATCGCCTTCATCATCTCAACAACAGAATCACTTCCCCTACGAGCTGCAGTATTGCTACTCTGAGAGGACTTATCGAGTTGATCTGAGTTGTCAGCAGTCTTTTTGACCATTGCAGTGATCTCATCCACAGCCGCAGCAGTCTCTTGGAGTGCAGAAGCCTGCTGGGTTGTTGAATGGGCTAGCTCCTGTGAGGTCGTATTTAGCTTAGTAGACGAATTCGAGATTTTTTGAGATTGATTCACAAGAGATTCGATAGCTGAGCTTAGTTGCTTCTGCAAAGATCGAACTAAGAAAAATGAATAGGTCAAGCTCAGCATAACAAAAATTGCAATAATCAGCAGATTAATAATATCAGCACGACTTGCGTGTTGAAGAATCTCATCTTTCGTATTCGCACTTAATTCATTGGCCTTCTTTTCAGCATCATCCAGCTCTTTTTCTAAACTTTTAAATTTTTTAAAAAAACTAGGAAGACCTTTCATCGCCTCATCAAGCTTTCCACTTAGCGCTAATTCACGCATAACTTTTGCTTCAGCAATATACTCTTCCATTGGTTTATCAACATCAGAAATTTCTTTGTGCAGATCATCATCCAGCTTGAGACCTGAGATTACCTTCCAATATCCAAGAATCTTTGCTTCGTAGTCTGCGGCTTCTTCACGTATCGTAGTAATCTCAGCTTTATCTGGGCTTCCAGAATGGACTATTGCGGAATAAACGTTTCCCCGCAAGCCATCGTGGACCATATCTGTAAGGCCCATATTATAAATTAGGGGGACGAGAACTTCAGAAAGGCCTTTCATTTGACTCATCATTCGGTTGCTATTGTAGTAGTTGATGCAGCCCAATGTAAACAGTGATGCAACTTGCACTAGACTATAGATAATG
>CAZWOL010000022.1:0-44544 GCA_964635325.1 uncultured Pseudobdellovibrionaceae bacterium
ATTCAAATTCTTGGATGCAATAATGCGAGTGACAAGGCTCACTGACAGACCTCGTACTGCCATCCTTGCTGAGAGCAATAGAGCTCTAGCATTTTAACTTGACGCTTAAGATCTTCCGCTTGGTCTCGTGAGCTCACACGTGCATAACAGATCGTCGGAAGTTTTCTTTCAACCGCCCTTGATGTCAAAGTGACACCAAGCTTTTCAAAGTCTTTGAGATCGAATAATCTCTGTCTACCCGGTGTGTAGCCAGCTACCTTCACCTTCCCGTCTTTCGCCCAACGGCGAAGCGTATCAGGATGGATCCCAAGGTGTTTAGCTGCATCTGTAATCTTCATCAACATGCAGACATTATATGCAACTACATAATTTTGTCAAGATATATCAATATTTATTTGAGCAGCATCGAGCCCCCCAGAAGTATGTAGATGCAAATAAAAGCAGAGCAGGGATAAGGGGAGAGCGCTGCTCGCTCCCTACTTATTTAAACTTATGAGTAAGTTTGAGTTATTACTTTGAGCGGCTGAGTTGGTTCGTCTGATGCGCATAAGCTGGTTGGTGCCAGCGCGAATAGAAAACTTCCACAAAGTCCAATAAAGACAATTAGAGCTGCTTGCGCAAGAGTGAGTCCAAACTTTCTAACTCTTGCGTGGTGCGTACGAGCGAGTGCGTGAGAAGTCCCCATAGTTCAGCATCCTCCACTTTTTGGACTTTGTAGGATATGGTCTGCTTCTTAAGAGCATCTAAAGTTTGTCGCAGTTGCTTCTTTTTTGCTTCAAGGCGAAGGTGAGCAAAAACATCGAGTCCCAGATGAGCCCCAAACGCACTACTACGTGTGCGCAAATGTTCGACAAACTGCAATACAATTGGAAAGTTGGTCGCCTTCCAATGGCTGAGCTCCTTGTCTTGTGGGTTTTCTCCCTGACGTAGACATTCACATAGTTCTTTGACAAACAACAACCAGGCTCCCTGAAAATCGAGGTCGTCGCTGATGAGTCTTTCGATCTCAGGCAGATGCACCTGTCTAGCAAGAGCATAGTATAGGTGACCGATGAATTCTCGTTCTAAAGAGCGCGGTGGTAGGTCTTCAACCGTTAAGGTATCCGGAAGAGCCTCAATAGGTGTTGTTAGAGTTGCCGGTGCTGCTGATGCAGGAACTTTGGTCTGTACAGTACGGATAACCCCTTTGATTTGTGGATTCAAAAGATGACTTGCAATCCCCGTCTGCTGAGAGAGCTTTTGTACATACACGGCTCTTCTTATTGGATCTGCAATCTGTTGCAACCACGGTAGCAGACTGTTTGCTATCAAGTCAGGAAGCCCAGTCTGTGGGGCGTTACGTAATTTGTCATCGATAGCAAAGTCCAAGAGATCAACAGCCTTGGACAAAGCATCGTCGATTGCGCTAGGACCTCGTTTACGTAAAAGGCTGTCCGGGTCTTCGCCTGGAGCAAGAAGAGCGACCTTAAAATGCAGCTCAGAGAATGCAAATGCGTTGTCGACAACCTTCAAAGCTGCGTTGCGACCTGCTTTGTCTCCGTCAAAGACCAAGATAATCTGCTTGGTCGCTGTACTAAGCTTGCGTAAATGCTCGTTTGTAAGTGCGGTCCCTTGTACTGCAACTGTTTCTTGAAAGCCCTGCTCCCACATCTGTAGAACGTCGAAGTGCCCTTCGACAACGATCACCCTAGATTTTTGTCGGATGGCATTGCGGGCTTTGTCCAAACCAAAGAGATGTGATCCCTTGTCGAAGCGACTGTTCTTATACTTAGGAACTTCATCACCCAGCGAACGTCCGGTAAATGCGATGATACGCCCCTGTTCATCACGAATGGGGACTATCAGACGGTTTTGAAAAAAGTCGTAGGTTCGTGCTCGTCCTTGGTTAATGAGCGAACAGGTCTCCATCTCGGCAGGTGTAAACCCTAAGCTGCGTAGATGTTGAAAGAGCGCATCGGGGGCATCCAAGGCTAGGCCTATACCCAAATCTTCAGCGAGGCCCTTGGAAAGTTGACGGGTTTCAAGGTAGTTGCGGGCGATTCGTCCCTTAGCCTCATCTTTGAAATTTGCGGAGAAAAAATCTTTGGCAGCTTGTAGGACCTGATTCTCGCGAGCTTTTTTCTTCCACTCTAGGGCGTATTTTTTTTCTTCATCGGCTGAAGCAATGCTCACCCCTGCTTTATCTGCTAGCCAGCGCAGACTGTCTCTGAAGCCTAGTCCCTGGATTTTGCGGACGAAGCTGATGGCATCTCCGTGTGCACCACAGCCATAGCAGTGGTAGTGGTCATCATATACGTAAAAGCTGGGGGTGTTTTCTTCGTGAAAGGGACAGCACCCAGTCGCAATATTGCCGCGTCTTTGCAACGCCACCTTCTCACCGATCAGGGTCGCTAGACTAAGACGAGAAAGAATTTGTTGTTTGACGTCTTGCATTTCTTAAAGCCGTGGTTGAGCGGGCAGCAAAGTGGTATTAATATTTGCCCAAATTATTCACTGATGAGGTTCATCATGCCATCTTTTGATATTGTCTGCGAAGTTGACTTACAGGAGATCGATAATGCGGTCAATCAAGCCTGTAAAGAGATGACAGGCCGCTTTGATTTTCGCTCGGGAAAATCTTCTTTGGAGTTTGATAAAGAGAACAAGACTCTTAAAATTCTCGCCGATGACGAGATGAAATTACGTGCTATTCACCAGATCCTTGAAACAAGGCTTGCCAAACGCGATGTGGACTGCCGGGTTTTGCAGTACGCAAAAGAGGAAGAGACTTCTAATAGGACCCTCAAACAAAAGGTAACCTTGCGTTCTGGTCTGACCAAGGAAGAGGCTAAGAAGATTACACAATTGATCAAAACATCAGGTCTTAAGGTTCAGCCTGAGATCCAAGATGATCAGGTTCGAGTTTCGGCAAAGAAGATCGACGACTTGCAAGAAGTCATCGCAGCTGTTAAGCAAGCCAATCTCGGTATTCCTTTGCAATATATTAATATGAGGCGTTAGCAGCGATGGGATTTAAGTGCGGTATTATCGGCCTACCCAATGTCGGCAAATCTACAATTTTCAATGCATTGACCGCTAAAGGGGCGCCATCGGAGAATTACCCCTTTTGTACTATCGACCCAAACGTCGGGATCGTCGAAGTTGCAGACAAGCGACTTCAAGAAATAGCGGAATACATCAAAAGCAAAGTCGTTATTCCATCGGTTGTTGAGTTCGTCGATATCGCTGGTCTGGTTAAGGGGGCCTCTAAGGGTGAGGGCTTGGGGAACAAGTTTCTCGGCCATATTCGTGAGACCAATGCATTGGCACATGTAGTCCGATGCTTTGATGACTCACAGGTGATCCATGTTGACGGCAAAGTCGATCCTAATCGTGATATCGATACTATCGAAGGTGAGCTCATCCTGGCTGACAACGAGACTGTTGAAAAGGGGCTGATGCGCTATCGCAAGCAGGCTCGCGGTCAGGCCAAAGAAAATGCAGCGATCGTCACCATGCTCGAAGCATTGAATTTGCATTTACAGGGTTTAAAGCCTGCACGTGCATTCCCGCTTGCAGATTATACTAAGGACATGCCTTTCGTTGATAAAGCCTTTCAAGAGTTGCATCTTTTGTCAGCTAAGAAAGTTCTTTATGTCTGCAACGTCGAAGAAGCTCTTGCAGATGGAAAGCAGGATAATGCTTATACCCTGCAAGTCAAAGAACGAGCAGCCAAAGAAGGTACAGCTTCTGTCATCATCTCAGGAAAAATCGAATCAGAACTGAGCCTACTTGGTCCCGAAGAGAAGAGTGAAATGCTCGAAGGTCTAGGAATGGATGAGAGTGGTCTCGATCGATTAGCCCGCAAAGGCCATGAGATTCTTGGTCTGCAATCTTATTTCACAGCAGGTGAAAAAGAAGTACGTGCTTGGACTATTCGTGAAGGTGCCAAAGCTCCTGAAGCAGCAGGTGTCATTCACTCCGACTTTGAGAAAGGGTTTATCTGTGCAGAGGTCTATACTGTAGACGACATGCGTCAGACTAAAAACAGAGCACAGCTCAAAGAAAGGGGTCTGATCCGCATCGAGGGCAAAGAGTACGTCGTGAAAGATGGAGACATCATGGAGTTCCGTTTTAACGTTTAGTGATGGTCCTTTTTGCGAAGTTACGAAGCAGGCGATCCCTCGATTCCGTCTGCTTCGCAGGTCATTCAGGATGACGAGGCAGAATACCTGCGAGAATGCGTGTGGGTGCATTTAAGACTGGCACCAATCCAAGAAGCATCTCGTCCTCCACATTTTCAAAAAAACTATCCAGTGCAAATCCTTCATCTCCTGTAGACCATTCGCTACGAATGCTCTCCAGAAAATTCTTAAATCTCTTCGGCCACGTCTTCTTAGGAGAGTTGTGTGAGACATGTAGCCTTGCATCTGGAAATGCTTGGCGAATGAGTAAGAGTCGTGCCGCATCACAAAGTGTAAACGATCGTATTTGAATTTTTGCAAGTACGGGTTCGGAGAGCTTTGTGCGAAGCATAGTAACGATGCATTGTCGATGCAGCTCTGGTTCTTCTGCTAATTCTGCACGAGCATTTGCCCAACTAAGACCGGAACGTGAAGTCGTCTCGATGGGGATATAGAGTCGGTAGGGGCGACCGGGAGCTAGAAGGCTCGAGATTGTCGCATCTGGGAGAAAGTGCGCAATGAACCCGTCCTTCCACTGTCGTTCGCCTTCACCGAAGACTGGGATCACAAGCTGTGCTTTTTTTCCATCGCTTGTAGGCCATGTTTGAGGAAGTGCATCAAAGCTTGAAGTCGTCACCAGCAATTCAAAGTGATCCCGAATTCTTGCAGATAGATCTTGCGGCCATTGCACCCGATACATTGCATCTCTAACGAGCTCAAGCTCCAGGTCTACTCTTTTCTCTTTGCTGAGATAACGCAAGGACGGCCCCATCCTATCCAAGCGTATAAGAATTAACGGTACTTCTAGATCATCTGCAAAATGTTGCATTCCCTGCAATGGACTTATGATGCGCAGAACTAATGAGGGTTTGTTCTCTGAAGAGGGGCTAGGATCTGTGATTTTTTCTAAGCTAAGATAGTCCATCGTCAAGCGGCCTGCTGAATATGTGAAATGACTCGCCACAGCTTCACTTTTGGTACGAGGCTGATTTTAGGCGAAAAATGCTTTACAATAAGATAGTGTACGCCTTTTGCTGGGTAAAGTTGTTCTGCACTTTAGCAGCCGTCATGTAGATGTTTGTGTGCGCACATAAATTGTTGTTGTAGAGACGCTAAGGTTGAAATAGTTCATGAGAGACAGTGATTTTCACTTCCCATCGCAAAAAACTCACCTAGGTCCAAAGAATTTAATACTTTTGGGTCTTAGCGGAGCTGGCAAAACACTCATTGGTCGAAGCCTCGCCCAACAAACTGGTTTTGGCCTCCTAGATCTCGATAGTACGATTGAGGAATCACAAAAAAAAAAAATAGCGGAACTTTTTGCTGAAAATGGCGCCACCTACTTCCGGGACTTAGAGTCTCGATGCTTGGCGGCAATGACCAACCTTCGCAACCATGTTTTGGTGCTGGGTGGTGGCACTTTACAAAGAGATGAAAATTTCCAAATTGCTAAGCAACTTGGTCTCCTTATTTGGGTCGACACACCTCTATCTGCAATTGCGTGGCGCTTATCCCATAACCCCTCAGAACTGAAGAAACGTCCACTTCTATCCGATCTCTCAAATGAGGGAGATAGTCAGCAGCTCTATACCAGTCTCTTAAAGCGACTTGATGGTATCTTAGAAGAACGCGTTGCTCGTTATCGAGAATCTTCCGTCGTGTTTAGCGACAGCTGCTCCGCTCCCGAAATTTGTGCACAACGCATCGTTCACTTGATTGGTCGGCATCTGAGTGGCAAGAAGTCCTAAACGAGGACGATGCGCACAAGGACAGAAAGTGTTCCACAGTACACTAAGGTACCTGTGCGTAGCAGCAAAACCTGCTATATTTTGAACACTCTTCGCAAACAACGATGATCAGAGTAGAGGGAGTTATGCAAGCTCACGAAATTCTCCTAGCCTATTTGGGTAAGTTTCTCAAACTCCCGTTTCGGGGCATTCTCATTGTAATGGCCTTCACATTTGTGTTGGCTGTGTGTTCGTCTTTGGCTCTCTACCATTTAGTGAGTCCCAGTATCAGTAGTAGGGGGGCATCGGTTAAATCTGCACAAATTTTTGTCAGTCGTGAGAATCCAACCCTATCTCACGATGCACTTAAAACGATCATAAATCGAAACATTTTCAACAAAACTGGTGAAATTCCCAAAGACGAGATGACGAAGGCGGAAAAATCTGCCTCTCAACGTGAGGAGCTTATTAAGTCAGAATTACCATTGAGGTTAGTAGGTGTTATTTATGGGGGCAGTCCGCTCGATGGCATCGCAATGATTGAAAATACTGAGAGTAAAAAGACGAATAGCTTTCTTGTCGGTGAAAACGTTATTCGTGATGCGATTCTAGCAGAGGTGCAAGAGAATCGTGCCATCCTCTTGGTGACGGATCACAAAGAATATATCGAGGTAGCGGATATACCGATCTTGCGAAGTAAACGCGCCAAGAAGCCTGGCAAACTAGCGGGCCCAGCAGCTAGCTTGCTACCCAGTGGAAAGTTTGCAGAGGAAGGTTTTGAACGAGATGGCAATTCCATCACTATGTCTGCGGACTATCGTCAAAAATTACTGACCTCGGATTTTTCAAAGGTCTTGCAAGACTCCAAGGCAGAACCCTTTTATGAAGGTGGGGAGCTTGCAGGTTTTCGTCTGACACGTATACGCGCGGATTCCGTTTACGAAAAAGGTGGTTTGCAGAATGATGACATCGTCAAAGAAATCAACGGCGTTTCTCTCGTCGATACAGGTCAGGCCATCAAGTTACTCAATTCTCTTCGTGGAGAAAATGATATAGAGGTCGGGATCAATCGTGGTGGAAAGAAAGTTAATGTTCATATTCAGGTAAAATGATGTTTGAAAAACTGCGAAATCTGTTTGCATCGAAGAAAGAAACATCATTCTTCGCAACACATCGCGACCTGCTTTTACGTCTAGGTCTCGTCCTCCTGTTTTCATATCTGACGGCAAGTGTTTTCAATGCAGCATTACTTCCGAGAATTATGAAGACGATAGTAGCTGCTCGACCTGTATCTAAAGGCGATGTCTCTGCCTCGGGCCCAAATTTAAAAAATCTTCCAAACTATCATGCGGTTAAGAAGGCAGTGCTCGAACGCAATGTATTCAATCAGACGGGAGAAGTTCCTCTCGAAGAAAGTGATGATAAGCGAGATAAGTCCAAATTAGCTTTCGATCTCGATGCCCCCTGTGAAAAACCTTCGCTCAAACTAACTCTTATCGGATTGATTTCTATTGATGGCGAGAAACGTTCTGTTGCCACAATCAAAGAAGAGGGGTACGAAACCTCGGATATATACAACGAGGGAGACTTTATCATTGGCACAGACAATGTTCAGGTTGCTAAGATCACTCGCAATCAAGTGATCCTCAACAATGAAGGACGCAAAGAGTGTCTGACTTTGAAGCTCGGTGATGAAAACTTTCTCAAAAGTATGGCAAGTGCTGGCGCAGGAATTGAAGAGATTACAAATGTGGTCCTGGATTCGAAATATATTCTGTCTGAGCTCGGTGAAGGGTCTGCAAAAATCATTCAGACAGTGCGCCTAGTCCCAAATACGGTAAGTACGGGAGTCAATGGATTCAAAATTTTTGCCATTCCTCCGGGTTCTTTGTTGGATCGAGCCGGTTTTAAGGATAATGATGTGATCACTCAGGTAAATAAGATCACGATGACCGCAGAACAAGGTTTTGCTCTTTACCAAGCCCTGCAGGATGAGAAACTAATCCGAGTCAATGTGCTCCGAGAGGGCACTGTTCCTAAAACGATTGTTATCAAAGTTAGATAGAGAGACGTAAAGCTTGCAGTTGAGAATTGGGTTAAGCTACGCAGCGGTGAGTGCCGGTCTATGGGTCTACGCCCCTAGCTCCGTAGCGAAGCCTGTTGCTTCAACACCAGTTGTCGTTAGCAATGCGACATCGGCAGAAGGGGAAATCTCCATTGATTTTCCAGATGCCGTCGAACTCAAGGACCTTGTTGGGTTGATCTCGCGATGGACCAACAAGAACGTGATCCTCGATAAGCGGGTTACTGGCAAAATTCAAATTCTTGCTCCCAACAAAGTAACCAAGCAAGTTGCCTACGAGGCGTTCTTATCTGCGGTGGATGCATTAAACTTGATGGTTTTGGAGACGGGCTCTCTTATTAAAATAGTACCCAAACGCGAAGGACTCAATTCCACTCCACCACTGATGGATGCACGTTCCATCAATCACAGTGATCGTGTGTACACACAGATTTTTCCTCTAAAATACGCAGGTGCCGAGGCCGTGCGAAACACCGTTTCTCGGTTGACGGCATCGACGGCTTTGGTAGCTCATGTTCCCACAAATGTTCTGATCTTGACGGAGTCCGGTGCAAATCTCAAACGTGTGGGTGAATTCATTGACATTATCGACAGATCCTCAGGAGAGGGGTTGCACTACGAATTTATACCTGTGCGTAACCTTGCTGCCAGTCGGGTTGCAAAAAAAGTGACGGAGCTTTTCCAAAGGCAGGGCAGTCATGATGGTCCAAAAGTTATCGTCGATGAACGTTCGAATAGTCTAGTGTTGGCTGGAAACAAATCCATTTTCGCTGGAATTCATCAATTTGTGACCATGTTGGATCAAGCTCCTACCTTTGGTGAAACTTCCGAATCTAAAATTTATATATACCCTCTGTCTTTTGCAGATGCAAAAAAGGTTGCTGCCGTCCTCAACTCGATCTCTCCTCCGTCTAAGAATGCAAGTCGTCCCGCTGCTGACAAAATACAAATTACTGCTGACGAACCAACGAATTCGCTGCTCGTTGGGAGTAGCTTTGCAGCTTATAAGACTTTGAACCCTATCATCCGTCGCTTAGACCGTGAACGTGCTCAGGTCTTTATCGATGTCGATGTTATTGGGGTCTCAGCGACAAATAACTTCAGTTTTCTACCGAGCTTGCTGGGAGGCTCTGCGCAAAGTGATGGTACAGGTACGAAGACGATCGTTGGTTACCAAGCCTCACAGATGGCTCCGTTGATTGTTAGTCAGGTGAATGCCAACAGCCAGTCGTCGACAAACGCTAAGACGGTTGCAAGTGCGTTTTCACAGGACCTGACGATTGGGATGTTCTCGGGTACTCGTATCAATGTCCCTGGTCTTGGACTGATTTCCCCAGGTTTGCTGCTTACAGCAATGAAAACAGATGCACATGGTCGTAGTATCTCTTCGCCAAAACTACTGACGATGGATAACGAAGAAGCTAATTTTACGACGGGTACAACTTTTATTTATAAGACGACAGCAACTGATGATGTCGGTAATATGAGTCAGCGCCCCGAAAAAGAGAACACGGAACTATCCATGAAGGTGAAACCTAGTGTAGGTGGATCAGAGTATCTAACTTTGGAAATTGAGTTGAATGCAAATTCGATCGCATCGTATACCGAAGATGGCATCCCGATCATTGCAAAGAAGAAAGCGCGGCAATTGGTCAATTTAAAAAATGGGCAAACTGTTCTAATCTCAGGAATTCGCAATTTGAACCGATCCACCAATGAGACGACGGTACCTTTTTTAGGTAGCATTCCAGTGCTCGGTTGGTTGTTCAATAGTCGTAAGACTGAAAATAGCAGTGACTATGTGTTTGTATTTATGACTACACATATCATTCGTGGTGCAAATGATCTGCAAGCTTTATACGAGAAGCGTTTTAAAGAGATGGATCCTCGTAAATCAAGGCTGGCAATGGACTTGGAAAATCGGAATCAAGGAGCGACTGGGAGGAACGAATGAAGCAATATAGTCTCAGGACCGCACGGAGGTTTGAAGGAATGAAGGGCATATTTCCATGGTTTGTATACGCTTCGGTGGTGCTAGGCATCGGAGCTCTATCGAGTCCTCTCTTCAGCCTTGATGATGAGGCTAAGAGCGATAAAACAAGTGAGACTGATGCAGATGATGAGTCGCTTCAGGATGTTTTGGGTGATTCTGCAAAGCCTGCAGTACCCGCAGCAGGTGCTGCAAAGGCACCGCTAAAAACGGAAGCAAAGCCTCTTGCAAAAGAGAAGCAAACGGCCCAGACACCAGCGCCTGCAGCAAGTGCACCAGCTGTGAGTCCGTCGCTTTCGTCACCTTCTTCAGCTCCAACAGCGGATGCTGGTGCGCTAACGAAAAAAAGTCCAGCGGCAAAGCCTCTAAAAGCCAAAGCCCCCGTAGCAAAGGCTGCGCTCACACCTCCTCCAGCAACAACCAAATCTGCAGTGCGTGCTCCCCTCACACCTCCTCCAGCAGCAAAGATTCCGGATGAGGACAAGCCGAAGGGTGCAGCTGCTATTCCTGCAGGCCAAGAACTCGTGAATATGGATTTTCCGGAGATGACGGAGATCCAAGACATCATCAAAGCTGTTGCTGTCTGGACCGGCAAGAACGTAATTCTCGATCGTAACGTTAGCGGTAAGGTACAGATTATTTCACCTCGCAAAGTTACCAAAGAAGAAGCCTACCAGGCCTTCCTCTCTGCGTTGAACATTTTGGAATACACAACTGTTGAGACCGGTAAGGTTATCAAGATCATGAAGGTGCGTAACGCAGTGCGTGACAACTTGAAAACCTACATGGGCTCAAGCTGGTCTCCACGTACCGATGAAGTGATTACGCAGATTATTCCTCTAAAATATATAGACGCTAAACAACTTTCGACCACACTGTCTCGCATCGTATCATCCAATTCGATGATCCCTTACGAGCCAACCAATACTTTGATCGTCAGCGACAGCGGTTACAAAGTTCGTCGTATCTTGGAAATCATCGAGTTGCTCGACGTCCAAACCCAGCAACCCAAAGTGGTCATGGTCCCAATCAAGTATTCGGATGCCAAAAGCATTGCCGACAAAGTTAACCAAATTCTGCAAGCTGCAGGCACTGCATCTGGTAAACCTGGCTACAGATCCTACAAAATCCTAACGGATGATCGCACAAACTCCGTCATCATCTTTGGGCCACCTTTGACCATTAGTGATGTCAAAGAGCTCGTCAAAAAATTTGATGTTGCTTTGGATGATCCCGCTGCTCAAGCGACCATTCACGTTCGACCTTTGGACTATGCAGATGCAAAAAAACTCGCAACGACTCTCTCTTCCCTAGCGACTGGTTCCAAAGGCGGAAGCTCACGGCGTCCACCTTCGGTGTCATCGACAGGAGTCGTAAGTCGTGGTGAGGCATCTATTGCAGACCTTGGCAACGATGTCAAAGTTACCTCGGATGAAGCAACCAATGCCTTACTGATTACGGGTAGTAAGTCTGCTTACAATGCCTTGAACTCGATTATTCGTAAACTCGACGTGCGTCGTGCACAGGTCTTTATCGAAGCCGACATTCTCGATCTGTCGACTGGTGGAAAATTTGCAGCAGGTACCTCGATTTTTGCTGGTAATGCAAAAGCAGACGGTACAGGTACCAAAACCATCGTTGGTTGGGATGCTGCGAAGATGGGTGGGCTTGTCAGTGCGATCGCTTCTGCAACAGCTGCAGGATCAACAGCGAACAATTCGACTAATGCAACAGCGGTAGCGAATGCCTTCACGGGTTCGCCTCTATCGGTTGGTATACTTTCGGGTCAGTCTATTCAGGTACCTGGGATCGGAAAAGTAACCCCAGGGGCAATCATCAGCTTGCTCAAACAAGATACGAATGCACGTAACTTGCAGTCGCCAAACATTTTGACTTCCAACAATGAGGAAGCAACGATCCAAGTTGGGCAGAAAATCTTCTACAAAACTTCTGTCATCACCCCACAGGGTACAGTCAACAACACACCTCAAAAAGAGGATGTGGATATGACCCTGACAATCAAGCCAAACCTGAGTAACTCGAACTACGTAACGATGAGCTTCCAGATCGAGGCGAATAAGGTTCTCGAGTATACGGCAGATGGATTTCCGATCATTGCGAAACGTAAGACGAAGCAAAGTGTTGTGGTTAAAAATGGTCAGACGGTCGTGATCTCTGGTCTGATGGAAAACAACCAGACCGAAACCTTCCAAAAAATTCCTCTGCTGGGAGATATCCCGGTTATTGGTTGGCTATTCCGCAATACATCGACGGAGAACAGTCGCAAGAATCTCGTGATCTTCCTCACTCCTCACATCGTTCATGGGGGTGAAGATCTAGCAGCGATCTACAAAATTAAGCTAAAAGAACGTGATGAGTACTTCGAACAGGTTTTTGGTCGTAAGTATGCACAATCTGAGTTCTTCCAATCTCTGCCCAAAGCAGAAGATGGTGAGTACAAAGCTACAAAAGCTGATGAAGCAGAAGAAAAACGCATCAAAGCGACTAACGAAGAATTGTACAGAGCTATGAACCTGAGCGAAGACAAAAGCGACGATTCCAAAGCTGATTTGGCTAAGAAGAACGCGGAAGAAGCACTCACAGTTCCAATTCCAATGGGTGGGGACAATGGGGGTGGAAGTCTAGGGGGAGGGGCTCTTGAACCACCTCCAGCAACATCTGTATCTGAGCCGATTATGATGGAGGAACCTAGCATACCTCCACCACCAGCGATCGCAACACCGACTGAATAACGAGAGGGATCGACAGAATGGATTCGTCAGCAGACAAAGCTTCTAAAGTCGAACCGCGTAAGAGCGCATTGCGTGCTAACGTGTTTCACAAGGTTCAGCGTCGAAACCTCGGCGAAATTTTAATCGAGGCCAAGCTGATCACACCTGAGCAATTGCAAGAGGCTCTGGTTGCGCAGGACTTAGAAAAAAAACGTCTCGGTGAGATTCTCATTGAGAAAGAAATGCTGACGGAAGAGCAGATGCTTAAGGCGCTCGCCTTGCAGCTTGACCTGCCCTACTACGATAAAATCCCAGTCAATGAGATTGATCCTGAGTTGATTAAAGATATTCCCATTCAATTCAGTCGTGACAACCTCATTCTCCCCATAGCACGGGATGCGTTTAACGTAACCGTTGCTGTAGGGGATCCGTTGAATATTTTTCCGATGGATGACTTGCGTCTGATTCTGTCGACAAACATCAACATGGTGGTGAGTGCGCCGTCGGTAATTACTTCTGCAATCAACAGGGTCTATGAGCGTTCGCAAGATACGTCTCAGAAAGTTATCAGCGAACTCACTGATATTGAAGAAGGTGAAGACCTCGAAGAAACACGCGATCTTCTAGAATCGACAGACGATGAAAAACCGATCATTCGTCTCGTCAACGGTCTGCTGTCACGTGCGGTAAAGGACAAAGCCTCCGATATTCATATCGAGCCTTACGAAAACGAAATTGTCGTACGCTCACGTATAGACGGTACTCTGCATGATACAATGCAGGTTCCTAAGCGCCATATGAACTCTATCGTATCGCGTATCAAAATTATTGGTAAGCTTAACATCGCAGAAAAACGCATACCCCAAGATGGTCGTATCAGCGTCAAAGTTGCAGGCAAAGACATCGACGTTCGTCTGTCTGTTTTGCCTGTAGCACACGGTGAACGCGTCGTTATGCGTATTTTGGATAAGACTGGTGGCGTCAAACGTATCGACGAAATGGGTCTTGATGATACGGTTCGACCACAGTGGAAAAGCTTGGTGTCATCCAAACACGGGATTATCCTGGTTACGGGACCGACGGGTTCCGGTAAGACAACTCTGCTCTACGGCTCTGTTATGGAGATCGTCAGTCCAGAGATCAACGTTTTGACTATCGAAGATCCGGTCGAGTATCGTCTTCCTGGTGTAGGGCAGATCGATGTAAAATCTAAGATAGGCTTGACCTTTGGTGAGGGTCTGCGTGCTATTTTGCGTCAGGATCCCGATGTCATCATGGTCGGGGAGATTCGCGACAAAGAGACTTCAGGCATTGCTGTTCAGGCATCGCTCACAGGTCACTTGGTATTTTCAACTCTTCATACTAATGATGCAGCCTCAGCGGTTACGCGTTTGAATGATTTAGGTGTGCAACCCTTCCAGCTTGCTTCGGCTCTGCTTGGTGTGATGGCAACCCGCTTGATACGACGTCTTTGCCCACATTGCAAAGAACGTCATGAGATCAACGAGCGTGAATTGAAAATGCTCGATCTGACACCTAAAGATGTCGAAGGCAAAACGATCTTCAAGGCCGGCAAAGGTTGTGAGAAATGTCGAGGTATTGCGTATTCCGGTCGTATGGGTATTCACGAACTTCTGATCATGACAGATGAGTTGCGTGATCTTGTGCAAAAAACGCAGGACTCCAATACCATCAAGAAGCTTGCAGTTGAAAAGGGCATGCTAACGCTACGCGATTCTGCAGTTCATAAGGTTCTGCAAGGGCTCACTTCGATCGAAGAAGCGTTGCAGAAAACACAGACCGAAGAATTGGAAATCGCTGAATAGAAGGAAGACTCTCTTTGCCGATTTATGTCTACAAAGGTTATGACAGTGTTTCGGGCTCTCCGCGTAAGGGTACTGTCGATGCGGAGTCACCGAAAGCAGCACGGGCGCGTCTGCGTACCAAGGAAAAAGTCATTGTCTCTGAGCTGAAAGAAGAGCTTTCCGCTACTAAAGACAAGGCTGGTAACGTCACCATTCGTGGGTCTGTCAAACTTCAAGATCTTGCGATCATGACCCGTCAGTTTTCGACGCTGCAATCTGCAAACGTGCCGCTTGATGAGAGTTTACGTGCTCTAAAAGAGCAAGTTGAAAATGCCGTCTTACGCAATACTCTGGCAGCCGTTACAGAAATGGTAACCGAAGGTCGTTCTTTGGGAGAGGCTCTTACGAACTTCCCTAAAATCTTCGACCGTCTCTATGTCAACATGGTGAAAGCCGGTGAAAGCTCCGGTAGTCTGGGTGTGGTTCTTGAGCGCTTAGCAGATTTTCAAGAGTACCAAGTGGAGGTTCAGGGTAAGATTTTTAGCGCCCTGGCCTATCCAGCAATTATGATCGGTGCGTCTCTGATTATTATCGCTTATCTCTTCATAAGCGTTGTTCCTAAGTTGCAAAAAGTCTTCACTAGCCTCAAAGTCCCTCTGCCATGGTATACTGAAGCATTGATTGGAATTTCAGAATTTTTGCAAAACCGTTGGTATGTAGTGATTGCTGCCGGTGTAGCGATCTATTATATGGCAAGAGCTTGGTATAAGACAGAAGCCGGAAAGATGGCTTTTGATAGTTTTTCGCTAAGAGTGCCTATCTTTGGTCCCATCGTTTTGCGTACCAACGTTTCGAAATTTACCAAGACGCTTGCGACTCTGTTGGGTTCTGGCGTGCCGATCATCACGGCCTTGGAAATTACTCGCAACGTTATCGGCAATAAGCCGATCTCTGATGCTGTGTCAGAAGCCAAACAGAAGGTCCAAGAGGGTGAAAGTTTGGCTGTGACTATTGACAAGAGTAAGCGTTTTCCGCCACTTGTTGTTCATATGATTCGCACAGGTGAAAAAACCGGCGAGTTGGAACAAATGTTGAAGCACGTTGCTGACGCCTATGATGCTGAGGTAGAAAGAAAGATCGATTCCATGATCTCGATGATTGAACCTCTTATGATCATAGTCATGGGGGGTGTGGTCGCTGTCGTGGTTATAGCCATGTTGGTGCCAATGTTGTCGATTATGGGTAAAGTCCGTTAATGTAGGAATGTGGAAGTGTCTGCACCTTTTGAGACACGCGTAAACTGACAGGAGTATGAAAATGAAAGCTTTAGCAAATCTGCGGGAAAAACTGCACATGCCATCTTTGAGCAACAGCTCACGGGGTATGACTCTGATTGAGATTATCATCGTAGTCGCGTTGCTAGCTACGTTGATGGCTATCCTCGTGACGAATATCACGCAAAAAGCAGACCAAGCACGTGAAGATCAAGCTAAGATCGGTATGGCTTCGATCGGCCAAGCTCTGCAGCTCTACAAAGTACACAACAACAAGTACCCAAGCACCGAGCAAGGTTTGGGTGCTCTGACACAGGATCCAGGAGATACCAAACGTTGGCGTGGTCCCTACATCGAAAGTGAAAAACTTAAAGATCCATGGGGCAATGACTACAGCTATGAGTCTGATGGCAACGTCTTCAAGATCACCAGTGCGGGATCGAATGGTAAAGCGATTTCTTATCCTGAAGAGGAAAAGGGATCTGAAGAACCAGCGAAGTAGCTTCCGTTTAAAATCGTGAGGGCAAGACGCTAATGACTCTACACAGGTCTAAAGAACGGGCCTTTACTTTTATTGAGTTGATTATCGTTATTGCCCTTATTGCGACTTCTTACGCTGTTCTCATGCCTAGCTTTACAGCCCAATCCACAACAGCCATCATGGACAAGCTTAACCGACTGGGTGTGGATATCCGTTCTTCATTTGATCTTGCAGTTCTTAATCACAAAGCCTATCGACTCGTGTTCGAGTTGCACTCCGGCAATTATTGGTTAGAAGAGACCGATGCCCAGAATTTCTATCTGGGGGGTGGTGAGCAAGATATTGAGGCTCGTGAAGGAGATCTTTCGGATAAGCGCGAGAAAGAGAAGCGAGAAGAGTTTGACATTCAATTTGAAAAATACACATCCCTAGCTGGAGAAGTGATCAAAGATCCCGATTCGGATATGGAGATTCCTCCTCTTTCTCCCGTATTGCGTGCAAAAAACAAATTGCAACGCCCCCTTTGGAGAAAGGTCAAAAGTTTAGAATGGAGTGATCGTACTCTAGCTCCGCAGCTTAGAATCAAAGACATGCGTGCTGAACACCATTTGGCACCGCTAACTCTCGAGGCTAAAGCTGAGGGGGAGGACTTTGCGCACCTTTACTTTCTCCCCGGGGGCTATGTGGAACGGGCTTACTTTCATATCTACTATATGAAGGGAGACTCCATCGATGAGGCGCAGGCTCCCTGGACCATCACTACACATCCATATAGAGGCGAAGCTCTTCTTGTTAGTGGGGGTGAACAGGTTGATTTGGCGAACCCACCTGAAGAAGAGTAGAATCAACTTATGAACGATTCATCATGCAAAAAGCCCCGAACTGGGCAGTCAAGTTTTACGTTGATCGAAACGGTTATTGCTATTGGACTTATGGTTGTGATTGTGTTGGAAGTCACAGCTGTGCAGGGGCGTGCGATCAGTTTTTCGGCATACGAACGCAAAGTCACACAGGCCAGTTGGCTTGCAAAGGCCGTTCTAGCAGATCTTGAATATAAGTCTAAGATCTACCCTCTTGATGAAATCAAAGCAGGGGAGAAAGACCAAAAATTTCCACCCGAACTGTGTCCTGAAGACCCTAACTTCGATTGTAACTTTCGTTATAATCTCACCATCAAAGAATGGAAATTACCCTTGCTCCATGCGATTGCAGCGAATCTTGGAGATGAGTCTTTGGCTTCGATGGTCGAACAGCAGTTGGAGTCGATTATCGGGAAGGATGCATTAAAAGTTGCACATGCTGAAGTGACCTGGCCTGAGGGAGGTCGTCAGAATTCGGTAGAACTAGCATTGCTTCTTACGGCTCAGCAAAAACTTGACCAAGCTATTGAATCGATGCCTCCTGTGGGAGTAGTGAAGCAAGACAAAGAAAAACAAGATAAAGAAAAGCAAGACAAAGAAAAGCTAGACCAAGATGTACCATCAAAGGATCCCAAATGATCCGAAGCAGATCCAATTCTGGGTTTACCTTACTCGAGGTCATGATCACTCTGACCATTCTTGTTACGATGGTCTACACGGTGGCTCAGCTCATTCGTTCTGGCTTTGATGTAAAAGAAGCTTTGAGCCAAAAAGCAAAAATTACACATCGCTTTGATGTCGTTATGGATGCGCTTAGCAAAGACATTAGCGGAGCTTTTATTGTTTCTGTCAAAGATACAGTTCGGACGACGAGTGGACAGAAACGTACGATTTTCAAAATCTCCAAACAAGGGGACTCAGATACAATTGCTGCGACCTATGTAGGACATCGAGCTATTCGTGAGAATGCAAAAGAATCGGATATCTCCTACTTTCGTTATGAAGTCCGCGAATCTAAAAAAGAACCAGGACGCAAAAATTTGTACCGAGGTGAATCCATTCGGGTTCCTAAAGATCTTAATGAAGAAATACCGATGGTGTTGATTGCTGAGGATATTGCTGCCATTCGCTTTGAGCCATGGGATGGAGAGTCTTTTAGCAAAGACAAGTGGGATAGTACGAACGGAGATATGCGTGATATGCTTCCTCGCATGGTGCGGGTGACTGTACTTGCTTGGGAAGAAAGTCCTGAAGAACGTTTGGGCAAAGAAGTAAAGCCGACAGTTCAGTACAGTACTATTCTTTTTCTGCCCTATGCGTTGGACTTTAATCAAGCCAAACAACCGACAAGCAGTTTTAGTTTGATGAAGTAAGGTGAGTCCTTTGAAGAAATTTTTTAAAAAATGGAACATACGCACCTACTACGGATTCCCGTTGTCGATAGAGTCCAAGATTCCAGAATCCAAGCAGGGTCAGAGTGGCATTGCATTGCTCATTGCTATTATGACGATCATGCTGATGGTAGCCTTGGTTGCCGATATGATCGTGACGTCTTCGGTAAGCATTCAAATGGCTGTTGCGAGCCGTGATCGCATACGTGCAGAGTACAATGCAAAGTCGGGTTTTAATCTTGCGCTTTTCATTTTGAGTATGAGTTGGGGTTATGATCTGTTTATGGCTGGGCCAAGCTCCCCTATGAAAAAACCTCTGAGTGATGATTCCTCTAGTCTTTGGGCACTGACGAACAAACTGCCCCCTTTTGGATCAACAGCTCTAGAGATGCTGAAAACGATGAAGTCTGATGATGACGATCCATTCAAACTACGTAGTCTTATGTCGGAGCAAGTTGCGGAGACAATGAAACTCTTTGATTCTAGTTTTTCTGCAAAAATTTCTGACGAAGCCGCAAAAGTTAATATTAACGCCTGCTATGCAGGACGTTGCCAAGACACTATCAACATGCTCACGGCTCTGTTCTCATGCCCAGCTGAAAAAGCTTTTCTGGAAAGCAAAAATCTAAAGCCTGAGGAGATGGCTTACCGCATACGTGACTATATCTCTAGTGTTGCAGAGACCTCACCAGAAAGTGGATTTAGTGACAAAAACCAACCCTATATGGATAAGACCCCTCCGTACTCAATCAAGGGTTTGCCCTTTGATACTGTTGACGAACTTAAGCTTGTTGCTGGATGGGATGATGACCTGCACAAGGTCTTTGCACCTTACCTAACTGTGTACCCATATCCTATTGCAGGGACTCCTTTGAAAGCACCGATCAATTTGAATACAACTCCGACCGAACTTATTGGATGCTTGGTCCCTGAAGCTAGAGAAGCAAACTGTGAGCAGGGCTTTGCAATAAAACTTGCCAAGCTTAAAAAAGATTCGAAGCCTGTTGTGAGTGGTAGTGCAGGAGAGACTCTGAATAGCCTGGCATGTTTGAATGGAAAAAAATATGAGTCTGAAGAGAAGGATCCCAAAACTTGGTTTGACCAAAAATCCAATGTCTTTCGTATTGAAGTGTCTGGTTTGACTGGCCTCCAGGAAAGAACGATAACAGGTGTGGTTCGTCGTATTATGCCTCAAGACAAAAGTAACGGAAGAGAGCAGCAACGCATAAAACGTTCCTATCAGATCTTACACTGGAAAATGCTCTAACTTTGGCGAATGCCAATTTGACATGATATCAGGCTCGAGAGACAATAGAAGCGGTCTTACCGCAGTGGGCTGCTGGCCTAGGAGAATTGTGTATGCAAAAAATTATTGCGCTTGATATCGGTAGCTATTCCGTAAAAGCGACGGAAATCCTAAATAAGTTTAAAAGCTACGAAATTTCGAACTTCTATGAGAGTGTAATTCCTCATTCTACAGAGCCGAATGCTGCAAATTTGCCAACGACGATGGAGCAAATTTTCAGGGATAATCACATCCAAGCAGATCGAATTATTACGGCCATGCCTGGTCAGTATATTTCTAGTCGTATTATGACGTTTAATTTCTCGGATCCGTCCAAAATTGAAGCAGCGGTCTATTCAGAGATTGAAGACATTGTTCCCTTCAATTTGGATGATATGATCATTGACCAACAGATCTTGGGTACCATCGGTGGTCGTACTTTTATTCTGGTGGTCATGACCAAGAAAGAATTTGTCGGAACCTTCCTCGGCAATCTCAAACGCATTGGTATAGACCCTAAGCTAGTCGATGTCGACAGTCTGTCGTTTTACAACCTCTGTCCATTCCTTGATATGGAAAAGTCCAAAGTTTATGGGATTGTTGACGTTGGTCACGAAAAAACATCGGTGTGCTTGGTTCAAGATAATGTCTTGCGTATGTTCCGCTCCATCAACTTGGGGGGGCGATACATTACCGATTTTATTGCTCGTGATATGCAGGTTGATTTTCTTGAAGCGCAGCGTATCAAACATGAAGTTAGTACAATTCTGACAGAAGATTACCCGATGGACTCCATGACTCCGATCGAGCGTGGGGTTGCTGAGCGCATTACGATTGCGACCAAATCTATTGCTCGTGAGTTAGGTAGAACTCTCTATGCATTTAAGACTTGGGAAAAATCTCCGATCGAACGCATCTACCTTTCTGGTGGGACGTCCCTTATTAAAAACTTCGATAAGTATATGACTACCCAGCTTTCCGTCGAGAGTTTTTCTATGAATCTCTCGCATTCCACGCTGCAATTCGATCCGCAAGTAGCACCCTCACTTCCTGTGATGGGACAGGGAATTTCCATCGGTATACGTGCCGTCTCTTTAGCTAAAAAGCACTCGCAGATCAACTTACGTAAGGGTGCTTATGCCTACATTCAAGACTATGCAGCAATCTTAAATGCAGCATCTCTGGTCGCAAAAATTGTTGCGGTAGCATTGTTGCTGTTGGGTGCTGGATACGGTGCGAAATTCTTCTTCTATAACCGTGAAATCAATGCTGTTCGTGATCTCTATCTCAAAGAGATTGCGTCTATCCCAGAGCTCAAAAAACGGGTGAAGACGGACAAGTTGCCGTTTTCTAAAATTCACAAAGATGTACTTACTTTTCTTAAGAATCGTGTAGATCAAAAAAATAAAGCATTTGAAAACTTTATTGTAGACAATGGAGACAGTGGAGCATTGACATCTCTACAGGGTATCAGTGTTACTGTGCCTAAGACGGTGAAGATCGATGTTGTTGACTACGATTACTCTTCTAAGCCAGATGGTACAGGACTCCTGCGCTTGCGAGTTGAAGCCGATTCGTATGAAACAATCGACGCTCTGAAGAGCAGTCTTAATAGCGTAAGCGTATTATCTGGACTTGTAGTAAAGTCCTCCGATGAAAAACCAGGTACAAACATTAAAATTGCAGTTTTAGAGAGCACCTACAACCCTAAAAGTATGAAATAGGAAGCGATATGGCCTTCGGGGAACAAGTGTCATCAGCGACAGAAAAGTATACAAAGATGATCAAAGTGCGTTTGTTTGGAGTGAACAACGAGCGCCTTGATTTCGTGATGGATAGTTTCTACAAACTTTCGCCTACCCAGAGAAATGGTGTTTTCGCTTTGGGTGTGGGAATTATTAGTGTTTTCATACTATCAGCTTTCGTTCTCTACTTTTCTGAAGTGCGAGCTTTAGAGGCAGAGCTGAGTGATAGTGTTGCCTCGTTGCAAGAATTGAAGAGAATGAGGGTTCGTGACAATGATGAAGAGAAACGTTTCTCTAAATTGGTCGAAACCATTGACTCGAAGACCCGTGGACTTGCGTTCAAGCCTTTCTTTGAAAAATTGACCAAAGAAAAAAATGTTGTAATGAAAGATCTCAACGAGAAGGAAATCGATTTTGAGTCTTCAAATCCATTGGCAGACTCGATTCGAGAAGTGCACATTGACTTGCGTCTTCCTCAGGTGTCTATACCTCGTCTCCTGAATTTTATTGCTGAGGTAGAAAAATCTGAACGTTACATTCGTTTGAAGGACATTAAAATCACTGGACAGTATGGTAACAAACTATATTTTGATACATCGTTGATGTTTCGTGGTTATGTATCTAAAAAATAGTAGGAACGAAAGGCGTTCAAGATGAAAAAATTATCAAATTTTCTTATATATTTTTTCGTTGGTATCGTGAGCTTTGTTTTCTTTTTATATCTTTCATTCCCCTATAATGTACTCAAAGAAACCATTGCATCGGAGTTGTCTAATGCAACAGGTCTTGCTGTTACCATTAAAGATCTTGGCCCACGTCCGTTGGTTGGCTTAAGTGCAGAAGGTATTAAGATATCCTCTCGTCATGGCAAAGACCTCGAGATTCGCAAGGTCAATGCGAGCCTAAGTCTACTGAGTCTACTTATGTTTAAAGTTAAGGCTAACGTCGATATTTTAGACACAAGCAACGGAACAATGGAGCTAGGCGTTAGTTTTGGGATCTTTGATCTGATTGGTGGGAATGCAATTCCTAATACGATCGTTGTCGATGCTGACAAACTGTCGTTTGGAAGCTTTGCTGAACTCGCTTTGCAACTTCAGTCTGCTCAAATGATGCAGTCTAATCCTGGCACAGCGATGCTACTCAAACCAGTGCTTGAAGGTATCTCTGTTAACGGAAAATTGAATGCAAAAATTGACTTTCAGTTAGATGCATCCGACTTTAGTCGTTCCAAAGGCACGCTAGCCATTAGTCTTGTCGATGCTGGTCTTGATTTTAGTCCGGGAATGCCAATTCCAAGCCAAAAATTTGATAGTGCTGTGATTAATGCTAGCTCACAGGGTGGAACCCTTAGCTTAGATGCAAAATCTCGTCTCAAAACACGTGATATGGATATTGCATTGAGTGGTAAAATTATGCAAAAAGCAAAGATTGAACAATCCATCTTAGATATTGACGTCAACATGCAGTTTTTCCAAGAGCTTAAAAGCCAATTTGGCATAGTACTCAATGCTGTTGCAGGTAAGGAGACTGATGGACGTTTGGTTCTCAAAATCTCTGGACCAGTTCTGCCTAGTCCTGAATTTAAGATTCTATAGTTCCAGCACTTTCCTTAGTTTTTGCAGCGACTCTCGCCCTACCGCTTCCTTGTGTTAAAATAGTATTCAAATGACAGAACATTTGTCTCATATTCAACGGATTTTAGAGGTCTATTTGAACCGGGGTGAAGAGGCATTGCGCTGCTATCAAGAGCGCAAAATCGAAGCGTTCCTAGAGCATCTCAAGAAGCGTCGTGCAGCGTTTTACAATCTACGTTCGTTATTAGGAAGTCAGAGTGTTCTAGATGACGAACAACTAAAGATTTTGGTGCGACGCATTGTCGAAGGTGATGTTCGGTTAAAGCATGCAATCTCCGATCTTAAAGGAGATTTGTCCGAGCAAATGATGAAAATTGGACGAGAGAAGGCTAGAATAGCAAGTTTTCGCTCGGGTTTAGATAGTGAAAATCGTTTCACCAGGAACGTGTGATAAAACATGAAAAGAAAAATCGCAATAGTCCTAGGGACGCTTCCGCATTTTTTTGACTTGCAGCAATTCTCTTTCCTGGAAGAAATCTATGATCTCACGCTGATTTCATCAGCTACGATCTGTGATTGTATTGCAGAAAGTCTAACGGACTTACACATTCCTCTCCTTAGTCTTCCTAATTATGAGCATAGTCCATCTTTTCTACCAGGACTCGAAGCTCTGCTTGCCAACTTTGAGTGTGTGATTCTCAATGATCGAACCGGGGTTTGTGCCTACCAAGTTGTTAAAGCTCGGGCCCAATTTCATTTTAGATTGGTTCTGTGGGTCGATAATATTTCTCCATTTCCTGGTGACAACTCAGATGAACTAAAAGTGATTCGTCGGGAGATTGCAAAGTCTAGCGATGCTTTTCTCGTTCAGTCGGATGCAGCTCGCAATGCTTTAAAAATCGAAGGTGAGAACGCAGATAAAATTGTTTGCATAGCACCTCAACTCAGTCCCAAAAAACTGCCTGATGCTCGAGCTCGAAGGCTAGCCTTGGAGGCGATCGGTCTTTGTGATGGGGATGTGGTCGTTAGCTATTTTGGATCCGTAACTTGGGCAAGCTCCTTGATGGATCTTGTTCATGCGGCTAAAATCTGCAAAGATGCAGATGCTCATTTGCAACGACGTCTGCGTATCGTGATTTTTGGTGAAGGTGACTTTATCAAAAATGTGCAGGATCGCGCCATCCAATTGGGTATCGATAATGATATTCACTATATCTCACCACGCAAGCATGCGTGGCTCACAGTGCTGACAGCAACTAGCGCTATGTACTATGCGCCTAAAGAAACACCTGAAGAACATGTATTTCATCCATCGCTTCTCGTCAGAACAATGCTTCAAAAAATACCTGTGATCACTTCTCGTAGCCCAGTTATTGAAGAGTATCTAGGTAAGCATAGACTTGATTTTTGTCCCTCATCCATTCTGAGTTTGGCGCAATCTCTTCGTAAATTGACAACAGCGCAACCTCTTATAATGGATATCGTTGCCAAGAATAGGACAAAAGCAGAAGCGTTTGTTGCGCCTGAATATGCTTTGGAAAAATTTCAAAAACTTCTTGAGGGAGTGAAACCCTCAGAACTTGTCAAAAATATTGACTCTCAGATTGCAGAAGCAGAGAATCTTCTGCTGTCTAAGCAGTATCTTGAATCCGTTCATCGGATTGAAAAGATTTTTCATTACCAAGACCTCTCTCGACCTCAAAAGGCAACACTCTATCGTTTAATGGGTGATAGCTTTACGCGGTTGAATGCATTGGAACGTGCGAAGCTTGCGTACATAAAAGCGATTGAAATCGATGAGTATCTGCATCAGGCATTTTTGGGTCTTGGCACCGTTCACATGTTGGCAAAGACCTATGAGATTGCAGTCATTCACTTCGAAAAAGCTGTGATGATCGCTCCTGAAGATGCTATGGCTGCCCTCGGTCTTGGTCTTGCTTTGCAAGCTCTTGGCAAGTATCCAGAAGCTCTGCAGTGTTTGTATAAAGCGACGATTCTCAATCCTGAGGATCTTACGGCTATCTACAGTCTTATCAAACTTGCATATCAGCTAGAACGTTACACCGAAGCGGAAGAAGTTCTGCGTAAGTATCTGATGTTGCATCCTCAAAATCACAACCTCCTTTTTTCTCTCGCCGGAATTTTGCTCAAGCAAGGAAAATTTGCAGAGACCGTCGAGTTGAGTGATCGTATTCTCGATGCCAATCCGAATGATCAACGTACGTTGAATCTTCGTAAAGCTGCCAAAAATGTTGGGTCCAAGGGTGGGCCACAAGTATCGTTGCCTTAAGTGTCGCAAACTTTTTCTGGAGTCAGATCGTGCTTCGAAAACTGATCTTGAAAAATAGAGAAATTCCGATCCCCATCCCTATCAATACAGTGGGGGATGCTATTCAATGGATTGAAGAGACGCTCTTGCGCAAGGATGCGATTCTAACAAGTGTCATTGTTGATGACAAAGAGGTGATCAATGACCTCTATCGCAAATCTGTCAAAGATAATGTACTCAACGAACGTTCGCGTCTGCAGATCAAAATCGACACTCCAAAAGACCTGTCTATTCAATCGCTCGACGTGGTTTGTGATCTAGCTTATGCGATTGCAAGTCGCTTAAAAAAACTTGCAGTGGATTGTTGGCAAGATCTTGCAAAAAAACCTAAGAGTGACCTTGATGAGATCCATGCAGATGTGCAATTGCTATTGGATCTCATTGCGCACATCAACGGACTTGTCGATGCGACTCATTCGTACTTAGGTCCCATCAATGGACTGGGTCATCTGATTGGAATTGCAAATACGAAGTTTGAAAAGTATATGCAGCAACAAGATTGGCGTGAGGTTGCAAGCGTCTTGGTTAACCGCTTAGATCCCTATCTAAAGGAGCTCGCACGTGAAGGTGAGACTCTGCAGATCAATATTCTGACCGACCACCTCGAAGAATTCATCCAGTCCCCTGAAGCGAAGACTTCTTAGCATTGTGTGAAATGTTTTGTATCGCTTCTATTGATCTCCCACTTTAATAACCTCATATTCGTCACATCGAGTGCAGGCGATCGCATGCTTAGTCATTTTTTTTCGATTTTGCAAAAGTAATTTGTTTAGTATTCAATAATTCATAGAATCATTTCACTTCGAAAGTTGCTCAAAAAATTTTCAGACTTGACCGTTGCTAAACATCGGTATATTACAGTGCACTCTTATATGACTTTTTGTCTATTGGGACTATGAACGCATGATGTTACGTAGGATTTCTATGAAAAAAACGGGTCTATTGGTTTTACTGTTTATTCAAAGTTATTTGTCTTACGGTGTCACTTATAATTATCATCCAGATAGCCATCTATATATGGGAGGAGGTTATAATCCCTTCAAACCGGACGATGCTTTCCTACAATGCATTGTTCATGATGGGGAGCTTAGTGTAGATACAGAAGGAGCACTCACTTCAGTAGTTAGAATCCAGCAGGTTAAATCTAGACAAGATTTCTATCAAAAGATTGATTTTTCTGCCTCCATTGCAGGTAGCTACGCCTTCATGAAAGGTTCAGGATCGGTTCAGATGGAAGATGAGCGAGCCTTTCATTCAGACTCTTTTTCCTGGCTGATTCTCTTTCGCAGTAATTACGGCCGTTATGTGCTATCTAACCCAAGATTACGTCCTGAATATAACACTCTCACAGACTCGCGACTTTATGATACATGTGGCTCGGAAATTGTAATCGAGCGAACTAAGTCTGCACTCGTTTACGCCCTTTTTACCATACATAATGTCAGTCAATCTGAAAGATCTAAATTGGAAGCCCACTTGAAAGCGAGCGGAGGTGGAGCGGTTTGGAGTGCTTCTATGGATTCGAGCTACAGAAAAATCATGCAAGAGGCTTCAGCTAGCAATTCGGTGCATCTTTCTGTCTACGCTGTTGGAGGCGCAGGAATTGTAAACCTTGCTGACATTATTTCATCTAATGATACAGACCCCTATAAAAGATATTTAGAAGTCCCAAAAGTTCTTTCGGAATATATTAAAACATTAACACCTGCCAATTCTGTGCCAGTTTCCTTTTCTACGAAGCATATTTCTTTATTTAAAGATAATTTGGAAGTGAAATTTGCTAACTTCAACTCTATGCATGTTTCAAATATCTATAATCGGTATCTCGATGCAGTCTCGATTACAAATCGTATAGAGAATATATTGAGGGGCAATGAAAGTGTACTCTACGAGTTAACCGAAGAACAAAAAACACAACTTGAAGAATGGAACCAAGAATATATTGAAGCATCCAATCTTTACATTGAGGCTGCAAAAGGTTGTTTCATTGACGGAGAAGTTTGCTTAATTCCCAAGACAAAGCGTTCCACAATTACGTGGCCTCAAATACTAAATATCAAAGCACTGTCTCAGTGTAGTTACTATCAAAAAAAAGCGCTAGCTCTCGGAGCTATTTCACATTCGCAATATAATGATTTCGTTTCTATGGAAATTGCTCCAATTCCTTCGTATGCGAGTTGGCGATTCTATGCCCGTGTCGATTGTAAAGACCTCGAAGAATAAGAATCATTTTTATAAATTCATAAACCCTTAGGAGGATTAACATGTTCAAGAGTCAGGTCATCACAGTGCTTATTTTGCTTTGCAGTTCAAGTGTATTTGCCAATAGGCTTGCTGATGAAAAATATAGAAAGCATTGCGTAGATATGCCCAGAGAAGAGTGTGTAGCTCAGCTAGAATGGGCAAAGGGTAAGAATTGCGTGACTGGTGATGAATACAACTATGGTAGTAAACATACTATTGTTCCCTACTGTGGTTATAAGGATCAATTCTTAGGATGGTGTTTTTGTAGTTGCTTTGCCAAAGGTACTCCAGTTTTAGTATTCAATTTGGAAAATCAGTTGCAAGAATGGATTGCGATAGAAGTGGTTGTTGCTGCACACAATAAGTATCGATTTGTTGTGCCTTCATCCGATGCAACCATGAGTGCTATGAAATATGACACGGCGGATATTTCTTATTGGACTGCAGGTGAAGAAGGTGCACCACTTGTTGCTCTTATCTTTGATGACTCGAGCGAATTAGTTTTAACTGAAAATCACTCTGTTTTGCTCGCTAGCGGCCAGCTCGTTGACGCTGGGAAATTGGAAGTTGGCGATATCTTGCTAAAGCATGATGGGTCAAAAATGACGATAAATACAGTTGAAATGCGTGCAAATCTTGATGAAGTCTATAACGTCTGGTTGGAAACTAAGGAGCCGAAATCTCATTTTCTATTTGCAGGTCGGCCGAGTGGGCTTACCGTTGGAGACGCTTTTTGGGAAAATTCTTCACAAGAAGACGTATCTTCGTTTAAATTTCCTAATTGATTTTATAGAAAAAAAATTAAAGAGAATCAATTATTTTGATTCTCTTTTTTGTTTTAATAGGTACGAACATGTTTTTTTTAAAAAAAGTATTTTTCCTATTCTTTCTCTTGAATCAAACATATTGTCGATCGAATGTAAATGATCATGAAGAAAATAATCTCAAATTAATGACATGCGATAGCAAAACATCGAGTTTGTTCGCTTCAGAACTTTTAGAAGCAGAAAATCAAGCGAAAGAGATTTTATCTGGAATTTCCGGATCGTGCAATGATGCTGAGAATTTTGATCATGATCTTTGTAAAGATGTTCAAATTCATTTTTCCACTAAAAAAGCCAAGGCTACTAGCCAAGGACAGCGCATTCTTATTATGGATAATGGTTTTCATATTAATGCTATGACGGTTTACAATAATCGGGTTCTTGATTTTGTTGGCATTGCTTCAGATGGATCTTTAAAAACTGTCGATGAGGTTTTGACAGTTAACAAGGCCTCTTATGAAATCGCCAAATTGATTGATCAAAAATATCCAGAACTGCCTAGGACTCTCTTGTCTTCGATTGGCAATGAGTTATCGAAAAAAGTTAATTCAGATCAGTGGTTTAGGAGGAGTGGAGGTGGAGATTGGGGGCATGGTACTGCTATTTTTACTCAACTTGCAGAGTACAATCCTTTTGCAGAATTTGTTTTAATTGATGATCAAAATTTTAAAGATGTGGAAACCGCTTTAGGTATTGATTTATGCAAAATAGACCAAGACCATAAAGAGCTAGATAAATATAGAAGCTATCTTGAAAATTTTTCAAAAGAAATTATTTCTTTAATAAAAAAGCATGACATTGATTTTGTCAATTTTTCATTTTCACCTGACATTAATGATCTGTCTCGTCAACTTAAAAAGAGATGTAATAAAGTTTTTGACATTGCTGATGTGTCTAAGCTGCTTCAAATTGATCTTGATTATTTTTTTAAGCCACTGTATTCCATTCCAAATGTCATTGCAGTTCAGGCGATTTTGCAAACGGGGGATTTTCACAGTGAAAGATCTCGCAAAGATCACCGTATTGACTGTGCAACATTTGGCAATCGTGTAAGAGTTGTTGGATTTGGAACTTTAGATTCGAAAATTCCCAGTGAAGGAAGTTCAGATAAAAATTTAGTTTCCAAAATATTGGGAGCATTGCCTTGTGCAGATCTTGCTATAAATTTAGGAGAACATGGCGGGTTACATTCTAAGCGAACATATCCAAAGTGTTTTGTAAATTTTCACTATACCCCTTTTTTTGAACCAGAGCCGCCCGTGCCTCTTGCGATTTCATCATCTTATGCAGCACCTGTAGCAATTTCTTATCTTATATATTTGAAGAATACTCTTCCAAAAAATACACCAATTGAAGAGATTCTTCGGATCGCTAAAGATCCAAAGTCCTTTATTAAAGATCCCATCCGTCATAGGCAAATCGAAGTTTATCGAATGGGATATCTTGATTCCGAGATCTCTTTTTGAAGATTCTAAAATGGTGATTATTTCGCACTATTCTCGGATTTACCTTGTTGCTAAGAATTCTAATTGTTTAGATAGAGTTAATTCGTGTACATGCCACCGTTGACGTGAATTGTCGACCCTGTGATGTACGATGCTCGATCCGATGCAAGAAAGCTTACGGCCTCAGCAACTTCTTCAGCTTTGCCAAGACGTTTTAGAGGGATTTTACTGAGAAACGCTTCTTTGGTCTCTCCCGTGAGTTCGGATGTCATGTCAGTTTCAATAAAGCCAGGGGCCACGCAATTGCTGCGAATTCCAAAGCCTGCAAGGTCGATGGCCATGGATTTACTCAGGCCTGTCACTGCGCTTTTGCTTGCTGCGTACATAGCTTGACCACCGTTACCAGTGTGACCAACGATGGAGGTCATGTTGATGATGCAACCGCTCTTTTGTTTAATCATGACACGTGAGGCATGCTTTGCGAGTAGAAAGACAGCTCTTAGGTTGGTGTTCATTACCGTGTTATAATCTTCAGGTTTTGCAAAGGTGATCAGTTGGTCGATCGCAACACCGGCATTGTTGACGAGTACATCGATACGTCCAAAATGTTTTTTCACACTCGTTATCAGCTCATTTGCTGATTCTTCAAGGCTGAGATCGTAACGAAAGGCCTTTGAATTGGGAATTGTATCACAGATAGCCTGCGCCTTGGCCTCACTGTTGACATAGTGCAACGCGATTTGAAATCCATCGCGAGCGAGAGCTTGAACACAGGCTGCGCCGATACCTCGAGAACCACCGGTGATAAGAGCAACTTTTTGCATGGAAAAATCCTAATCGGGAAATTTAAAAGTCCTCAATGATATTATAATAATAGAGTCTAAACAACCGCTAAACAAGGATGGATGCGATGCCACTGAAATACCGAGTTTTGCTCTCTATAATGTGTACCTTAGGGCCTTGGGCTGCGGTTGTTGCTGCACCAAAGATACTAGCACCTGTAAAGGCAAATGCAGCCGTCGAGTTGATCGAGCCCTCTGTTGCAAGCTTTCTTGTCGAGAAGGATCGCATATTGGTTTTTCCGTTTAATCGAGATGTCGTTGTTACTGTACCATTCAACGCAAAAGCTGAAAAAAAAGAGGATCGCTTTGGAAATTTTCAGAGCCAAAAGCGTATTGCTATGGAAAAAACAGGCTTTGAAGCATCCGATGTTCTGCCCGTAAAAATGTCTAGAGGTTACTTGCTTTTTGATGGATGGCAAAACCAACTGAGTCAAGTGAGTCCAGATTTCAAATTTGTTAGTCCTGATCGCAGTATTCCGTATGATTTGATTCGGCCTGCTGCGGATCGAGGAGGAGAGCCAACACATACGCAGGTGCAAAATTTTCGTCGTCGCTACAAAGCAGCATATGCTGCGTTTAAGGGGCAGAAGTTTTCAGGAATTACACCAGTTCCACGTGCTTGGGTTCGTGATCAGTATGTAAATTACTCTTATCAGTTGCCGTACACGTATCTTGTCTTGTCACGTATATCTGATTTTCCTCTTGCTATACTTGCTTGCAATGAGGAGTTTCCATCTCAGTGTCAGTTAGAGCGAGCTTGTCTCGTTACAGGCTTTCCAAAGGATTTTAGGCCTCGAGCTTTGACCATTCATAAAGAAAGTAAGCAACTTGTGATTGGAGAAGAAGAAGGTCGATTTTTAAGAGTATTGAAGTTCAAAAGTTGCTTGGATGTTCAATATGTTGGAAAAATTGAGCTGCCAGTGCAAGTTAAGCGCATGACAGATGTCTTTGTTGATGATAAGTCCCGTTTGTGGGTCTCTAGTTTTCAAATGGATGACTACTTGAATTCTTCTATCTTTATGTGGGAGGATATTTTATAGACCTCCTAGGTATTCTATGAGCTGTAAAACTATTGAGTATTAAGTCCAATCAAAATATGAAAAAGGTCAAAAAAAAAATGAAATATTTTCTTGTTCTGCTCCTTCTTTGCGAATCATTTAGTGCGTATTCCAAAAACCCTCTGGAAATCGAGGTTCAAGCTCAGATGCCTGCCATCCAGGCGCGTTATGATCAGTATTCTTTTATGAAGGATGTGATGCTTCGATGGACTAGTTTTATCAGAGATCATTGGGGTCCAGAAGGTCTAAAGCTACTCCATAAAGATGTTTCAGACTCAGAGATTCACTACATCAATGAGGCTATTCAACCACTAGCAAAAAAGTATTCTTGGGGAATTCCTAATGATCAAGCAATCACAACGATTGCAAAATATGGTCCTATTGTGGAAATCGGATCTGGAAGCGGATACTGGGCTTCTTTAATTCACGATGCAGGTGTTGATATTATTGCTTTTGATAATGGTAGTTACAATAGTGTGACTGAAAAAGCATACGAGAAAATGTGGTTCAATGTATCAAAAGGTGATCAAACGATGGCCTCAAAGTATCCTCAAAGAACGCTATTTCTCTGCTGGCCTGTGAAAACTCCATCAGTAGCAAGTCAAGCTGTTAAGAGCTATCGTGGAAAATATGTTATCTATGTGGGGGAAAATTCACCGAACGGAGCTACCGCAGATAAGGATTTTTTTTCTTATATGAGCGAAGAATTTGAAGTAATCGAACAGCTGAAGATACCGCAATGGCCAGGATACTCAGATGCTTTGACAGTCTATCGAAGAAAAAAACATTCTTCGAATGAATTGTAGTGCAAAGTGTTTCTAAAATTCTGCACCGATATTGAAGACCACTTGATATTTTTGTAGCCAATAACTTCGAGATTTTGCACGCATATTGCAGACATTGTTGAACTGACAGTTCAAGCTTTGAGGTTCATGAATAGGCCAGCCTACAGATGCATTTAATGCTCCTAGAGGAGTCAGTAAGCTGAAGGCGAGTCCTGCTGATTGGTAGTTTTTCGTCCAAAGATTTTCAGGATGTGTTAGCAAACTTGCGAATGTATAATTGAAATTGTCTTCTACACTGCGATTTTGCGTTGCTGTTGCCGTGTTTTCAAATTTTTGAGTAAATTTCGACAATTCATCAGCTGTAAAAAATGAATTTCCTGCATCCCAAAATAGAGACATTGCAAATAGCTCAGACCAAAGTTGCTTACGTAGCTCTGCCTTGAGAATAAAGAGGTTGGTTCCTCCAAGGGGAACTTCTTTGTTCAAGCCAATGATCCGTCCATGTTCATCTCGATTGGTTGTTAGTACGTATGGGCCAAGCTGTTGCTCAAATCCTCGAACATCATTGCTCCCACCTGCTAGTAAGCGTTGGTTAGCAGGTAATACATCGACTGATTCGGTGTTAGCATGTTTGCGACGAACATTTTCATAAGCAGTGAGCTGCAACCCAAAAGCAAATACAAGATTGCGTACTATTTTTTGGTATGCGCTACTACCAAAATGCCATTTGAAATAACGATATTCACTGAGAACTTCGTAGCGTGCCCAGCTTAGCTCTGTGTTAAGTAGATAGCCTTTGGTTGGAAACGAAAGGTTGTCTCTGTTGTCGAGACGAAAACGTATACCTACCGATCCTATACGAGAGAAACCAGTCGTTGTAAGGCTGTCTGCTTGTGATGGTGTACCTTCATCCCGTAAGAGTTGGTAGCGGTAGAATGGGGTGATAGAACTCGAACCGAAATAGCCTCGTCGAAAGTTATGACTCATCGAGACTTCGAGTGAGTTGCTGATCTTCCAAATATCATCTGCAGTCGCTTGATGCAGTATCGATATGTTTCCGTTCCAAGGGAGTTCAAAGATATGTGGTTCGGTATAGCTGATCCCGATCTTTCGTCCAAAGAGGGTGCGACCAGATTTTTCTTCGCGATCACCGATGATTGACTTTTGCTGACGCTCTTCGCTGATGGCTCCTCGTAGATTGATGCGTCGTCCTTGGCCACCTAGGTTGCTGTATGAAACTTCGCTTGCATACTGTAAGCCTCGAACCAAATTGTAACCTGGTCCGAATTTCACACGCCCTGCATCTCCTTCACGTATATGGAGTGTGAGGTCAACCTCATGCGAATGTGGTGATATCCAGTCGGAACGTTCTATAGAGACAGCGCTGAAGATACCAAGGTTTAGAAGAGCTGTGCGTGACTGATTGATTAAATCTTGATTGTAGACATCACCCTGCTTAAAAAGTAGCTCTCGTCTTGCAACGATATCATTGGTTGTGACGAGACCTTTGATCGTGATCATTCCGATGTGCACTAGGGGGCCTTCGCTGATGTCTACCACAATTTCAGTATTTAGAAAGTTTCCGCTTTCATCAGGATGGTTATTGACTGTGACTTCAGTTTTGGCTTCAATGTAACCATTCTCGAAGTATTTTTCTCGAATGCGATATTCCAGTTGAGAAATATCATCTTGACGTACTGGTTCACCAGGTTTTGTCGCAACTAAACTGACAATTTCATTAACATTGAGATTTTTGGTTCCACGTACGGTTATGCTTTTGAGTTTGCGTTGTTTTCCCTCCTGGATGGTTGTGTGAGCAATGGCAAATTTGGATTTTGAGACAAACTCTAAATACGTGCGCTGAACCTTTGCATCCCAAAAACCATTTCCATGATAGAAACCAATAATTGCATCGTTGACTTGTTCGAGTGTTTTGGAATCTCCAAATGAGAAAAGATCTGCAATGCCTGGGTCAAACGTAGATTTTTTGACATCCTCAGCATTGAAGGTATGTGTGCCATTGAGGACAAGGTCATTGATCTGATATTTATCTCCCGGATTTACGTAATATAGATAGCTAGTAGATCCGTCTTCGTCGATCTGACGTAAGGGTCCTCGTATTTTTACAAACTCATAACCTTTGTTTTTGAAATACTCAATGGCCTGTGTTTTTGCCTGTTGTGGATCAGAGAAGTTTTTGTTGATATAAAGTAGAGTATCCTCATCCAAGGCGTTTCCAAAAAGAAAACGAGATTCATCGATAAATTCAAAACTTGTATATTTTCCAATGGACCCACCTAAGGTGAGCTCGAGAGAGCTAAAGTCTGCAGAGTATTCGACTTTGGTTATTTCAATGAGAGAGTTTTGGTAGCCGTTGTTGATAAGCTCTCGCTCGAAAACTTCGACCTGTTCATGTATGTGATCCAAGTTGCAAATTTCATTCCGCTTCAAGTTTAATTTGATATCATTAGGGAAGCGCAATGTGCTTTTGATTTTACCTATGAGACACGGTTGGCCAAGCCATACCAAGATATCGTAATCAGTAAATCCCTGAGACTCTCTAACCTTTAATTGCACTTGTGCATGGGGATATCCTGCAGTTGCTAGATAGTCGATCAGTTCTGCAACTAGAGCATGACGAGCATATTGGGAGTCAGGACTTCCGATAAACTTGCTACGCAGTTTGTCGATAGTGACTTTTTCGCGTAGACCTGTCTTTATACCGATCTCTCGGACTATCTTAGCGGAAGTGGCTACCCATTGGGTTTTGCCTTCATCGATCACCCATTCCAGTTGACCAAATTCCTCAAGCTTTTCGACTTCTTTAAATAACGTATCCAAATCTTGCACAGAATGTATGCGTTCCTTACGAGCTCGAATAGTCTCTTGGTTGCGGGGATCCTGTAACTTTAATTGGTCGATTGCATCCGCAAAAAGAAGAGAAGAACAAGAAAACAGCGCAATGAGTATATAATTTTTCATGACATCTACTTAAATGGAAAAGCAAATTTTAGATCTAAACCACTTTGGGTCTGCTGCTGCTCGGAAATATTGTCATTGGTACGTTGCGTGGATACGGCACTTCCAGAGAATGAAATATTGTCATGCAAAGGGATTTGAATTGTGGCCGAAGTTCTGTTCGGAATTTGTTGAATAAGTGCTTCGACCAGTTCCGTAATATGAATCGGTAAATTGAGCTGTGGAACAGGGTTTCCTTGCTCATCTGTTGTGTAGTTAACATAGGGTGACAGCCATTTTTGTCCAGTAAGTTCGTTGAATTTATCAAACGGTAATTGCGCAGCGTAAAGGTTAAGCCCCGTCGTTACGACAACATTGCGTGTGTCTTCAGAACGACCCGTTTCTGTGCTGGGTAGGCGTCCTGTCGATAAGAGAACGATGGCATCTAGACGAGAGATGGGGCTACCATCGTCTTTCGTTGCTGGGTCGACAATGATATCGACCAGAGGTTTGCTTGCGTTCCCAGAGATAAAGATCGTGATCGTATACGTGTTGATTTGTGCTGTTGCAGTGATATCAATCTTAGGGTCGTTACGCAATGGATTGTCGAAAATGAGTTCGCCTCGAGAGACTGCAAAATCACGTTTGTAACGAAACTGTCCCTTGTCTACCTGCACAACGCCATTGAGCAGTGGTTTTTCGTTGGTACCCTTGAGAACTAAGTTGGAAGACATGTTGAGCGTGAGCGACTTGCTTTGGATGGCCATGGATTTGTTTGCTTCGATTGCGAGATTAAAGTTTACAATTGGCTTTGCAGATTCTAAAAATACTGGTCCCAGGTGTCGTGAGGATAGTTCTTTGATGGCTTCTGCTTCGATGTCGAGAAACTGGTCGGTTTCTGCGCGTGAGATTTGCAAATTTCCTACAACATCATAAGGTGCTTGGAGTCCAGAGAGAATGATGTCACCTCCAAGTACCGAATGCACACTTTTTAGGTAGGGGACTGCAAAATCAAATGCAACTTGGTCAAGATTCAATTTTACTCGAGATGCTTTCGCATTTGGATTATCCAAGAGGTTGAAGTTGCCACTCATTTGCATGCGCCCCTTGCCTTTACGGGCGCTTAGGTCTTGAATGAGTAGCTGTCCATCATCATAGGTGATATCGACATTGATATCTTGAAAACTTGGGCTAATGTCTGGAAGAAAGAGTGACATTGCAGGCACATTTGATGAACGTGAACTCTCACTGTATATATGAGATACAACTTTGAACTGATGAATGGGGCCATCAATGCTGGTGTCGATCCCAAGTGTCCCTGTTCCGGTTTGGACGAGGTTGCTCAGTTTGGGAACTATACTCATATCGATAGAACTTCTAAACATCAAACCGAGACGCTCAGGAGGCTTGCTGTCTCTCAAAAGAAACTCAAAATTGGATCCAGGTCCCGCAAGTTTGAAACTTTTGCCGTTCTCCAGAGTCCATCCTTTAGGATTCAGCAAAAACTTTGCGGATTGTGTTGTCTTGACGAAGAGTCCTTCGCGAACAGGGCCACCCTCAGGAGGGTAAAACGCTAGATTTAAGTTGTCTAATACGAGACTGCCTTGCGAGGCCCACCAATTTTTAAGAGTTCCTTTCCAGCTCCATTGTCCTGAGAAATAGGCATAATTGCGAGCATCTTTGTTGAGGTAGGGTACAAATGCCTTGAGATCAAGTTGTTTTAACTTGAAGTACCAATCAAATGGGATCCCATTTTTTGTAAAATCAAAATCCATGCGTCCAAGAAAATTATCACCGGGTTGGCTTGTAAAAAGTTGGACTTTTGCTTTGTTTACAAAACCTTTTACTCCGATAGGAGCTAATGGGTTGCGACTTGTTGAAAGCTTTGTTCCTTGGACATTGAAATAGCCATCGAGTTCTTTGAATTTGCCATAGACTTTGCCGTTAGCATTAAGGTGACCAAACATATGGAGTGCAGCTATTGGTTTTGAGACGTAGGGAAGTGCTTCAAAATGGTTGTCTGTATCTTCTGGACTCAAAGAGGAAAAGCTTGCTTCGATCTCATCTTCTCCGCTGATCACATCATTAAAATTACGTTTGCGAAAAAGTACATCTGCATCTAAGCGAAGTTTACCAACCAAGGCCTTTAGAGAGTGGGCATGAAAGGTATTACGATTCTGCTCACCAGTGATAGAAAGTTGAGTTGCGAGTTCTTCTTCTTCATAAATAAAAGGGCTAAGCTCAGCTTGTACCGTATTATGGCTTTGCATGAGGCTATTGAGAGGGAGCTCAAACTTTCCTTGTAGGCTTTCAATGCCAAACTGAACTGGGCTTTTGCGTTTTGTTAAAATGGTGAAGAAGTTGCTAACAAAGGTACGGTCGACCTTTTGAGCTTGTGCATCAAAACTAAGTAAGTCCTTTTCCCAGTCGTAGTAGCCTTTAGCGCTTTGGAGATCCAAAATGTTTTGTGTGGCATGTACATTTTCCCAGTGGATGGCTTTGTCTATAACCCTAAATTTTCCCTGGGCATTGGCTAGCTTCAAAGTCTCAATGCTAAGAGGCTTGACCCGAAAGTCTCCCTCAATCAAAACTTTCTGATTTTTTTCTTCAATATGAGTTTCGACTCCAGCTGTTCCGGATAGCTCGACTTGAATGATGCTGCGTGCAAGAGCAAGATCTACATCTTTGCCTACTATGGTCATGTTAGGACCATTTTTGAAGTCGATAAAGTTACGGATTTGCACCTGGCTGCTATGACGCGCTCCAACAGGAGCGCTGAGTGGCATAGCGCTCGTAAATGAAGTAGCATTTGCAGGAGGCAAAAAGCATACAGCTGAGGTGTCGTTAAACAAAAGGCGCTGTGGGTTGATTAAAAGATGGATATGCGAACGACACGAGGGCTTTTCTTTAAAACGTTTGGAGTTGAGCTTGAGAGTCGGAACTCGCAAGTCTCTAAGATCAGCAGCAGCAGTAACTTCTAGTTGAAAGGGTTGGGCTGTTCCGTAAACCTTTAGGCTTTCAGAGGATGCATCGAAGTCGACATCTTCGAATTTTCCACCAAATGAAGAAATAATCGTGGAGAATGGAAAACTCGATATGCGGCCACTAAAGTTAAGGTCAACTTTCTCATTAAAGTCAATGCTACCACTCACAAGTGCATGTTCTGTTTTGTCGATTATGATGCGAGTGTCTTTGAGTTTGATGCCCTGATTGTCTGCAACAAATTTTGAAGTCGTATCGTAAATACGATTGCCATCGACATAGGCATCGTCTGCTATAAAATTTCCTTCTGCTGAAAATGCGCTATCTTCCAGCTTAGAAAAAGGAATATGCACAAAGAGCTTGGACCACAGGCGAAGATGTCCATGTGAATTCTTTAGATCGAGGGTTTTATCTAAGATTGTTAGGTCCGTCTTGCCTTGGATCTTTCCGTCGATTCGCATGTAGCGTGATTGTGGATTTTTAAGGGACAGCGCACCTTTTAGGTTTGTCGTAAACTCGTAGAGGGGGCTATGAATCCAAATTTGATCCAAAGCAAAAGAATCATGGTTCATGCTGAGGTTGGAATTGATTTGCACGCCTTCGAGTAAGGGCTTGCTTGCAAGCATAAGATCTGTAGTTTCGACTGCAAGGTTGCCTTTGAAGACCATCATATCTTTGAAATGCACGTCGAGGTTGAGTCCCCCGAGATGCAAACGCGAATTGGGCTTGTCTGCTGAAAAATCAATAAGCACCTGGGTATTGCGTAACGAAACATCTTTCAGTGGCCAGGAGCTTTCCTTCGAGGTTTTTTGTGTCTCTTTAAGGAAGCCTTTAAAGTCAGCAGGCGGTGGCCAGTGCATATTCAAACCATCTGCAAGAATGCTGACTTTGGGTTGTCCAAAAAAGAGGGAGACTAAGGAGACTCGTATTTTTAGCTGCACAATATCTGCGAGAGCGACTTGACTGATCTGGGACTCAGGTACAACCTTTATTCCGAATAGATCGACTTCCATAGGAATGAGATTGATACGCAGAGATTCAAAGGTTACAGAGACGTTGGAGGACTGTGCAATGCTCCGGTTAATGATACTTCGCAGAATGTTTTGCGAATAGGGGTTGTCAATCACCAACTCTAAGGCTGCAAGAATCAGCCCGACGACGACGCATACGACAAATAGATTTTTAAAATGCTGTTTCATGCGAAGCAGCTATCCTCTTTTTTCAACTCAGTCTCGCTAGATCCCAGTAGAATTATCTAGAGTAACCGAGGGGGCGTCTATTAGCATGCGTATAGTTTAGGCCTCAATGATTGGACCCATATTCGAATACTTGCCGCAGACGACATTGTTTTCCATGAACTCCTATATTATATAGAATTTGCCGAGGACTGCCTGCAAAACTTGGTACTTGATAAGAATTAAATTAAGCGAGGATTGAAATTGAGCAAGTCCCTAGAGATTCCGCTCTGTGACCAAGAGCGCATTGCGAATTTTCTTAAAAACTGGAGTGACGGCAGGGTTTGTGTGCACCCAACAGACACTATTCCCGGTTTAACCTGTCAGCCCGATAATGCTGCAGCTGTTCGCAGATTAGAAGATACCAAACGACGCGACCCAAACGTTAAGACGATGGTTGGTCTCGTTGCGAGTTTTGCACAAGCACAGCATTTTTGGCGCGAGTTGCCGCCTTTGTGGAAAAAACTACTGCCATTGCTGTGGCCTGGGCCTCTAACCTTGGTTTGGAAAAGTCAGGATCATGTTCCCAGTTGTCTGGTCTCTGACCTGGGTGAACTTGCGCTGCGCCATCCCCAGCTCCGTGAAGCGGATCAGTGGTTTGAACATGTTCTAAATGCAGTTAAGCAGCCGCTGCCCTCAACGAGTATCAATTATGCAACACAAGCTCCCATTTTGGGTGGAGTGGAGCTTCAGAGTTTCTGTGTGCAAAACAATGTGTTCCTGCCTCCTTTGAGTGAGAGTCCCGCAGGCAGTCGCCCGTCTTCTGTTTTGAGAATTATCGATGATACGCATTATGAATGGTTACGCAAAGGTGCGTTTAGTGAAGATGCATTTGATAAACTTTACAACCAAGCAAAGGTGCAACTAGATGTCTAAGTATATGTTCCAACTCTATCTTGCTAGTCAGTCTCCTCGACGTCGTGACCTACTGACTGGTGCGGGTGTTCCTTTTACGATCGTCAATAGCTCTTATTCCGAAGATAGCATTCGTGGCACCATTCCCGACCCTCGCAAATACGTCAGTACGAATGCAATCAATAAGGGTCTCTGGGTGGTGCGAGATGAGGAATTTCAGAAACAAACAAAGGGACCAAGCATTGTCTTGAGCTCAGACACAATCGTTGTCTTGGGTAAGGCTATCTTGGAGAAACCTAAGAATACCGAAGCTGCAGTTGCAATGCTCCTCTCTTTATCTGGAAAAAAACATGAGGTGCTAACAAGTCTATGTTTTCATTTTTACAAGCCCCAGCAAGACCAACAGCATCAGATTGAAGAAGTCTTTAGTACCGAGGTTCATTTTCGTAAGCTAAGCGAAGAGGAAGTGCGTACCTACGTTGCAACGGGAGAACCCATGGATAAGGCTGGTTCGTATGCATTGCAAGGTCAGGCAGCTTCTTTTATCAAACGTATCGACGGATCCAATACCAGCGTCATGGGCTTGCCCTTAGCAGAAACTGTTGAGTGGTTGAACAAAGCGCATCTCATCTTCAAAGCCATGGGCTAAGGGAGAAATTGTCAAATCTGGATTGATGAACATTTTTCTTCTGATCATCTCAACTCAATTTACATCATGAATTTGAATAGTCCTAAAACTAAGAGCTTTTTTGCGACATATCTTGGTGGTCTGGAAAAACTGTTAAATGAGCTATCGGTTAGGGTGGTTGATTATAAGGTTGTAATCCGATGTTGATAAAGTTTCACAGAAAAACTCTATGAAAGGAGAGGTCAATGAATGATACTCTTACTTGGATTCAAAATTGGTATAAAAATAGAAGCGATGGGAAGATTCATCACTGATAGCCAGACCCTGGCAATTCTTCAATTATCTGTTTAAATTTCAACCTTCAATTCGCATAACATAAAGAGCCATTCTCTGTGCGCTCCAATTGGTCTGCCCATATTTGGAAAATTTTCTCTAAGAATTCCGCAGGTATAAGTCAAATAAACCTATAATGGCAATAGGTTATATTTAAATCAATAATTTCTCTTGAAAAGGGATCTATCTTTGGTAGGTCTCAGGCCTTCATCAAGGGATGCAGCGTCCATAGGAGACGCATTTATATCAATTCATCAAATTTTCTGATCGCATAAATATGTGGTCTTTAAATCTCTAAACATAGAAGGTTTATATGAATTTGCCAAAAATGACTCTCATTGCATTTTTTTCTTGGGCTTTCTTAGGAAAATCGTTCCATGTTTGCGCTCAGACTAGGGATAGTTTGTCATTCATAGAAGATGCCGATTCTTGTCGCAATGAACTAGTGAAAGATTGGTTTATTTTTTCTCCGAGCTTAAGAAACGACAAGGAAGAAGTGATCCAGGTCTCCACCACAAAAGCAACGATGAAGGATTTGCAAAATCTTGGTGACGAAGCTGATGAAATTTGGCGTAAGGAAAAAAACGATGAAGCGAAGGCTACTGGTATTCACAGAGTCTTTGCACACGTTGATCGTAAGTTTATAATCGATATCCTCGGTGAAATTTCACGTGATGAGAATCTTTTAAGCCAGGTCGTTGAGGCTTCTTACAAAAATGCTACAGGATTTTTAAAAATTGTATTATTAACTGGCGGAGCGGGATCTTGGAAAATTCGCCTGCACCTTTGGGAACAGAAAGAGCAAAAGGAGTTTCCGCACAGCCACAAGTGGGATTTCTATTCCAAAATTCTTTCTGGAATCCTCCAACAGCAAATCTATGACAAAGAAAATCCTCAGTCCTCTAATGCTACTACCTATAATGTTCGTTTTCCCAAATCTCTTATGCCAATTCTTCCCACCGGAGAGCTTCCTTGTCCTTGTCGAGACCACTACACTCTAGCCTCAAACCCAGCGGGGGCCTCATTTAGTAATTTAAGTCTTGGTGAAAAAACTTTCCTAGTGGAAGGAGAGTCCTATTTTATGTCGAACTCTCTCGTCCATACTATAGATCCTGGAATGGATGCTATATCGCTCGTCTTCACTTCACGAACCAAGACTGAAGTTTCAGAGGTATTTACCCCGATTTATTTAAGTGGCGATGACTATATTCGCAACGCTCCGAGTGCTTCAAAAGAAGAGTTGATTGAAGAATTAGAACGTGCAAAGAAAATTTTATCACGTCTTCATATACATAAAAACTATCTGCCAGAAGCTGCGAACTTGAACCATTGTCACTTTGGTCCAAAAGATTCAATTTTTGAGAACGAGAACTGGAGATCTGAAATTAACAAAAATTGTACAGGAAGCATAGTTAAGCAGTTGTCAAACCTATCTCTTCAAGAATATGAAGTTAACTTGGGATTAAATCAAACGGTTTGGATTGGTAACCAACTTGCTAATACTATGTCCCCATACCTATTTGTGCTCTTAAATCAGCATATGTACGCCGCTCCTAAAGATTTTCACCATCTTGAAAGAGAGACGATTTGCCACGTAAGTTTTGTCAACTACGCTCCGGTAGATTCTGCGGGTGTTCTTCATTTTAATGAAAATGGTACTTTAAAATCTATAGAAGCATATAGTGGTCACTATCGACCTTCTTTATCTGATATGATTCCCGCAAAAGAGTATCTCAAATCGATTGGTGTGAGTATTGACAATCTGAATGAAGTGCTGCACAAAGATCGCTAACAGGAGCCTGGCATGTCAGGAAAAAACAGAACAAAGACACGAATTGCGGTTTATCTTGTGGGAACGAGCAGAGAAGGTCTTCTCCTTGCAAAACGAGAAAATACCGGGCACATGGACGGACTCTGGAGTTTGGTTGCAGGGCATGTTGACGAAGGTGAATCTTGTCTTGATGCCATGATTCGAGAGGTTCAGGAAGAGTGTGGAGTGGAGCTTATTCCAGCTGAATTGAATTTAGTTGGGGCAATGCATCATCTTTCAGAGCCCTTCGACTATATCAACTTTGTCTATTCAGTAAACCTTGATGGAAAAGAGCTTCGAAATTTGGAGCCACATAAATGTAAAACTTTGCAGTTTCATGCGATAGATAATCTTCCGATAGAAATGGCAGGTTACATCCGTGACATCATTCATAGAACACTCAAAGCTGATAATTCTAGCGCATGGTTGTGCGAATTTGGGTGGGCTTAGTGTCCCAATCCCAGATTATCTGTAGAAATAGTCAGAGCAATAGAAGACTCTCTCGCTCTGGCCTTCCTGCAATCAACGATAGACTCCACATGCAGCTGTAAGGCTGAAAAAAGACTCTTGATTCGACTGCTTTCTTATAAAATCTCAGGGTGACTATGGTTAAGAAGATACTGGGTCTTGCGATACCCTTAGCACCTTCTCAGGTTCTTCAAATGTTTATGCTGATGAGTGATCGGATGCTCTTATCGATGAAAGATCCATCTCATCCAGCAGTTGCGCTCTCAGCAGGTTATTTGTAATGAGTCTTCCGTTGCCAAGATTGCTTCCATTCGAAGATCAAGATAGTGCAGGTGTTGTTCAAGCTGTTGATGCTGGAGGTTTTGTTACGATGGGTGTTCGTGGGGGCGATACCTTGAACTCAGTTGCAGTCCAAGGAACGACATTCCCTAACGAGAGTGGAAACAAAAACTGTCGATTCTCATTTCAATATAGTTTGTAGTTCAAAGATCAATCTTTGTCTTGCGGATGAGTATTGAGAGATTTGGGTATTGGGATCAATGATATAGCTCTCGCTAATCCTCATTCTCTCAAAATGTACTCATTCTAAGAAACTCCCCAAACTGCTTTTGCACATGCTCAAATGAAAAAAGTTG
>CAZWOL010000023.1:0-43684 GCA_964635325.1 uncultured Pseudobdellovibrionaceae bacterium
CCCTTGGGGCTGCTCACAACCGTCAAGCTCCCCGCTTTGCGGGGACGTCATGACTCCACAAAATGGCAGCATGATTGCTGCTGAGTGCGCATTATACAGAACAAGTTGTAAGAGCTTTGTAAGCAAAAAACTCTAGCGTAAGCTTTGGTTGATTTGCTGTTAGCCGTGAGCTACTGACGTGGTGTTTTGAGCTCTTCGAGCTCTTCCATGATCTCTCTATAAGCTGTTTCGTCATCGCCCGCTGGGGGGACTTTGTTGCCACCTGTTTGTACCGACCGGGTTGTAAATGTTGCGCGATTTTGGGACTGTACGATTTTAAGGTTAGTGGCTAAATCATCGGAGAGTACAACCCGCGATACAGGTCCGTACTGGGTGAGGTAGTCGACTGCTGCTGCAATATGAAAACTTTTTCCAGCTCCAATAGGTAGTCGAACCCAAAGAGGCGAGTTAACAGAATGCCTTGCTACAATAGGGATGCGATCAATTTGGGGTCGAAGATCATCGCTAACATGATAGCGTAAAAAGGCCCGAATCATGTCACCATCTGAGTTGTTCGTCACAATAGCCACATACTGATTGTCTTTCAAGGCCGTCATAACGGTGGCAAGAATTTTCGGTTTAGCTGTAGTGACGGCACCTTCCGTCATTTGAGAGGCGCGAGCACCAAAAATTGTTTCCAATTGATCGGGTGTAAATTTTTTCCAATCATCTGCTGTGCATTGTTTTCGCGGACACATAGCATCAGATTTTTTCCAAATGCCCAAGGCCTCAGTCTCCGATTTGCTTAGATTGTTATCGAAGTCGTAAGCGTACAGTTTGCGTGGAGGACCTACGGGAAAGGCTTCAGTAGGATGAAACGCTGTCAGATATTTATTCAAGAGAAAGGTTCTACTATTGTTTATGAAATCTCTCAATGGGATGGTGAGCGTACTATCGACACGTAAAGCCACACCATCGGCTGTTGGAACAGCCTTCGTCACCCGAATAGTAGGCCCGAGCTTATCTCCTTCTTTAGCAAGTGCTAGGGGGCCATCTTTGCGATCGATGATGACTCCTGGAGTTCCGGGCTGGAGGTCGACTTCCGTCGGACTCTTTATGGGTGTGGGTTCCAAGGAGAGCGTGCCCTTGGGTGATTCTAAAAGAACGGTCGTGCCTGTGACGTGGATTTTCACGGGTTCAGGAGCTACGGGAGCTTCCATGGGAGGCGTTTGCGTTGAGGGTTTTACGGGGGGTGTTGGAGCATCGATAGTGTCCACCACCTGTGGACGAGATGGAGTCGAAGTTTGTAAGGGGGGCTTTTGCGTTGCGGCTTCTAAAGCCCCGTCTGCGTCATCTAGGCTTCTAGTTGCCGGTAAACGAGCTCCTGCCCGAGTGGAAGTTGGTGCCGATGCTGCTGAAGACGGTAGAGACGATGCAACGTGACGTGCTCCGCTGCCGAAGCTGCTCACCATATCACCAAAAGCACCTGCCAGTAGTCTAGCTGCGGTCTTCAGGGATAGCGTTGGCACCTCCCCTTGCATGTATTTCACACTATCTTCTGGACCCAGCTGCAGAGCAGAGGGTTCTAAGATGTAGAGCTTGATTGTGCTCGGTTCTTGGGTGAAAAGAACATCGAGATTTTCATTATTTTCAGACTGTTCTGCAGGTGAGGATGTCGATTGAGGTGTGTTATCAAGATTACGATTTTGGCGCGCGCAGTTGCTAATGAAAATAAAGACTAAGAGCCAATTCCAAACACTGTAAGGCATAGGTCCTCGCTACAAATGAATTCATAGGGCCTATCTAATAACTATGATAGTTGCGTTGCCTTCGTCGCTCCGGTCCTCATTTAGCTTCACCTAAACTGAGGTCCTCACTCCTCGGTGCCTTGCTCTTCTAGTTATTGGATAGCCCTGAATTCATTGTAGCATTAAGCGCACCCATCCCGAGAATATCGCTAAAATTGTTAGCGATGATGGATTTGCTATTCCCAAATATGGGGACATGACTTTAGCTCGTCCTGTATTGATGAAATGGTTATTGATCGTCCTTTAGGCAGCTATGTCTTGTTTAGTCAAAGAACGATCATCAATGATCTGTTGTTCTAGCGTAAGCTTTGGTTGATTTGCGTGAGCAAATCCTTGGTAGGTGCTAGCTCGGACCATGGAATTTCACGGAGTGGGCGCTCATCTGTGTGCTCTCGTTCATGATAGGTCGTAGGATCATCCTCACGATAGAGACAGCCCATTGCGATCTTCCCAGATTTTTTAGCATCATGACAAAATTGCAGAGCCTGCCATGCATCTGTGAACGGTGTTTCTAGCCTTTGTTCATGCTCTCGTACAAACGCATAGCTCTTGGTCGAACCATCGTGGTTATTAAAACTCACACACGGTGATAGCACATCGATGAGTGCAAAGCCTTCATGTTGCAAAGCTTCTTTCAATATTGGCACCAGATGTGTCTTGTCTGCCGAAAAACTCCGAGCGACGTACGATGCTCCGGACTGTATGGCAAGTGAAACGAGATCCATCGCTTCGACAGCATAGCCTCGTCCACGTTTGTCTTTGGACCCTTTGTCGGATGTGGTGGAGAACTGACCCTTCGTTAGACCAAAGACACCGTTGTTCTCGACGACATAGCAGAGACGAATCTGTCGCTTCATAGAATGCACGAACGAACCAAGTCCGATATTTGCAGTATCTCCATCTCCAGACACTGCAAGATAGCGAAGCCCACGGTGGGCCGCATACGCTCCAGATGCAATCGATGGCATGCGTCCATGCACCGAATTGAAGGCGTGTGCGCCACTAACGAAATACGCAGGAGTTTTGGATGAACATCCAATTCCGCTTAGTTTGACGAGCTCGTGGGGAGGAATCGCAAGTTCAAAGCATGCTTGCATGATTGCTGTACTGATTGCATCATGTCCACATCCTCCACAAAGTGTCGAAGGTGTACCTCGATAGTCATCAAAACTGAGTCCGATTGCATTGCGATCCTGTACGGATTTTTTGAGTTTGGGAATTTTGATCGAATAGACCATTTGTGGCTTGCTCCCGTAAACTTGATCAAAATGTCGCGTCTACAACCTTACATGAGTCTATGTATTTTTCAAGCTTCAGAAGGTAGCAGTACTATTGTTCCTGTATTTTGACAGGAGCATCGGTGAAAAAACCAGCTCGAAGTGAAAGTGCGTCGGATGGATCATGAAGAAACGATAGGAGTGTGTCAGACATCCCATCAATAGCACGCGAGAAGTTAATGTCGATATGTGCATAGCCACTTGCAACTAAGGTTCGTACATGAGCTTCTTTAGGATACAAACGTGATTGAGTTAAAATGTGATTAGGTTGTGCAAGAGAGTCTCTGCTTGCAGAAATAAAGAGGGTTGGGACATAGACTTTTTTGTTCATAGCATAGTTTACTTGCGTATCTCTCGATGTATAACCTGTCTGCATCCAACGTAAAAAATCATTGATGATATCGGTATGCGGAGCCGAAATTCCTAATTGAAGAAGGTCCCTAAAATCATCTGCTGGGTCTTTTAAATTAGCTTGCTCAATAATGCCTTCAGGTAAATTACCAACTATGCTTCCTGCTGCTGTTTTATATATAAAACTGCGGATGCTTCCGACCATACTTGCGACAAAAGATGGAATTACGGAGAGTGGAGCAAGCGGCACAAAATAGGGTCGTTGAAATGCAAAACGTAGTGGGTTTAGAAGTTTGACAACGGTCTCACTCACCTGACTCAAGTCCGGTGGAACTACAAGTCCAATAAAGGTACGGACTTGCTTTGCACGTTCGTGCGCAAGTGCATCGCTTTGCTGCATGTGTCCATCTCTCAGAAAGACACCGCTTAAAAATTGTTCCCATGACATCCCTCCCATCGAGTAGCCAATGATGTTTACCTTTTGTTGTGTACGTCTTGTGACTTCTCGTAAAACCAGAGGCCAATCTTGCGTAACAATACGATCAAAGCTGTAGTCACCCTCAAAGTAAGGTTCGACTTTTGATAGTTCATCTAAGGCTCCATGACCTCGAGCGTTGGGCATCCACACATCAAATCCATGCTCCCATAACATATGTCCAAGCTCACGCATCGCTTTGTTTTGCAGTACAAATGCATGAGATAGAATTACGGGTTGCGCCCCATCTCGACGTATGCGTCGTAGTTGAACGGTTAGAGTTTGTTCGTGTGTGGTACCTACGTTGAGTTTTTCTTGCAATACGATGCGTTCTTCACGCTGTACCCACTCTGGATTGTCGAGCCCAGCAAAAGTAAATTCGACATAAGCAAAGAGAAGTACACACACGACCACACGCAAAGCGAACACTTTCCGCATAAGCGACCTCGTCATTTTCGATTTGATTTATGGGACTGCTAACTCATTGTAACACTGAGGATTTTTTGTTCAAGTCAGCAAAAGTGACCTCGCTGAGAGTTCGAATCCGTTGAGCTTCGCTTGACTTCTTGAGCTCAAATTTCTATATACAGCAGACTTTTGCAAGCTAATCTTATCTTACAAATTAGCTATGCAGGCGACCCCTCGGCTGTCGCTCGGGGTGACGAACATGATGTTGTTGCGCCCCCCTCGGTGGAGCCTGCCCTGAGCCCCACGACTACGCGCAGGGCAGGCTTGACGAACATGAAGTTATTATACTGGGATCAGTAACACATATAAAAAGAGAGAGCATAATGAAACACATTCCTTTAGTTTTAAGTCTACTGCTTTGTTCCACAAGTTTTACAGCTCAAGCTAGTGCGCAAAAACGAGCAATTGTTGCAGTGACACGTGATCTGTCATCAGAGGACTCAACGGAAGAGACAGTTCCTTCAAAAAAACCAAGCACACCGAATGGTTTGTCTCGAGCTAGTGGTATCGTTTTAGACTTGGGACCAGCTTTGATTGTTGCAAATGCAGTTTCTGCTAACGGCAATCGGATGAATCAATTTCTTGCGCGACAAGGCCATGGTCCTATTTTTCCGATGGCATTTTTTGTAGCAGATATAATATCTATTGGCCTAAGCGTCTATATTGTTCCAGGTGTTATGGTAAATCTAGGACTTTATCTCATTGGCTACTGAGTGAGGGATTTTTTCTGCACCTAATCCCTGCATAGCTAATCTTATCTTACAAATTAGCTATGCAGGCGCCCCCTCGGCCGTCGCTCGGGGTGATGAACATGATGTTATTCCTTCACCTTCGTCCCTAACTGAAATGGTGAGAACAGACGATGCGATGGATCCGGAGACAGATTCAATACGGTGCTGTTGGGTGTGTCCCGTAACTCGTAGTCGTTGACATACTCTTCACCGTTCTTCGAAATGTTCGTCGTCCGGAAGTTTTCGGTTTCACCACCACCCGAACTTAGGATGAGTCCACGAGGTAGCTCCACCAAGTAAGGCACAGTTCGCGCTTCGTTCATAAGCGGCCACTCGATCTTGATATTCGGATCTATATAATCTGCGTATTTCTTAATAGAGATGACTTCCTTCAAAAAGTCAGTCCAAATCGGTAGCGCACCAACACCACCGTAGATACGTTGCATACCCTTACGCATAATCTTATTCATGTCATAACCGACGTATGTTGCTACTGTGTAGCTATTTTCAGGATTCAACGGCTTTCCCTTCTCCGTCGGATAGGGCATAAAACCGGCAAAATATGCAGTCGTAAAGTCGTTCGTTGTTCCTGTCTTACCAAACGATGGGACGCGTACCTGACGCATTGCTCCTTTTGCTTCTGGAGAGTTGTCAGGAAGCGAAACATAGAGCTCACCACGAGCACGACGACCGGTACCGTGTGTTACAACACGACGCAGGATCTCACGTACCTGCTGTGCGATATGAGGAGCGACAAGTTGCTCTTCTTTGGGATTGGCCTCGTAGAGCACGTTGCCAAAGCGATCTTCGATGCGTCGAATGAAAGAGATTTGGTTGGACGCACCCTCCTCATAAAATTTGTAGGTCTTACCGGCCATGAAAGTCTGATAGATTTTTGCGACTTCACTCGTTGTGACATCGTTTGTTCCAAGTGGATACGAGAGTACAGCTTCTAGGCGGTTTTGCACACCTGAGGCCTGGGCAAGCTTGACGAGGTATTTTAAACCTAGACCAATTCTAAAATCGTGATGCTGAAAGTAGGAAAACAAACGATAGGGATCATCTTCCATGCGTTTGATATCATCCATGTGCTTTGCAATCTGATGTGTTATCTGATTGATGGTTTTGCGTTGCACAAATCCATCGATCCAGATGGATTCGGAAATGCTACCCAATCCCAAACTCATGTCTTCGATACCCGCACTCTTGATGAGTGATTCTAAGTCTGAAGGCATCAAAGGGCGGCCAGACATGTCGAGTAGAGGCAGATGTGCTGACTGAGGCACGCGCTCTTCTTCTGTGAGTTTGTAATAGTATGCAATTTTGGGAAGGGGTGTATCACTCAAAACTCTAAAACGATTGAGGATCAGACGGGCGACTGGATCTTGGAAAAGTTGCTCAAGAGTGGATTTTTCCATGCGACTTTGCAAGACGCGAATATCGGTAACAAGCTGCGAATTAAGAGCACGTACACGCAAGTAGTTGTTCATGACAAGCTCTTTGCGGATTGCCTTTTCTTTGAGATTGTTGTCCTCGCCACTCGACAGAAGTATGCGACGCAACTCATCAACGTAGCCCTGACCCCACCACATGAGTTTGAGTTTTTTCAAAACGCTGTCATCTCCACCAAACACTAGATCCGGGGCAAGATCATTGACTGCATTCGTCAGCTGAAACTCTTCGACACCATCGTTATCAAGTTGCACACCCGTCTCTTTAGCAACGCGATAGTGGTAGTCACGTGGAACTTCATCGGGATTTGGACTCAGACCCATCGTTTTGAGCAATTGTTTGAACTGGTCGAAGTTCACTTTGTCAAGAAGGTGAGCTGCTAGAGATACCGAGGCTAAGTTTTCAGACATTACACCCGACCACAATAAAGATACGCTCTCATACGGTGAACGATGGTCAGGACGAGGAAAGTAAAAGCGTCCCTGGTAGGGGAAAACCTGACGGATGTTGTCGAGTCTATCTAAGATGGACCAACCAAGTTGCAGAGCTGCAAAATACACAGGAGCTTTGAATACCGAACCTGCCTGACGTTTTGCCGTCACAGCTCTGTTGTAACCTAATGTGTCAAAACCGGAGATGATTGCACGCACCTCACCCTTGTCGAGAGCAATCAAGCCCCCACTGATGGTTGGGCGCTTATGCAGTTCGAGCACAGCTTCGTTGGTCTCATGGTCATGGGACATGACCTCCAGATAGAGTGTGTCACCAACTTTGATTTTGCTCAGCAACTGCTGAAGATAGTACTCATGACCACGTCCATCGACGAGGTTGAGTATCTTAGCGTAGCGTACCAAAGATTCATTTGGAACCACACCATGTGGTACCCCGAATGAAACTTTGAGAGATGCTGTTTTTGGTGATGTACTCGTAATTTCGGTGACTTTACCATACACAAACTCATCGACTTTTAGATCGCGTAGTTTTCGATAATTTTCAGCAGCTTCAGGAGCAAAACCTCCAAGTATGCTTTCTAGACGAGAGAGGTTGCGTCGCATAGCAAGCTGTGCAGCCCGCTGGAAGTCCATGTCGATCGTCGTAAAAACTTTGAGCCCTGCAATGCTCAGCTCATCAGGACTCTTGATGCCAAGTGCTTCGAGTATTTCTTTTTTTTCAAGCTGACCTTGAATCAGATCGACTAGCGAAACCTCTGCAGTACGAAACTCTCCCTTCTTAAAGGGGACCTTCGTTGCAACTGCAGTTTTGTATTCGTCTTGTGTAATCCAAGTCTGCTCAAACATCTGTAAGAGGACGTAGTTTTTGCGATCATTCGCATGAACCTTGGCCTGTTCTTTTTCTTCTTTGGAGAATTTTATGAACGGATTGTATTTGCCAGGTGCCTTAACGGATCCTGCAATAAAAGCAGCTTCGACAAGGTCGAGATCTTTGACATCTTTGTCAAAGTAGTAACGGGACGCAATATCCACACCGTTACCGTTACCCACAACATGAAACTGGTTGAGGTAGAATTCTAAAATTTGGCGCTTGTCGTAAATACGCTCCAATTGCAGAGCGCGAATCATCTCCCGGAATTTTCGAGAGAACGAAGGTTCCCAGTCATTGATAATGTTTTTGACGGTTTGCTGTGTCAGTGTCGAAGCGCCGCGTCGGAAATTTCCTCGTTTGGTAGCACCCTCAAAGAGAGCGCTCGCAATTGCGAGAGGGTCTATACCGACATGACGGTAGAAATTTTTGTCCTCCACCGCAACGACAGCATTGATCATGTGAGCAGGGATTTCATCGATCGGTACATAACGTCGATGTCGGGACTCAAAGATGCTACCTATACGTGTTTTGTCATCATTGTAAAAGAGGCTGGTCTCTTCTTGGAACATCGCAAGAATAGTCGTCTTCTTCAGCTGTGTGTAGTCGCCATAGCGAACCTGGTAGAACACATAAGCAAGCCCACCGATGCCCCCTGCGGCAGCGAGAAACATCACGATGAACACACTCCAGAAAACATTTTTGAAGATTTTTTTTAGCATTCGCAGTCTCTTAAATTCTAATCTACGGTACAATAAATAATGGAATACGAGAGTGTCTTGTAAAGTCGATAGAGTTAGGCGCGATGAGCACCAAAACGCAAGGCTAACAACGCCATATTGTCTTTACAAGACACTCTCTAAGCCCAGACCCATTTTACAGGAAGACAAGCCCAGTGTCCCATTGCTTAGTGACTGTTTGCAAGATCCTTATTGGCTCCGTGATGCTTCTCTCGAGCTTCGCACCCCAGCTCGAAGCCAAGACTCTCTATTCCTACACGGAACTCGTGTCGCAATCCGTACAAGGTGTTGTCCACATCCGAACAAGCAGCCCCGTACACCACGAATTGCCTCTTGATCTAGGAGCTTTTTTCTTTGAAGGACAAAACCCGCCGAAGGCAAGTTCAGGCGCGCTTGGTTCTGGCTTTGTGTTGGATCGAGATGGCTACATCGTCACCAATGCACACATCATCCGTGACTATAAGAACATCGAAGTGTTCTTTAGCCACAGTCGCAAGAGTGTGCCTGCACAAGTGGTCGGTGTAGATGTCAAATTCGATCTTGCCCTACTCAAAATCAAACCCACAAAGCTCTCCCTGCATCCCCTCGATCTAGCGGATAGCAGTCGTGTGCGCATCGGAGACCCAGTACTTGCGATCGGCAATCCCTTTGGATATTCGCCCATCGTATATTCAGGTATTGTCTCCTCCTATGGCCCAGTCTCTGGGACTCACCTGAACGACTCCTATTGGCGTACAGATGCACGCATCGATCCTACCAATTCGGGTGGACCCCTTATCGATGCACGTGGACGTGTAGTTGCTGTCAATACTGCACTCGTTACACAAGTGCGGACAGGTTATGCGCTTCCGATCAATGTAGCGAAAACTATACTGAGTGATTTGCGTCGTCATGGCAAAGTGCAACGTGCCTGGCTCGGTGTTGTTGCAAAGAACATGCTCTCACCCGAAGACCTTGCTTACACCGGCAACCCGTCTGCTATAAGTGGAGTTATTCTTAGCAACTTGATCATCGATGGGCCTGCATCCAAAGCAGGTCTGAAGGAGGGTGATCTGTTGGTTAGTTTTGGTCGCGAGAAGGTGACGGACCTCAATGCACTGCAAAGCCTGCTCCTCAAAAGCAAACCTGCAGAGAAGGTGACGCTGAAAGTTTATCGTGAAGGCAAAGGCTTTTTACAAATCCCTATCCATCTTGGGCAGGTCCCCAAGACGCAAGATTTGTCGAGTGGTGAAGACATTATGTAGAGAATGTATAGGCAGGTTCTAGATTTTACTCTTTAGACTCGTCTGTGCTGTTCTTTCTTTGAGTCGTCCATATGTGACAAGCAGGTTGTTTTCTCCTCGCTGCTACTATAGTTCTTCTCCTTCTCCCAGTTGGGCTATCTTGCCTTTCCCCCCGCATGGCATTCAGCGTGTCATTAAGTACCTTAAAATTTAGAAAATCGTTTTCATCACAATCAGATGGGCGTGGATCAAATTCCAGTAGATCTCCAATGCTGTTCTCTGAACTGTAGCTGCTAGAACTGTAGCTGCTAGAACTGTAGCTGCTAGAACTGTAGCTGCTAGAACTGGAGCTACTAGAACTGGAGCTACTAGAACTGTAGCTACTAGAACTTGAAAACATACGTATCAAAATATTATTCAATTCTGAGTTGTATCCCTCATATTTTGTGTGTCCCATCTGCTCCAGGTATTTTAAGAAGATTTTTCGAGAGGAGTCCTGTGAATAAGCTATACCAGAGAGAAGAATATGTTCAGCTTCAGTGAGGAGATTGCGATTGTTGCTGGTGTAAAAAAACTCCATTCGAGATAAGAGCTCCTGATCGTCGATCAATCTAGATTCTGAGGCGATACGATAGAGTTCGAAACACATGTAGGTTTGTAAGTCGGAGTCGAAGAATGACTGAGTTGTTTGCATTCTGATTGGATCTATGAAAGCTAATAGAACATTTCTCAGAGAATCTCTATTTGCAAAAGGGAACATGTTTTCAGGAAGGTATTCATCGAATAATTGACTTTCAAATCGAGTCGCAAGATTTAAGGTCAGATATCCACTTTTTTTCTGAAAGTCAGGCTGTTTGGGGTCTAGTTGTTGTTTGCTTTTTTCAAGCAAGTCAGAACTAAATTCGAAGCATTTTTTGCTGGTCTTAATTTTGAACGCAGTGGCTATCTGCTCTAAATGATCCTCTACATCAGTATTCCTATGAGATAGACGATAGGCAAAGAGTATCTCCCAATAAAGGACTGCGGCTCTTTGTGTAAGAATTGTATAAAGTAGTCGATTTTGTTCGGTAGAAGATGATGAATTGAAGTCTTCTGGCCTGTGATGCTTTTCTTCGTGGCTTCCTCGTGCAGAGATAGATAGTGCTAGACTTAAGATCAGACTCAAGAATAAGACAGGAACTTGTTTCATACATAGCCTTTCTAGGTGTTCAAAGTTAGGTGGCATTTTTGGATTATCCAAGGCGGGTCTCTATCATTTTGCGTCAAGAATGTCACTAAGTTTGAGCCGCTCATCTCGAGGAGCTCAATAGTTTGCCATCGTCAGGACATTTTTGAGGGAACGCACATGAACACGTCCACTGGCTAGGTTGTAGCTATCCGATTCTGGAGTCACAACAATAAGAGTTTCAATTTGCAGGCTATCTAAAGTTGTGAGTATGTGTGAGTCGATCTTAGGGTTTGAGGAGGCCTTGAATTCAAAAGCATAGGTTTTAGACTTTTTAGAAAAGATGAGGTCGATCTCCTCTCCACTATGAGACCGATAGAAACCATAAGGATGCTTGGGTCTAAAATGCTGAAGCACATGCTTGATAGCAAAGCCTTCCCACACGCTGCCGTAGCCAGGATGATTATAGACTTCATCAAAATTTTCTAGCTCCAGTAGCGAGTTAAACACACCTGCGTCGCTGATGTAATACTTGGGAGCTTTAACGAGTCGCTTCTTTATATTTACAATGAAGGGCTCTAGACAAAAGACCATGAAAGAACCCACCAGAATGTCGAGATAGCGTTTGATGGTGGGATGTGTTACATCGAGCGATTGTGCCAACTTAGAATAGTTCATAATTTGACCATTCGAATGCGCTAGCATCAGCCAGAGGCGACGCATCAAATTTGGACTACAGTCTATACCCATCAAATTTAGGTCGCGTTCCATGAATGTTGTTAGAAAATTCTCACGCCATAAAAAGCTCAAGTGCTCGTCCTGCGCAAAAAGGCTATCCGGAAATCCTCCTCGTGTGAGAAGCACGCGCCAATCCAACCCAAAGTCTTGGACTTCTGTGAGCGAGAACGGTTCAAGATGTTTGTAAACAATGCGGCCTGCCAACGTTTCAGACGTCTGACGTAGGAGATCTGGAGAAGCAGACCCCAGAATCAGAAAGCGGCCAGGTCTGCGATCCATATCGATGAGAGAACGTAGGATGGGAAATAATTCGGGAGAGCGTTGAATCTCGTCCAAGCAGATTAAACGGTGAGCATGTTCCTTGAAAAAGAACTCAGCATCGCTCAGTTTTGCTAAATCGGAAGGACGCTCCAGATCCAAATAGAGGGCATTTTCGAACTTCGCGCATAGATGTTTTGCTAGTGTTGTTTTTCCCACCTGGCGGGGGCCAAGGATTGCTACGACAGGAAAAGAGGAGAGATGTCTAAGCGTTTCATCTTCAATATTTCTTTTTATTTTCAATGCTTATACTCTATTATGAAAATTGAAAGTCTCGATTTCAATTTTCATAATAGAGTATATTGCTTTAAAAGTCACCGGCTCCATATCTTGATCCTGCTTAGACAGGCTAGGCCTTACTCATTTCTTCGCTCAGTTTGAGCCACTCGTCTTCAAGCGTCTGCATTTTACTCTCCAGCTCGAGTTTTTGTGTTGCTAACTCATAGCAACGTTGGTGATCGTGTGCTGCCTGGATCAAAGCCTCATCGATGTTCTGTACCTCTTTGCTTAGCTTGGACATCTGCTCCTCACATTTTTGCAGTTGCTTGCGCATCTGCCCAAGAGAGCGCTCCTTACTCTTGTCGTTGCTAGCAGGCTTGTCTTTTTTCACAGAAACCTTGGGACTATCATCGTCGATCGCAAAAACATCTGGAAAATTAGAGTCTGCAGCTAGACGCTGGTAGTCCTCGATGTTGCCCTCGAAGAGACGGGCGCGTCCGTCTTTGGTCATTACAAACACATGTGTGCAAATTGCATCGATAAACTCGCGATCGTGACTTACAAAGACGATGGTCCCCTTATAATCTTGAAGAGCCTTTGTCATACAAGCGATGCTGTTCATGTCTAAGTGGTTGGTCGGTTCATCAAGCATCACAAGGTTGGCTTTTTTGCCAAGTATACAGGCAAGACCCACGCGACTTTTTTCACCCCCAGAAAGTACCGACACAGGTTTGAAAACGTCTGCACCCCTGAATAAGAAACCACCGAGTATGCTACGTGCCTGCTGTTCACCGATCGGAGAGGCATTCAGTAGATTTTCCAATACGGTTGCATTGGCATTCAAATAATCCAATTGGTCCTGTGAAAAATAAGCTTTCAGTACTCGCGGGGACAGTTTGAAATCCCCACCCAAACTTGGACACAGACCCATGATCGTTTTCAACAAAGTTGATTTGCCGATACCGTTTGCACCGATGATCGCAATCTTCTGTCCCTTCTCCACATTGAGTTGGATGTTGCGGCAGAGTACCTTGTGATAACCAATCTCACCCTTGTCGATGCTAAGTACCATTCGATCTACATTTGCAGGCTCGGGTAAGGTAAAATGTATGGCTGCCTGCGCTTTTGCTACAGGAATTGCATTCATCTCTTCTTCGAGCTTTTCAATCATCTTGCGTCGTGATTGGGCCTGAGCAGCTTTGGTTGCTTTGGCACCAAAACGATCGACAAAGTCCTGCATACTGTCGCGTTTGTCTCGTAAGTTTTTAAGTGTCTTCTCTGCAAGCTCCGCATTCTCAGCCTGCTTCTTTAGGAAAAAATCGTAGTTGCCAGCATACGGAGTGATATGACCATAAGCAATGTGCAAGGTCCAATTTGCCAGACGGTTGAGAAGACTTCGATCATGCGACACAAAAATGAGTGTGCCCGTGAAACTCTGCAGATAGCGCTCAACCCAAACCAAAGACGGAAGATCCAAGTGGTTGGTAGGCTCATCGAGAATCAAAACGTGAGGGTCGACCAGAAAAAGCTTTGCCAGCTCCACCCGCATGCGCCAGCCTCCAGACAGAGACTTTGGTGAATCCGTCATCTGTGCTTTGTCAAAGCCAAGACCAAGCAGTATTTTTTCCGCTTTTGAACGCAACTCATAACCACCGTGCAGACGAAACTGTGTTTCTGCATTTTCAAAAGCAGCGAGTGTCTTGTCATCGCTATGGTGCTCAAGGTCCGCAAGAGCTTTGTTCATTTTCTCCTGCAGTCGACGTATTTTCTCGTTTGCGGTCTCACACTCTTCGATGATCGTCGCTTTTGGGTTGGGATTAGGCTCCTGTGGAAGATAGGCCATCAGGCAGTCACCCGGCTTGAGGACTTCTCCCCCATCAGACGTGTCTAGACCACAAAGTATATTCAGTAAGGTTGTCTTGCCTGCCCCATTGTCACCCACTACCGCTATTTTTTTGCCGATGGGAAACTGGTAACTTTGTTCGTTAAGAATCGTTTTGTCTGCAAAACGTTTGGATAGTTTTTCAATGCGTAACATGATTTTCCTAAATTTGAAGTCGTCATTACTTGTCATCCCTCGGCTACGCTCGGGATTGCGAAGCCGCTTAGCCGAGATGTCCGCTATCGCTTGAGCCCATGACGACATTCCTTTGCGGGAAGTACTCGTTCCAACGTTCATCGACACGTTTGGCTGTCTCATCATCGCAGAAGAGTTCCTTTGGATACCACGGCTTCATGCGGGCATCGATCACGATTGGCCCGGTGAATGAAGTATGCAAGCGTCGCAGCTGCACATCTTGTGCATGAATATCTGCTGCAGGTTCAAAGCGTGTAAACGTAGTCCACAAAAATGCAGCTTCCGATGCAAGTGCTTTTGCCAGAGAGTCCACGGCAATGATCAGGGGCCAGTCCCTAAATTCGATGCGATGAGCTAGATCACTAACACATTCTTGATCGCTGCTAAAGCTAGGAATTTCAAGTACCAGACAACCTGGGCAAAATGCTCTTGCTTGGCGCACTGGACGAGGGAGCTCCCGATTTTCAAAACTGTGTGGTAGCTGACGAATCGGATCTCCTAAACCAAGTATGATCCCCTTACTACCGTGATTGATCTTGGGTCCGGTGTAGTCTAATGAGTCCATCGCAAGTTCGGAGACTATGTAGAGATCTTTTTCCCACTGCACACGTTCCAAAATATGGATGAGCACTGAGCGAAAGTCTCGCAAATCCATTTTGCGATCGAGAACCAAAAGAAACTTTGTCAACGACAACTGTCCCTCACCCAAAATACGAAAGGCAGCTGTCATGGCTTCGCGACTAAAACGCTCTTTGATCACAGCTGCTGTGAGTGCATGAAAGCCGGTTTCACCGTAGCTCCATAGCTCTTCGACCTGTGGCATCACTAGAGGAAACAAGGGTGAGAGCATCTCTTGCAAGTAGTCACCGAGATAAAAATCTTCCTGACGAGGCTTGCCAACGACGGTAGCTGGAAAAATAGGACTATCCGCATGCAGAATGTTGCGCACACGAAACACTGGGTAGTCATGCTGCAAGGAGTAGTACCCGTAGTGATCACCGAAGGGTCCCTCAGGTCGTCGCACATGTGGTGGCACCTCTCCCTGCAAGCAAAACTCAAAGTCCAGAAGATGTGACGATGCATGATCTGCACCCTTTGCACGACGTAGTTTGCTGCCCAAAACTAACGACGCCAGAAGAAGCTCGGGTACATTTTCTGGTAGTGGAGCAATCGCTGACAAAAGCAGAGCAGGTGGTCCTCCTAAGTAGATATTTACAGGTAGGGACCTGTTCTCTTGTTCAGCTTCGTAGAGATGGTAGCCACCTCCCTTCCCAATTTGAAAGTGCATCCCTGTTTCTTCTGGGGAGAAGATCTGCACGCGATAGATGCCAAGATTTTCTCCCTTGTGCCCTCGGGTATGTACGAGAGGCAATGTAAGGAAGGGTCCACCGTCTTCGATCCAACTTGTGATCGCAGGTAGTTCTGTGAGATTAGCGCCTGGTATGCGGCGCAATGAGTGGTCGTTTACAGAACGCGTGCCTACCCTGAGTAAGTCAAAGGCCGTATTTCGAAATTTCCAGGCCTTGCCCAAGGTTGGAGGTACAGCAGTCTCTGCAATGTGCACGAGAGTACGTAAGAAATTTTCCGGACGCTTACCAAACGCAAGGTCCACACGTTTTTTTGTACCGAACAAGTTGGTGACAACGGGAAAGCTCTTGCCCTTCACATTTTGAAAGAGCAGAGCGGGGCCATTTGCCGCAATGATTCGACGGTGAATCTCTGCAATTTCGAGATAGGGATCGACCGGTGCTGTGATTGTGACTATTTCTTTTTCAGCAGCTAGGGCGCGTATAAAAGATTTTAGATTGTTGAAGCTCATGGTGTATGCACTCTTAATGAGTTTTCATTTTGCCTTCTCCGTTGCTATGCGACTTTGCAAACTTTGGCAAGGAGAGTCACTCGACTCTGTTTGGGCTGGAATTTTTTTACAGTAGTCCGTCCCGCGTGTTTTTTTCGAGACTTTCCCATCAAAAACTTAATAACAAACCTTTAACGTGCCTCTCCGTGATGGATGGAACTCTTTCATGAGGAGAAACTATGTTAGGTCTAAGTTTAAAACGAACCCAAAGTGTCTGTGGATCTGCATTGCTTGCAGCTATTTCTATTTTTGCATTGCCAGCAGTTGCTTTTGATTATGACTATGATCCAGCTGTTGTTGTCGTTGATCCTTTGCCTCCGGTAGTCGTAGTCGATGACTACGACTACTACGATGACTATGACTACGATTATTTGCTACCAGCACCTGGTTTGAGCGTCGTCATTACACCTTAAAGTAAGATACATACACACTTATTATGCGGAGCCAATGATGGTCGGAGCATTTTCTAAAATTCTGCACCGATGTTTTGCATATGCATTCATCGGTTTTCTTAGCATGCAGGCACTAGCTGCTGATGATTACGGTGGGTTCGATGACGATTTTGACTCGTCCTCGTCTACATCTACAATATTTGTAGATCCAGGACCCAGCGTGGTATTCCCTGATGATGGACCTATTTGGAGTGGTCCGAACGACTACGGTCCAAACGACTATGGTCCATGGGATGATGGGTACTACTACGATTATATGCCAGCACCGAGTGGAGTTGGTGTCGTGATTATTCCAGGGACGAGCCATCGAGGGTCCAAGGTGGGTCACCATCGACCCAAGGCTCCAAAAATTGGTGGAGGCAGCAGCAATAGCAACCCTTCACGGAATCGTAGTCGTGCACGCAGTGATGCGAGTGCAGTTGCTCCTGCACTGATACCAATCATTCTCTATATCATTGCTCCTCAGGGCTATTGAGTGCTTTGTGGTGACGCAATGTATTTTTCAAAGCTCAGGACAGTGACCTTCCAAAGTTTGGATCCATTCATGGATGAGTTTTAGGCCCTCCTCATGCTGCAAGGATCGGCCCAACTCCGGCATCATGGTGCCTGGGTCCAAACTTTTCATACGATTGTATAGTATCGAATGTTCGGGATCACCTGGAACAATATCAAAGCGTCCACCATAACTTGCGTTGCCTGCAGCGACAGGAGACTTGCAGATGCCGGTGTGTATCGAACTTGCTAAAGACGTGTCAAGCCATAGCGCAGAGGATTTGGCGCTTCCAGTTGCACTATGGCAGTGCGCACAGTTGATGTTGAGGTAGGCGCGAGCTCGTACATCCAAACTTTGGGAGCGATCGTTCCATGAAAATTCGTGAGGACGGGTATCACGATTACTGAGGCCTTCAATCTTGCCTTCTTTTTCCCAGACATCCAGCTGGTTCATAGCGTCGCTTCGGAAGGGACTTGCAATATTAAGAGCGGACAGCTTAGGCCCGATGGGTTGCATGGTTTTGCGAAAGCCCTCCTGCTTGGTATGGCAAGACTGGCATTGGTTAAAGTTGGGAACGTGATACCAAAATTCTTTGCGCTCTCCTTTAAGAGTCACAGTCAAACGTTGGCGAGCTCCTCCGAGTTTGAGAAAGGCCTCGGTTTGCTCTTCGTTCCATACGTAGCTCAGTCCCTTCCATGTGTTGTTTTGATTAACAAGTAGTCGTGTTTCTATGAGTTGCTTGCCATTGAGGGGAGCTGCAGACCCTGTAAAACGCTGTGGTGAATCTTTACGATCATAGCTGAAGGTCTTGCTAATAATAGTGCCTGATGGAAAGACAAGGAGTCCTGTCGTTGACTGTATCTTCGTATGTGGTGGCAGAAATATGCTGCGAAATTTATGCGCATAGTCGGAGAACAATTCGTTCTGCAAAGTGTATGGAAAAGTGCTCTCATGCAGATCAAGAAACGCACCTTTTTTTGCAAAGATGGGCCACTCCGAGAGCTTTTGTGGATAGCTCGACATATTTGCTAGACCTAAAGACGAGGCGAACCCGCAGATAAGTACGAGAGAGTTTTTATGCCTACAATAGAACCGGACTAAGCTTTTCCAAATTGCATTCATGGGGACTCAAACTCCGTGATTCCGCAACAACATTTAAGAAGTTAAAACCCAGATTGTTTTGTATGCAGATGTGTTCGTCTTGTGGCAAAACTTTGGCCTCATCCACTAGCCCGTCATAAAGGATGGAGGGGAAGGGGAGTCCAAAGTTTCTTTGAACCTCCGCAATGAATTCTTGCGATAGTTTGGAGCTGCCCCCCTGCGGGTTTGTACCTCCACCTGTTGCCGTATTCTCGTAGAGGAACAAAGACTTCGGATAGGGGTCATAATTTTTGTCATCTGTAGGACGCTGTGAGAGCAGATAATTTGCGAGCACTATGTGTGCGGTATGATGGTCTTCAAAACGATTATGAAATACTTCGACGTTTTTGTTGGCAAAGATCATCAGTCCCGTGCCTCCTGGTACATCCGACAAGGCGTTGCCTATGGGGGCTTCGTTTTTTGCGTTGTTTGCGATCAGAGTATTGTTGAACACTCGCGTGTAGCGGCCATAGCGTGAGAGGCCCGGAAGATTAAAAACCAAAATACCTGCTGTATTTTGCGTTACGAGATTATCATACACGTCAGCGTGTTCAGTGTTTTCGATCTCGATGCCTGCAATGTTTTTAGATACATGATTGCGACGAACGATCACCGATTCGGATTGTCCAACGTAAATGCCTGAGTCCAACGCACCGGAGGCATATGAGTCTTCAATCAAAATATTGCGAGACAAAACAGGATAGAACCCATAGGCACCATGTGAAGTGATCGGGCCCTCCGTCCAATCGACACGCATGCGACGCACCGTAATACCATCTACACTATTCCATTTGATGCCATCACCCTTGGTATTGCGAATCGTGAAGTCCTCAAGCGTAGAATGGTTGGAGCTGATCATCAGCCCCTCGGCGCCTGTGGTCTGAGACCCAAACAAGAGTATGCTTTTGTCGATGCCTTTGCCTCGGACTGTTACATTGTCAACGCTTAGCGAAAGTGGAGTGTCGCATTCGAAAGTACCTTCGGGTATTTCGATCACAGATCCGGGTTCTGCCATGATGAGAGCGTTGAGTAGCTCTTCGGGAAATGGTATTGCCAACGCGATTGGACTCTTTAGAAAGGTCAAGATGCCTAAGAAAAACCACAGAGACCGTCTGATCATCGCTGAGTACCCCGCAAATTAAACCTTACAAAACTTAAAATTTAGCGTAAACCGTCTTGGTATTTTATTAACAACTTTGCTAGGACTTGCTTATGTCAGTGAATGCTTCGTCTAAGATTGTACAAAGATTTCCCATCTATGCAATGCTAAGCCTCTTGAGCGTACAGTGCATGTTGCCACTGGAAGTTTTCGCCAAGCTTCCAGATGATGAAGATGTGAGGGAGGAGCAGCGTGTTTGGGATGCAGAAGAGACAGAAGACGATGCAAACGTTCCGTCTCATTTGCTATACGTGACGACAGTCTCAAGTGGCATTGGTTTTTTGCTTTCTAAAATAATATTTAAATATTGTCTACGTCCTTGGCTTCCTCAGAGGCAGCCACTCGTAGCCATTCCCAAAGCAGCAGTGCCTTTTGACAACACGAAAAAAGCTTCTGATGACAAAAAGAAGCCCCAGACTCCCAAAGTTCAGGAGACGAAGTTCTCTGCAGATTCCTGTACGTGTGAGCCATTTGTGTATGATGCACCGAAATTTTTGACAGAGAGAGAGCAGGAGGCTCAAGAACTGAAAACAAAAGTGGATGCATTAAAACAGAATATGCGCACCCAACTGATGGCTTATAAAAAGGCAAAAAAGGCAAAAAAGATAACACAACAAGAAGATCAAGAGGAGATGAGGAGGATAGCAGTAACACTAAGAGCGCTCTATGACGCAGTCATAAGTCTCGATTCTGATCTCAAAGATGAAGATTTGATGTCTGAAGTATTTGCAATTTGTGATCACGTCCTCAATCCAAAGCCAAAGGATAAAAAGCGTAAATAGCGCGTTCATAGCCTAGAAGAAAACGCATCACCTCGAGTATAATGGTTACAAAACCATCACTCTTAGACGACAACCTCGAGGTGTTTATGAACAAATTGGTTTTTTGCATTCTGCTCGCATCTTGTGCAAGTACTCGCTCACAGAAAGAGAACGCTGCATCGAAAGGTGCAAACAACGACTCATCCCATCTGGCTCTTGCTGTTCCCTTTGAAGGTGCAGAAGAACGACTAGATGGATCTACACTCCAAGCGGAAATGAAAGCAAGTCCTGTTGCAGCTGGCAAGCTAAACGGTGCTAGCTTTGAACTCACCTCTGTAGATCGCGGTGCGCAGTTTGTTGAGTGGGAGGCCTGCTCTGTCGCAAATCCTGCATCCTGCGTGCGTGGTGCAACATGCTCGCAAGTTCAAGAAAATTATGCAATGCCAGCTGGAGATGTGCAGGTCAGCTACCGTGCCTGTCGTCACCCCGACTTTGCTACATCCGACAAGCGATGTGGTCCATCCAAAAAATTGCACGTGCGAATCGACGCAAATAGTGCAAAAGCCCATATGCTAGCTAAAAAGATGGAAGAGCTCTCTCAACAGATCAAGGATAAGAGTGAAAAAGTACGTCAGCATATCGGTGAATTCAAGAACACCTACACTCCTAGCACCGATCCTAAACAAGAGAGTGCAGATAACATGCTTCTCAACCAGTTGGGATTCAATCCCTGCGTGTTGGGGCAACTCTATTCGGACCCTATCTACGATGACTTAAAAAAGCAGGTTGCACAGAAAAGTACCGACCTAGCAAAGCAAGAAGGTCTGCATCTGTCAGAAGGAGCGGACACTACTGGGCGACTGCTCTTTGCAGTAGGAGCGATCGGACTGACTCTTACGGCAGCGGGATACTATGTAAGGGATAATGCGACAGCGTGGGAGAGTACCTTAGCAAATTTTACAGAGCGGACTCATACATTTACGACACGGACGGCAGGGCGTGGGTCCTTTTGGAGATTTTATCAGCAGGGCTCTATAGGTCAGCGAGTGCAAAAAATCGCCAGTGATGCAGGCAAAACAATTCATAGAAAAGTAGTTGTTGCGCAGCCCAAAACCTACGCAGGAGCTGCTATAGGTTTTGGTGTCACGACAGCTGTTGGGATCATAACCTGGGCGATCGGTTCCTCGAATCTGGCAGAGTCTCCTCAGCAGAAGGCAATGGGGGCCCTTGCTTTTGTCGAGAAAGAAATCGATGCTTTGCGAAGCGAACGTGAAAAGCTTTTGGAAGAAATCCAACCTGCTCTTGTTGGTGAGTGACTTCCATCCCAAGCTCCAGCCTTTAGCAAGTCTCAAGTTTTATTAGGTTTTATTAGCTATTTTATTGGTGCTTGATTTTGAGGCATATCTATGCCATTCAGGCATTTGTAATTACTCCTATTTCTAAATTATGAATACATAGGGATAGCATGCGATCTGCATTGAAATTTTTATTATCTTTTTGTTTTAGCGTCCTGATAATCCAGTGTGGCTCAAAAAAATCTACAGCTAATACAGCAGAGCCTGCTGCCGATGATAGACCGGAAGGACTCACCAATCCCAAAGGCACACCCGAGAAAACTCCCGATCCGGAACCTAATACTGGAGCGAATGCTGGTACTGGTGCAGGTGACTCCACAAATACTGGTGCAGATGTTGGAGCGAATGCTGGTACTGGTGCAGGTGACTCCACAGATACTACAGATGCTGGTGTCGGAACGGATGCTGGTGCAGATACCAACGAAATTGCCAAACAAGCACGACTCGATCAGAGCCTTGCGATAACAGGATCGCTGTTAGGGAATTTAGGCGCGGATGGCTTAAGTTCAGGATTTAATAACGCTCTAAGTGTAGTTCGTAAGTATCTGAGAAAGAATCTTCAAAATTTTATAGAACAAGTCTCTTCGGAGAAGTATCTAGAGTTCTTTGCAGCTTTGAGAAAGAATTATGCAGAGCAAACGAATAGCTCAGTCAATGCTTTCATCCCTTTTGAAGTAGCAAAGAATCAATGGAAAGTGGCTTTCACGTCCGAACAAACTGAACTTATTGCGCAAATCGAGGCTTCTAAAGGACTCTTGCTCAAGAGTATTTGTGGAGATGACACCATCGAAATTGAAGCTGACAGAGTGGCTTTAGCTGATGGTACTTGTGACAAGGAGAACGAAAAGAAGCTTACAGATTTTTTCAGTGAAGTCATGGTAGGAGCCACATTTAATGGTCTCTTGAACACTCTCGATGACGGGCAAAAATTCCTTGATAAATGGGATGTTCTTAAAAAATAAGAGCTAGCCAATACAGAATGAACGATTAATTAAATACTAAATACTAGATGAACATAAAATTAATTATCTCACAGGGGTTAAAATGAAAACGTTAGGTTCAATTTTAAACAGTACTTTTTTGATGCTATGTCTTGCGGGACAGGGTGCTGTCGCACAGACATTCGTCGATAATAGGCCTACACCCACAGAGGGAGGAGAGCTCGCTTTGTATGGGGAAACATGTGACGTTGAAAATGTCGGTGTAATCATGTCATTGTATAGCAAGACTGTGGATCTTGCTAAGCTGGAAATTTTAAAGCAACGCCTTGAAGAGCTAAGAAATAACCCAGCATGTAAAGCACAGTTCCGTGCTATTGATGTTCTCTTAGCAAGCGCTGAGACTCGTTCATGGACTCCTTATGTTATAAGTGCTGCTGTTATTGCTGTTCGTTATGGCTACTATGCATGGAAAAAAGCTCAGATTGTAAATCTAATCCCAGATGGCAACGATGGAGATGAAACTCCACCTCCTACTCCTCAAACCACTCCTAGTGGGGATGATAATCATCAAAATCCACCACCTAGTCAGAGAGGACAAGGACAGTTTGAGCAGCCACGAATAAATTTGGGAGTAGGAATTGATGATTGTCTTGCCGATATGGCGAGAAATTATCCCGAGCAATATGCTGAATTTCTCAGACTACGACAACAAGAAGCTGAACGACAAGCTGGTGTTTCTTATTCCTTAGTGCTAGCAGCACCACAGGCGCCAGAAGCTGTTATTTTTACATTGGATGACATGGCATGGAGAGCTGTTTTTGAAAATCGTGATAATCGAATGCATTTACCTTCTCAGGCAGTACCTCCTGGTTTTCTTCAGCCTGTAACTCCTGGTATTCGTGAGATTACGTTCGTTGCACCGACCTCTGGAAAAGGTCAAGCAGTTAATAACGAACAGAATCTAGAAGGATTAGCTTCAAATGGTGATTCTTCTGCTGAAAGTGAAGATGAGCCAGAAAATATCGATAATGATAATGATGATTCTTCTACTGAAAGTGAAGATGAGCCAGAAAATAGCGATAATGAGGATGATGATTCTTCTACTGAAAGTGAAGATGAGCCAGAAAATAGCGATAATGAGGATGAAGAAATGACTCCTGCTTCTGGAAAGGGAAAGAAAAGATCACTTTCACCAAAAGCGACGGGGAAGGGAAAAACGAAGCGGCAGAAAGTAAGCAGAGAAGTATCTGGTCTTTATTCTAATGGCAATAGGCGCGACTCACTGAGACCCCGGCCTATTAACCAGCAACGTGCAGCTCAATAGATTCCGATCGTACTAAAGGTTGAATCTAAGATAAAAAAAGCTCTTGAGTGAATACGCTCAAGGGCTTTTTTTGTAAGCCAATGACGTCCTTTCTTCACTAAAAAATTGAGAGTTGCGTAGCTTTTCGATATTTTCTAGTGTTTGGAGGATATCAACTATGGGATCTCTACGTATGCTCTATTTTGTGTCGATCGCAGTTGCTGCTGGAAGTGCAGCTATCTACCATCTTGCGATGAAAAATGTACCTTCGTCTGCCAATCCATTTTTGGTCTTGATGCTTGCTTATTTGATGGCAGCTACGCTGAGCTTGGGTGCTTTCTTTTTCTTTAGCGAGGGGGAGCGTAGTTTGATTCGCTTTGCACCTTCTTGCGTACCGTTGGCTTTGGGAGTGTTTGGTATTGAATTGGGAGTTTTGCTTGCTTACAGAGCGGGTGCTTTTGTAGGTACGACTGCTTTGCTTGTGAATGTTCTGTGCACGGTTCTGCTATTGCCAGTCGGAGTACTCGTTATGGGGGAAAGGCTGAGCTATGAGCGTATTGCTGGCATAGTCTTGTGCTGTGTGGGTATTTTTCTACTGACGAAGAAATCCTAGCCTAAGACATCAACTTGATGCTTAGGACAGAACTTTTTTGGAGTCCGTTCCTGCGGATGAGGTGCGTAGCCCAAGGCGATCTAAGATCGACTGATATTCTTCGGGACGTAGCTTGCTTTTGATCTCTTCTAATTTTTTCAGACCCTGGTTCTGATCACCTGTTGCGACAAGGTCCCCGATGATGTTGATGCGCACTTGCAATAGCTCCTCCTGGAGAAAATCTCCACCGCTACCGGACTGCAATTTGCTCGTGATCGACTCTTCTTGGCGCAGATGTGTTTCAAGAGCTTTGGGATAGTCTCCTGCCAAACTGTAGGCTTCACCGAGATCTGTGAGTGCTTTCTCTCCACCCTTTTCCAAGTAGGGTATAGCTGCTTTGGGATTGCTTTCGATTAGCACCTGCCCGATGCCGAGTGCAAGATTGTTGTTGTCAGGGTTTTTTTCATAAAGCGACTGCAGATTTTTGACACCACTCTCATCACCACGATCGGCATATATCTCAACGAGTTCTGCAAGGGCTGTCTTGTTATTAGGGTTGAGTGCCAAAGCTTTTTCGAACAGTGGCTGTGCAGATTCCTCATCCTTAAAGTCCAAAAGATTGATGAGTGCGAGTTGGGTTAGAACTTCATCGTTCTCAGGATTGTTCGCTACTAACTTTTCAAGCAAGCTCTTGGCTTCGACAAGTTGATTGTTATTGATCAAACGCATGGCATCTTGGATCGCCTCTTTGACATCTCCACTTGCAACAACAGAACTTGCTGCAGCTGGTTTACTCGCTAGCTCAGAAGATGGACTGCGTTGTGGGGCTTTTGTTTCTATTTTAGGTGCCTGTTCCGTATGTGCTTGTATAGCTTTGGAGACAAGCTCCGTTTTTGTTGTCTGTGCGATTCTCTCAGGAATTTTGACTTGGAAAGATCGAGTGGGTCTGTAGCGAATGAGTACGGTAAGGCTGATACAGAGACTTAGGATGAGAAAGAGCAAAGACACGATGAAGTTGGATTCGGACGTCGTTGGTTTTTTTGACTTTTGCATGATTACCTCGCAAGCGTCTTATAACACAAGTGGCGTCTTGAGTGGAGTCAAATATTTGAACTCTGTTTATTGCGTAACTCACGCGACTCATGGAAGCGTTTGATCTCAGGCTCTAGTACAGCTATGACATCCTCGATAGTTTTGCAAAACGAAATGTTATTGAAGTCTGATTCAGCCATGAGCCCCATTTTTAGCGGCCATTTGTGTAGCCAGTCCAGTAGCTCAGGCCACATCTTTTCTCCTCCCATCAAAATGATGGGACGTGGGGTGATGTGTTGGACCTGCAGAAGCTGCCAAGTGTAGAAAAGTTCTAAGATGGTGCCTATGCCCCCAGGGGTTACGACTACAGCATGACTGATGCGCATAAATTCATCAAGACGTGATGAAAAACGACGATGCTCGCGCTTTACATCCAAATGTTGGTTGGCATCGCTTTCAAAAGGCAAGGAGATTGGCAATCCAAATGATCGCGACTTTTGACCTCCGTCTTTGGCTCCTTTATTTGCAGCATTCATGAGGCCTGGACCACCTCCAGTGACTATATCGACCCCTCGCATTGCAAGTTGGAAAGCCAGTTCATAGGCTTCTTGGTAGTTTTTAGTATTGGCTTTGATGCGAGCCGATCCAAAAATACTAACCCGGTAAAAGTCGTCTTCCATCTTGGTGAGCATCGAATCGATGTCCGCAATGATATCGTTCAATTGGGCAATTTTTTGATTTAAGAACTTACGGACTTCCTTTTTTTTAACCATTTGCGGCATGACTCTCTCCTAAGGTGCTGAATTCGAAAAAGAAATCTAACTTGTGCAAGAGATTAACTCAAATCTTCTTTGAATCGAACCGATGGCCTGAAGAGGGCATTGCAATGAAACAACATACCATCGCCATCCTGTTGATTATAGTGGGGCTATTCCTATTCCCCAAAGTTGAAGCAGCGATCTCGCAAACAGACACGTCTTATCCTCCTAAACCCGACTATGATCCCCTTGCGGCTAGTCAGAAGGGCATACAGATTTTTGGTACCATCGTGAATGGGATGAATCCTAATGAAAACGTGGTTCTTGTCAAAAATCTAAGCAGCAATCAGACCTCTGCTAAAAAACCGAACATGTCGCTGCAGCTTGAAGATACCTATGTCATTACGATCGTTGCGCGAGATTATATTGAAGTGATGATCCCTGGCAAAAGAAAAATACGTCTCTATAAAGAAGGCTTTGTTCCTACCGTCAAAATCAAAAAAATGGATGAGAAAAAAGTTCCGATCTCGATCACGGGTTCTTTCAAAGAAGAGGGCTTTGAACGCGAAGGAACAGCAATGCGTATGACAGAAGAGTATCGTAAAAACATGCTGGAAAAAGACCTTCCCAAAATTATGATGCAGGCCGCAGCAGAACCAGAAGTGGATGCCAATGGCAACGTCCTTGGATTTCGCTTGGAAGATATAGAAAATGGAAGTGTCTATGCGAAAGCAGGGATCCAAAATGGAGATGTTATCAGTGCGATCAATGGTGAAAATTTGAACTCGGCTCAGGGTGCCATCAAGACTCTGAACTCCCTACGTTCGGCCTCTGCTGTTGAATTTGAGGTGATTCGAGGCGGACAAAAAATTCCAGTAACACTTGAAGTACGCTAAAATGGCATATTGCGCAATTCCCTAAGATCGAAGATCGTCGTTAGTTGAACTTCATAAAGGGATTGTGAATGCTCAGGACGGTCATCAGTGGATGTCTTCTCTCTCTCTTTTTATCAGACTCCACTCTTCTTTTAGCACATCCAAATGTATTTGAATCCACTCAGGGGTGGGAAGAAATTTCGCCAGGTGGTGACACATCTTGTGCTCGTGGTACGCCTTTCTCGTTCTTTGTACACCGTGGAACGAGCGATAAAGTTGTAGTCGATTATATGGGTGGTGGGGCTTGCTGGAACAGTGACACCTGTGCTCCGGGTAGCGAAATTTTTATCGACAGTGTCGAATCTTTCAAAGAAAAGTACGGATCAAAATTTGACGGTATTTACGATCATGCAAAATCAGAAAATCCCGTCAAGAATTGGACGCATGTCGTTATCCCTTACTGTACTGGAGATCTGCATTGGGGAGCCAAGGATCAAAAATACGACGATTTTGAGATTAAACATCGCGGTGCTATCAATGCCAAAGCTGTTCTGAGTTGGTTGCAAAAAGAATATGCAAAGCCAAGCAAGGTTCTTGTAACAGGTTGTAGTGCTGGTGCTTATGCATCGATCTACTGGTTCCCTCATGTTCGTAAAATGTATCCTGAGGCTATGGTTCGTCAATTGTCCGACAGTGGTTTTAGTCCAATCACCGAAAGCTTTGCCTCAGTAGCCTTTCCTGAATGGAATGTAGGGCAGCACCGAGCTGATTGGATTTCCGGCCTCGATCCAAAAGTAGTGGATTGGAGCAAGTTGCAAATCGACTTCCTCTACAAAACCATTGCGGACTACTATCCAAACGACAAACTAGCAGCCTACACATCTGCATTTGATTCAACACAACGCTTTTTCTATCTCATGATGGATGGCAATGTTGAAGATTGGTCTCAGCAAGCGCAAACAAATTTGTCAAACCTAGCAAATTCCACTAAGGGCTTTAACTATTTTGTATCGTCTGGCACCGATCATTGCGTATTGCCTTACGAACGTTTCTATTCTAAACAAGGTTCGAACGGTCAGTACTTTAAAGATTGGTTTAGCCAATACATCAACGGTGGTGATGTGGCTAATACACCTTGTCCTGACTGCGTAGATCCAGACTTAGAATTTCTTAACGAAGAGTGATTTGGCCTGTGCCCCCAAGTGAAGTTTGCAAAGTGGAGCGAGGGGGCACCTATTGCTTCAATATGTAGTTTTGGATGAGTGATTTGTGCTGTTATACTGTCGTTGCTTGAGTGTGTTTCTTTCTGTTTTGTTAGCAGGCTCTTCCTACGCAAAGACATTTAAACTTTCCCAAAACCAAGTTCTACATATCGGCAACGGTGTCGAACCTAGAGAGCTTGATCCAACACTTGTTGTTGGTGTTTCCGAAGCTCATATTATCAATAATCTCTTCGAAGGCCTTACCCGATTGCAGGAGCAGACCCTTGAGCCCCAAGCTGCTATGGCCGAGTCATGGACAATTTCGCAAGACGCAAAAACCTATACCTTTAAAATTCGCAAAGATGCCAAATGGTCTGATGGTGTTGCTCTTAGTGCAGAAGACTTTGTGTGGTCATGGCGTCGGGCTCTTGATCCTCTAACAGCAGCAGAATACGCATATCAGCTGTATTGGATTGAAAATGCGGAGGCTTTTAACAAAGGAGAAATCAAGGACCCAAATCAAATTGGTGTTAGAGCTATTGATGCACAAACCTTAGAGGTAAGGCTTGTGAGTCCCACTCCGTTTTTTCTCAAACTCACGGCTCTAGCAACTCTAGCACCGGTGCCGCAACATGTTGTAAAAAAGTATCCTGGGCAAAGTTGGACCACAGACGTTCATATGGTCAGCAATGGCCCGTTTCAACTCAAAGAGTGGAAGCTGCAACGGCACATCCGTCTCGTGCCAAATCCATTCTATTGGGATCGGGCATCGGTCAAACTGCAGGGACTTGTTTTTTATCCCATCGAAAATCTGAATACCGAAGAAAAAATGTTTCTGAGTGGTCGCTTGCATCTTACGCATACGGTGCCACCTCTTCGCATTCCATTCTATAAAGAGCAAGCGCAGACAAGCAAATCCTATAGTCCCTTTAAGCTAACACCCTTGCTTGGATCGTACTTTTATCGCTTTAATACCACACGCAAACCTCTGAATGATTTGCGTGTGCGCAGAGCTCTTGCTTTGACCATAGACCGACGTGTGATCGTCGATAGTGTGGTCAAAGCTGGACAGTTGCCAGCAGGGTCCCTAACACCGAAAATTGCAGGCTATTCTTATCAAGGTCCGCTTCTGCCAGACTCTCCGAGTGCTGCGGATATAAAAGAAGCGAGAAAATTACTGGCTCAGGCTGGATACCCTGATGGCAAAGGCTTTGGGAATATCGAAATTCTTTACAATACGCAAGATTCCAACAAGAAAACGGCCCTTGCAATCCAAAGCATGTGGAAGAAACATCTCAATATCGATGTGGTGTTGTTCAATCAGGAATGGAAAGTTTTCCTCGATGCGACGCAGCGTATGGATTATGACATCGCACGTGCAGGATGGGTTGGGGACTATCCAGATCCGAATACATTCTTGGATATGTTTGTTACGAATGGAACCCACAATCTGACTGGGTGGGGACGCCAAGACTACGACCGAGAAATTCATCTAGCAGGTTTGACGATGGATTCCAAAGCGCGCTATCAGCATTTTGAAAGAGCAGAGGCAATGCTGATGCGTGATGTGCCAATACTTCCCATTTATTTTTATACGTATTTTCAATTGGCGTCAGAACGCGTAAAAAAGCTGGAAAATGGTGTTTTTCAAGACTGGTCTATGAGTATTCTACAAAGTATTGTCTATAAGAATTTTGTACTCGTGGATGCACTATGATCCTATTTGTTTTCAAACGATTGCTGCATATGGTCCCCGTGCTGTGGATGGTAGCCACTCTTACATTCTTTATGATGAGAGTGGCTCCGGGTGGACCCTTTGACTCCGAAAAAAATGTATCGGCAGAAATTCTCAAAAATCTCGAAGCAAAGTATCACATGGATGAACCTTTGCTAATGCAGTATGGGCGTTATCTTGGAATGCTCTTGCATGGAGATCTCGGCCCTTCATTTCGCTACGCCAGTCGAAGTGTGAACGAAATCATTGCAGAGACCTTTCCTGTATCTGCTGCGGTCGGGCTTCTTGGGCTTCTCTATGCTCTCCTGCTTGGGGTTGTCTCAGGGACTTTAGCTGCTAGCAAACCTAATTCTTTGCGTGACTATTTTGCAATGGCCTTTGCAATGATTGGGATCTGCCTCCCTTCGTTTGTAATTGGTCCTCTACTGAGTTTTGTATTTACGGTAAAACTAGATTGGTTCAATACATCGGGCTGGTATGAGCCCAAAGACATTGTTTTGCCCGCATTTACACTTGGGACCATGTACGCAGCGTATTTTGCGCGTCTGAGTCGTTCCGGTATCCTGGATGTTGTGCGTCAGGATTATATACGTACAGCTCGAGCTAAAGGTTTGCCCGAGTGGCTTGTGCTCTTGCGTCATTCACTCAAGAGTGGGCTGCTCCCAGCTCTTAGCTTTTTGGGGCCTGCTTCGGCTTCGATGCTAACGGGTTCGCTTGTTGTCGAAAGTGTATTTGAAATCCCTGGACTGGGACGTTTTTTTGTTCAAGCAGCTACCAACCGTGATTACACCTTGGTGTTGGGTATAGTTCTTTTTATTGCGGTTCTGATTGTTTTGAGCAATCTCGTGGTCGATATTTTGTATGCGCTCATAGATCCAAGAGTTTCTTATGACTAAGGATACAAGTCTTTGGACACATGCCTGGAGACGGTTGTTGCAGAACAGGCTTGCAATGCTTGGTCTTGGCTACCTACTTGTGCAAGTTTTTGTCGCAGTTTTTGCACCATGGATTGTGCGTTTTCCTTTTGCGGAGACGGATTTTAATATAGGTGCTGTAGCTCCCAACTGGGTGCATTGGTTCGGCACAGATGATATGGGCCGAGATCTCTTTGCACGTATAGTCTATGGTTCGCGTGTTTCACTGATGGTCGGTGTGTTGGCAACAGCAGTGAGCGTTATTATCGGTGTCTTGTATGGAGCTATTGCGGGTTATGTGGGTGGACGCATTGATGGTCTTATGATGCGCTTTCTTGAGGTGTTATTTTCGCTCCCCTTTATTTTTTTCGTGATTATTTTGATGGTGATGTTTGGTCGCAGTATCTATTTACTATTCATTGCCTTGGGTTTGATCGAGTGGATGACGATGGCCCGCATCGTGCGTGGGCAGGTGCTTAGCCTGAGGAAATTAGACTATATCGATGCAGCTCGTGCCATGGGTGTTGGACACTGGGGCATACTTTGGAAGCATCTGATTCCGAATGTGATGGGTACAGTTGTTGTCTACATCACTTTGACTGTGCCTGGACTGATTCTGCAGGAGGCTTTTCTGAGCTTTCTCGGCTTTGGTGTGCAAGAACCCATGTCGAGTTGGGGTACGCTCATTGCGGATGGTGTCAATGCCATGCAAACCTATCCCTGGATGCTCTTTTTTCCCAGTCTTATGTTCATGCTGACTCTGCTTGCTCTTAACTTTCTGGGTGATGGGCTACGTGATGCCCTAGATCCTCGAAGCCAGAAAATCTGAGAGCTCCTGTGACGCCGCGCTAGTTTCCAAGCTAAGAAAGCATTGCATCTCTCCATGCGCTGTGTATAACGCGATGTGTATTTAACTCAGGAGATATGCCATGTTGTCAGAACGTGAAAAGCAAGTGTACGCCTTTATTCGAGATTTCAATCGTCGGACCAATAAGGTCCCTTCTTCCCGCCAAATCTGTAATCAGCTCGGCTTTAAGAGTAGCCGTTCCGCACAAAACTATATCAATTCCCTCAAAGAAAAGGGTCTGCTTGTAGACCGTGAACCTGAGACCAGCTCCTATCTTCTTGCGGATGATGCGGGTCGAGCGAGTGGGCTGCACAGTGTTCCTGTCTTAGGTAAGATTGCAGCTGGGTTTCCTGCTGAGGCTTTTCCTCAACCCGAGCAGTCTATAGAATTGCCGAGTGCTTTTTTTGGTGAACCTCACGACGAAATTTTTGCCCTACAAATTGTTGGTAACAGCATGAGTGGAGACTTCATCTGCGAAGGAGACATCGCAATCATCAAGAAGCAAAGCGACGCTTTCGCAAGCGATGCTATTTTGGCTGTTCGGGTGGGTACGGACGAATTCACCTTGAAACGTTTGCACCATAAAAAGAACACCATCGAATTGGTTCCATCGAATCCCCAGTATTCTGTGGTCGAAGTCCCCTCCGAAAATGTCACTGTTATCGGCAAATACCTAGGTCTTCTCCGTCGCACCTAGTTCCTAATTAGAGTCTTTGCGAAAGTCACCAGCTGTGCAAAAGCTGCAGCTAACTTTCTCGAGTTAGCTAAGTTATAATGGCTTTTATAGGTGATTTGCAGTAACCTTTCTTTTTTATGGGTCATTGGAAGTCTTGTGCTGTAAGGGTTTTGCGGGTTTTCTTAGGTTCTTTGCGGGATGCCCGATAACTAGATTATCCATTCGGTGCTGAATGAGCGATTGGATGATGGGCGAAAAATACGGACGAGAAAAGGAGACCCTTATGCAAAAACGTTCGAATGTCAAAAAAATGCATGTAGTACGTAAGCAACCCCAAAGATTACAAGCAGCTCTGGGCAATCTTGAGGACGCTGCAAAACGCAAATTGCTGACTTTGCAAAGCGGAATGAGTGGCAAAGTTAGGGCAACCAAAAAATTGGCGCAAACAGTGAATCGCTACGGTCATAAAAAACCTTGGCGAGTCGCAGGAGCGGTGAGCGTGGCCTCCTTGCTCATTGGATTTTTGATGGGCTTTCGACGTGCGAGTCGCTAATAAGGAAAGTTTCTAAAGAATGCAAGATCTGATTAAGCAAATGCTGAAAGAGCTGTTTCAGATAGCTAGCAGCGAGGGCCTCAAGTTCATTCGTGAAAGTGCGGTCCTCGCTTTAGTGCGTATAGTTCAAGCTGTACGCTGGCTTTTTCTTCTCAATTGCACAGTCATTATTCTATGTTTCTTGAGTGCGCTTAGTCTTTTTCATACCCTTTATCTGCTCGCAGAACTCTGGGATCATCCCGTTTTTATATGGACTACACCCCTTAAATTTTGTCTAACGCTGTCCGTCTTGAGTATAGGTACGCTTGCTTTTATCGTACGTGAAAAAGTATGGGTGAGTATCTTCGGTGTTGATCAACTTGTCGATCGTTTTATACAAGATCAGGAGCGTTCTGAAGCGGCTCAGTTGCAAGATGAGATCGAAGACATTGTTGAACGTATGGTCGAAGCCAAACTAAATGAAATGACTCGTAAGGTTAAGGTTAAGCGCAAAGCTAAGCCTAAGCTTGATGATGAGGCTTAATTTCTCGACATTTTGAAAATACCACCTGGCTCTAGGTCGTCTCTCCATCCTTCGGAGCTTCTGGGTTACTGGCTTCTTCTGTAGTAGTGGGATCCGCAGGAACTGTATCTTCCGAGCTTGCTACAACTTCAGGGGGTGTGCTAGGTGCTTCCGTTGTTGGCTCTACAGGTTTAGAACTCTCAGAAAGTTTTTTTTCGAGACGTTGAGCCTTTGCAAAGTCAGGTTTGATTTCCAAAGCCTTCTTCACGGCTTCCAAAGCTTCTGTAGTCTTTCCTTGTTGCTTAAACGCCAAAGCCATATTGTAATGCACAGCATGCCTATAGGTATCCGTCTTGAGTGTCCGGTGAGTTAGGTTATAGAACTTAAAAGCCTGCTCAAAGTCTTTGTTTTTTACTAATTGGATGGCAGTTGTATTGAGTAGGCCTGCGATTTCTTCTTCAGAGAGGCTGTTCTTAAAGAATTCTGCAGCTTCGTTCACATTGCCTTCACCCAATTCAAATTTTGCATACGTCTCAACAGTGCTTTGGTCGCCAGGATTGAGTTCTACGGCTTCTTGCATGTTGCTACGAGCCTGATCGGTGTCTCCCTTCTTGTAGAAGATTTCTCCGATCAGAAGCAAGCGATCCGCATTCTTTGGACTCAGCAAATCTGCAGCTTCTAAAATTTTGTGGGCTGCATCGACCTGTCCGCGTTTCATCATGACACGCGAGAGAATGGTCATCGCACGAACGTTGCGAGGGTTTTCCTTGAGTAGATCCGTAGCAATCTCCTCGGCCTTGTCAAGATCAGCTTTGCGGTAGCAGAGAGCTGCATATTCAGCGCGTACCGAAGCATCATTTGGCAATTTCTCATAGGCTTCGGTGATGATGCTGTCGATCTTCGCTTGCTCATAAGATGTCGTGTTGTTTTGGATCGCAGCAATTTCGCTTTGAATAGGTGTGTAGTTTTGTCGAGATACTTTTGCTGCATTGATTTCACCAGCGAGATTGAGTGAAACTGCTGCAAGCGTAGAGATGCGATCAATGTGAATTTCAGCATTTAAAGCAACTAAGTCTGCAGCGATTTTATTTGTGTAGATAATTTTAAAAACTTCTGCAAATTCGGGGTGTTTTACAAGGCTTTGGTGTAGCTTATGGTTTTGAGTACGATCGAAGGCATCCCAATCATGCATAAAAAAGCCAGCATTGGATGACTGTAGCATTTCAATGCATTTATCATGTTCTGTGACAACCTGAGAGTCGAGCTGACAATCTCTTTTGAGAACTTCACAGATTGTGTCGCGTTGTGTGCCTTCTTTTGCAAATACAAGAACCATGGACTTGTTGAGTGGAGCAGCAGTTTCAGAGCTGCTCTCAGCTTCTTGAGGAGTCTCTTGGGTCATAGCTAGCTCGTGGTAGATTTCTGTCTATTGTGTTCTTAAGTAACCTAGATTTCAATATTCTACCACGTTTTTGCCAGGCTGCTTGCTGCTATTGTTAATCTTTGACCAGTGAGCCTTAGGGAGCTTTGATTTCGAAGTTTTCTCCGATGCCAGGAACGGTTTGCCACGTGCCGACAGCTCCGTTGTAATTCAAAGTGCTGATATCCGGTTGTGCAGGCCCTTTGGCTCCAACGACGAAGACGACGCGTGGGGTGTTTTGTTGGCTTCCGTCTGCTTTGCGACACGCAAGCGTATAAAGCAAATCGAAGCTTGTTTTTTCTCCGATCTTTAGACCGTATGTGTAGTTTTGAAGTGCGGCTAAACTAAAATTGGTGATCAACAATTTGTTTTGGTCCACAAAACCAAAATCTTGATCCAAAACTGGGGCTAATTGGCAAAAAGCAGAACTATTAGCGGAAACATTATGCCAGGTATGAACTTGGGCAAACGCAGAGGTGTGAGCAAAGAGAAGCAAAGATAGACCTAGAAATTTTTTCACAGCAGATCCTTTTGTCGTAGTTTGCAAACGACTGCAAGCTACTGAACACCAAAAGGAGAGTCAATCACTTCTTTCGCGCGGAAATTTCGTCGATGATTTTGCAGACACCATCAAAAAAATTAGGTTTCTTCAATACTGCTTCATATTTTGCATTGAGGTTAACCTGAATTTCTCCAGTGATCAAAACTTTTGGTATATTCGCATCGACTTTGAGAGCAATTTGGTCGCCAGTCGTGCCTGGGAGTCGATAGTCCAAGACCAAAAGATCTGGAGGACTAGACTCTATAGCTTGCAATGCTTTAGTGGGATCTGAAAAGGTTGTTATTTCCAGGGGAAGATCTAGAAACTGATCTACAAACATTTCTAACAAGTCTTGCTCATCATCGAGATAGTAAATTCTGAGTTGAGTACTCATTTTCCACCTTCTATACGATTGAAGCGCAATTCAAAGCAAGTATTTGGAGCCTCTTCTACTATGCGAATTTTAGCTTTGTGATCATCAATAATACCTTTGACAATAGAGAGACCAAGGCCCGTGCCTTCTCCAACTTTTTTTGTGGTAAAGAAGGGCTCGAACATTTTTTTTGCAATCTCTTTTGGGATGCCAGGTCCAGCGTCCTCGATACGTATGACAACTTCTTCGGCTTCGTCATTTAGAGCGATTTTCACCCATCTCTCAGCCGTTTCTTTTATGGCATCGATAGAATTGTTGATTAGATTAACCAGAACCTGTTCAATCTCTACCTCATTGCATTTGATTTTTGATTTTGTATTGCACATCAATTCAACTTTGACATCATGGCGTTTTGCTTTTGCCTCAGTGAGGTTCATGACTTCTTTGGCAATTAAAGATAAAGTATGTATTTCGAAAGTAGATTTCTCTGCAGCGCGAGCAAATTTTCTTAGACCATTAACAATCTTTGAAATGCGTTCGCAAGATTTAGTGATCGTTGCGACTTTGCTTGTTAGTTTTGTTGGATCATTTGCAAATTTAGGAAGCTGGGCGACAGATCCCATGATGATTGCAAGTGGGTTATTGATTTCATGAGCCACACCAGCAGACATCTCCCCTAAGGATGCAAGTTTTGCAGATTGGATCGATTTAGATCGTTCGTACTCCACGGATGCCTGCAGGCGCTTTTGTTCGCTGATGTTTTCAGAGATACCTAGCAGTATACTGGGCTCACCATTGGAATCTCGCACAACAATTTTACGAGTGTGAAGAGTAACTACACCTTGAGCTGTATTGGCTGCCTCCTCAGGAATATCGATGACTCCAAGCGAGCGACTGGCCTGTATGTCTTTTTCGCGAAAGAAATCAGCCTGCTCTTTAGGAAAGAAATCTCCATCGAATTTGCCAAGACAATCTGTAGCTTTCAATCCAAATAGTGCTTCACAGGTTCTATTCCAAATGCAATATTCGAAATTTTTCTTAATGTCTTTAGCAAATACAGCGACTGGTAGCGTGTTTAGAATGGCAGATAGAGTTCTCTCACTGTCTGCTAGTTTTTCCTCATTAGCACGCAATTTTGTAATGTCATTCACATAAACGAAGAATCCTTCAACTATGCCATTGTTCCAATCAGGTATGAAATTGACGATTATGCTGGACATCTCCTGCCGATCTACGGATTTACGTTCGAAAGAGACTAGGTTGCCACTCAAAACCTGTGCAACATATGGGGCTACCTTTGAAAAGGTCTCAGCGCCAAGTAGATCTGGCATTTTTATGCCGATGATTTCTGTAGGGCTCTTTTTAAAAAAATTCCGATAAGCTTCGTTTGCAAAAATATTTGTAAGATTTTTGTCCCACTGCCCTATTAGAAGCGGCATGCTATTCAAAATTCTATAGTAGTCAGCACCCTCAGCGTTTCTCTCTTTTTTGAGTTTGTAATCCGAAGTTACTTTCAACAGTATTTTTGCAAGTTCGCATAGTCTTTCAGCAGTGATTGGCTTAGTTGGAGATACGCTTTCCAGCTCTTGAATAATATCGAAGATAGCGGTCATATGTGGCATACCAAATCCTTCTGCTAGTGCATCTACTGTTGTCGACTTGAATTTAAGGAACTTGAGGATATTTTTGCGGCCCTAGAAAATTAATGCATTTATTAGGCCTTAAATCTGGAGCTTAGGAAGAGAAGTATTACCTAAAATGAGGTCGGAGGATTTCTCAGCAATCATCATTACGGGGGCATAGAGGTTTCCATTTGTAATGTAGGGCATGACCGAAGCATCGACGACACGTACTCCTTCGATGCCATGAACTCTCATCGTCAAAGGATCGACAACAGCATCATTGCCAATACCCATCTTGCAAGTACAGGATGGATGCAGAGCCGTCTCTGCATCGCGAGCAACCCATTCGAGAATTTGTGCATCGCTTTCAACACTTGAACCTGGAGAAAGTTCTCCTCCATTAAATTCTGACATGGCATCTTGATTTAAAATTCGACGTGCACAACGAATTGCTTCGACCCACTCTCTTCGGTCTTGGTCTGTCGACAGATAGTTGAAACGCAGCTTAGGATGCACTCGTGGATCTTGTGATTGAATTTTGACATGTCCACGAGCATCCGAATTCATCGGACCCACATGTACCTGATAGCCATGGCCACCTTTGGGTTCTGTTCCATCGTAACGTACAGCAAGCGGAAGAAAATGAAACTGCAAGTTTGGATAAGCTACATCCGTATTGCTACGAATAAAACCTCCTGCCTCAAAGTGGTTTGTTGCTGCTGGTCCCCTGCGATGAAAGAGCCACTGATAACCAATGTAGGGTTTGCGCCACCACTTGAGAGCTGGTTGCAGACTGACCGCTTGTTTGCAGGCGTACTGAACATATACTTCCAAATGATCTTGCAAGTTTTCGCCCACACCAGGCAAGTCGTGCACAACTGGGATCTTTAGTGCTTGCAAATCTTTTGCATTGCCAACACCAGAGAGTTGTAGAAGTTGGGGGCTGTTGAATGCTCCTCCACAGCATATGATTTCTTTCGCATAGACTCGATGAAGTCGTCCATACTGCTGATATTCCACTCCGATGGCACGCTTACCCTCAAAGAGTATGCGTGTGGTCAAGGCTCGGCACTGCACCTCTAAATTCGATCGGGTACGACGCACGGGATGCACATAGGCTCGCGCTGCTGAGAGACGACGGCCTCGGTTGATGTTGCGATCGAAAGCACCAAAACCTTCCTGTTGCTGTCCGTTCACATCGCTTGTCCATGGATAACCTGCTTCTTGTGCTGCTTTGAAAAATGCTTGAAAGAGAGGATTTACGCAAGGTCCAGTCTCCAAGCTCAGAGGACCGCTAAACCCATGATAGATATCGGCACCCTGTGTCCGTGTTTCTGCTCGTATAAAATAGGGTAAGCAGTGTGCATAATCCCAGCTTTGCATGCCTGGGTCGCTCGACCATTTTTCAAAGTCTTTGGGATTTCCACGAATGTAGATCATCCCATTGATCGAACTCGACCCACCTAGTACTTTGCCTCGACCATGGAAAATGCGTCGCTGGTTCATAAAGGGTTCGGGCTCTGAGCGATAGCACCAGTCATAGAAGCGATTACCAAGCGGGTACATCAGTCCTGCAGGCATGTGGATGAAAATATCCCAAATATAATCTGGACGTCCTGCTTCGAGGAGCAACACGCGATGAGCAGAGTGAGTGCTCAAACGATTGGCTAGCACACAACCTGCAGACCCACCCCCGACGATGATAAAGTCATAAGTTTGCTTTGCCACGCGCACCTCCGTCTTGATTCATTTTGGCCTAACATGTGCAAGTTATCAATATGCTGGCGGAATTAATTCCTTAGTCGCGGAGGCCCATGTCGATGATGGCGCGGTAAAAATGAACTTTCATGACCTTGATCCGTGAGCTAAACTTAGACAAGTTTTACTTATCTCAATAAAAAAATCTGGAGCTATCCATGGCAAAGTCACAAGAAGGCAAAAAAGAAAGCAAAGGCAAACCCAAACTCACTATCAAGGAAAAACAAGAAAAGAAAAAAGAAAAAGCCAAAGCTAAAGGCAAGTAGATCTGGTCCCCAGGCACTCTCTTTAGGATGAACGACAGACGGGGATTGCCGAAGACCAAGCCCGTCCTGTCTCTCCTACACGAGCGCATCGCAATAATTTCCTCATAATCTTTAGGAGAGGCAGCTAATGGAGCCGTTTTGGACAAAGAATTACCCAAAGAACATTCCGGCAGAAATCAATGCCGACCAATATGCAAATCTAAACGAACTCGTCGATCTCACCGTCGCTCGTTTTCGTAGTCAACCGGCCTATAGTAATATGGGCGCAAAGTTGAGCTTTGAAGAGGTCGATCGTTATAGTCGTGCCTTTGCTTCTTATTTACAAAATACTCTGGGTATTCAAAAAGGTGATTCCGTTGCCATCATGATGCCTAACCTTTTGCAGTATCCTGTATCCGTACTTGCAATATTGCGTACAGGGGCGAGCGTTATCAACGTCAATCCAATGTACACGGCGCGTGAGTTGCGTCACTTGCTTACAAACTCACAAGCCAAAAGCGTTATCATTCTCGAAAATTTCGCAAAAACCCTTGCTGAAATTTTGCCAGAAACCTCCGTGCAGTCGGTGATCATTGCACGTATTGGTGACCTGCTTCCATTTCCAAAAAACCATATCGTCAATTTTGCTGTCAAATACGTTAAGCGTATGGTTCCGTGCTTCAAAATCCCTCAAGCCCTATCTTGGATCGAAGTCTTGAAAAAAGGAGATGCGAGTCGTCTCAAAAAAGTAAAGATCGATGCAGAGGATATAGCTTTCTTGCAATATACTGGTGGTACGACAGGCGTGTCCAAGGGGGCTATGCTCACCCATCGCAATATTATCTCCAACACTTTGCAGATACTCTCGTGGTTTACTGCAAATCCCGATTTCAAATTGGATAGAGCTGTTTGCCCATTGCCGCTCTATCATATATTCGCCCTCCTTGCGGATTGCTTTGGTTTTTTTGCTCTAGGAGCTGAGAGCATACTCATTACCAATCCTCGTGATATCAAGGGTTTTATCAAGACGATCAAAAATGTTCGTTTTACGGGGATTATTGGTGTCAATACTCTCTTCAAGCATCTTCTGAATCATCCTGATTTCAAAAGTATCGACTTCTCTCACCTCAAGATATCTTTGGGTGGGGGTGCTGCTGTCGAAAAATCGGTTGCTGAGGCTTGGGCTAAAGCAACAGGTTGCGTGCTCCTTGAGGCCTATGGTTTGACAGAAGCTTCACCTGCAGTTGCAATCAATCCTCCGAGTTTAGATTGTTTTGCAGGTACAGTTGGTTTGCCTTTGCCAAGCACTCTGATTTCTATTCGTGACGAAAATGCGAAAGAGTTGGGGATCAACGAAGAGGGTGAATTATGGGTAAAGGGGCCACAGGTTTTCAAAGGCTACTACAAGGATGAGGAAGAGACTAAGCGCTCCTTACAGGATGGTTGGCTTAAAACAGGTGATATCGCTAAAATTAATGAGCAAGGTTTCATCTCGATCATGGATCGCAAGAAAGATCTGATCATTGTCTCAGGGTTTAACGTCTATCCTAACGAAATCGAAGATGTTGTCACGCATCATCCTAAGGTTCTAGAGGCCTGTGCGGTTGCTGTTCCGGATGAAAAGACGGGAGAAGCTGTTAGGCTTTTTGTGGTTCGCAAAGATGAAAGTTTGACCGAAGCAGAATTGCTTGCTCACTGTCGTAAAAATCTTGTGAACTACAAAATGCCTAGAAGCATCGTGTGGCGTAAGGATCTTCCCAAGTCAAATGTGGGAAAAATTCTACGCAAGGAACTCAAGTCCATCTGAGGTGACGCGGATGTCTCATCTAAGTTTTCCACCAATGCCTGCCTGGACCGGACGCGATGATGGTTTTGGACCCGAACGCTTCCACCAATGTATACAAGCAGTAGAGCTTGATGCTCTTGTTTCACAAGTTGGACGTCCTGTTGCTCTTGTGGGTTTTGCTTGTGATGAGGGTGTCAAACGCAACCATGGTCGAATCGGTGCAGCTCAGGGACCAGAGTTTTTGCGTCGTTCCCTTGCAAATTTCGCATGGAATCCACAAGGTGCGCCGACTCTTTTCGATGTCGGAGATGTGTTTTGCACAGACTCGGATCTAGAAGGAGCTCAGCAAGAACTTGGTCGTGTTGTGAGTGCGCTGCATACAAAAAATTGTCTACCGTTTGTGCTCGGAGGTGGACATGAAACAGCATGGGGACACTTTCAGGGGCTTGCACAGCACCACAAGAACACTCTCATCATCAATTTCGATGCACATTATGATCTGCGTCCTCTGATTGATGGTAGCTTTGGTAGTTCTGGTACGCCCTTCACGCAGATTGCACAGCATTGTCAGGATACAGCTCAGCCCTTTCACTACTGTGTGATTGGTTTGCAAGAGGGGGCTAATACTGCAAGTTTGCGGGAGCGTGCTGCGATAGGCAAAGTACACTCAATCTTTGCTCAGCAATTGCATCATGAAGGCTGGAAGAGTGTTGAGAGTGATTTAATACGCCTGATCTCCTCCCACGACACAGTCTATCTCAGTATATGCTTGGATGTTTTTGCGCAGGCCTACGCACCCGGAGTGAGTGCTCCGCAAGCATTGGGTCTCTTACCCACGCAAGTGCTCCCACTTTTGCAGTGCATAGCAGCTTCGGGCAAATTAGTGGGTGTCGATATTGTCGAGCTGTGTCCTCCCCAGGATCGAGATATGCAGACAGCTCGTCTGGGTGCTGCTTTGATTTATGAAGTTTTGAAACACCTGAAGAAAAACTAGGCCATCTAATAGCTTAGAGGCAGCACTGCATCAATCACTCCATCTCGTAATATTTCTTGAAGAGAGCTCCGGAGTCAGCGTTAGCCTGCTCTGCTTGAGCTTTTAAGGATTCTAACGTGGGCATGTCGCTTGCTTCCTTTTTTAGTCCCTCAAGTTTCGCAGTTGACTCCGCGAGTTGTTTTTCCAATTTACTAAATTCCTCAGCTTCTGCGACTAGCTTTGGATGCTCTTCGGTGACTGCCCTATTGGACGCCGCCAGTTGACGGTCAATTTCACTTAGCTTTTCTGACTTCTTAGGACTATCGGTCCATAAATTGACTTCATTTTTCTCATCTAAAAGCTTGTCTCTTGCAATGACTTTATCAAGAACTGGCTTTTCGATTTCTTTAGATAATGCTTCGATTTGAGCTTTAAGGCTGCTTAATTTAGAAGTTTCTGATTGAATCTCTGTTTGGAGAACAGGTCTTCGCGAGTCAACCTCTCCACCTCGCTTATTAATAGCAATTCTACGCTCTCGAATCTCTTTTATCTCTTTCAATACGTCTTGATGGTATTTCACACGATCAATAAGACTTCGGAAGTCAGATCCGTATTTTTTCTGAAGTTCAGGTTCTATTTTTTCTATTCTTTTTGTCAATATGTCCTGTGTTCTGTTATTCGCAGTCTGGAATATTTCTTTGGCTTTGTTATATTGAACGATGTCTTCATGTGTTTCAAGAAATGGTCCAACATCGTTTTTCTCCATATATTCTAAACGCTCAAGAGTTCTTTGAGGATCTACCGGTCGTCTTTTAACAACTGCCATTGAGATGTCTTTAGTACTCGCTGCGGGCCTCAACTCCATGGTTTCACTAGGCCTTGAAGGGGGATGCTGCCCGTCGACAAGTTCAAGGGGCTTATCTGGATGATACGCAACGATTACTTCTAATTCACTTGGTTTGAAGGCTAGATCATTTGAATTTGTCATGGGCTTTACATCCAAGGTCCCAGTAGATTCTGGAAGGAGAAGGGCTTTTTTGACTTGAACTCCCCCTCCTTTCCCGCTGACAGTCATACCAGAGTCATGCGTATTTTGATGTTGTTTTAAAGCAACTGAAAGCTCTGGATTAGCCTCTATTTTCGTTGCTTCGGGACCATCTAAAGCAGAGTGCTTAGGTGTCGAAGGCGCAGCTTTATTCTTGCCTCGAAAAAGTAGTGCGCTAAAGGCAACGAGTGCCCCACCACCAACCGTTCCAAGCAGAAAATCAAAGGTATCTTCTTCTGATAGCTGTAAATGCGACTTTTGCTCACTATCATAAAAATATAGCGTCGATATTTTGCTTAAATCATTACCCGAGGCAGTGGAAGCTGCGTCTATTGTAATAGAAGATGTATCCACTATGTTTGCAGTACCGGCATTCCTAGATAGGTTGTCAGATTTTGGTTTTGAATGTAACCGACATCCTGAAATCACTAG
>CAZWOL010000024.1:0-43517 GCA_964635325.1 uncultured Pseudobdellovibrionaceae bacterium
GTCAGTAAATTGTTTCGGTTGATTTTTCCGAAATATAAGTTTTTTTAAGTTGCAAAGCTAGATTTTTTGCTCAAGGAGCATTTTTCTGTTTATTAAAAGTAGAAACTAGGAAGCTTCCAAAGCTCTATTCTCTCGAAATCTAAGATGTTTTTTATTTTTGCTAAGAATCCAAAAAGCCAGAACCGATAGCCGATTCTAAGAACAGCTAGAGGACAGGGATATGAGTCATAGCAAAAAAAAGCAAGGAAGCGATCTTACGGAATTGTTGTTGAATGCAGCAGGTTATCGAAAAAGTCACATCGTTTTGTCTGCGATTCAACTCGAGATGTTTGCAGCCCTAGAAAAGGTCGACAGGGCAACGGTTCCAGCGCTAGCCGAATTTTTGAGGCTTAAAGAGCGTAGTGTGGAAAAGTTGCTGGGTGGTCTTGTTGCGCTTGACCTGATCACTTTCGATGGCAAAACATATGCAAATAAACCGACAGCACGAACCTACTTATTGCCAGACTCTCGTTACTATTTGGGTGAGAGTCTGCGTACACTTTTTGATATTGGACAAGACACCTGGGGAACTTTGACGAATGCTATTCGCGAGGGGGCGCCTCTTGCTAAGCAGCGTACTGACGAAGCGCAAGCCAAATTTTGGCAAGATCTTACACGTGCGATTCGTCCTTTCAATATTCCAGTAGCAGAAAGTGTTGCAAAGATTTTGCGTTGGAAAAAAGACTCGATTCGCAAGGTTGTGGACCTTGGTGGTGGCTCAGGGGTTTTTGGTGAAGCCTTCCTCAAAGAATTTCCAAATGCAGAAGTGATTCAGGTCGACTGGCCTCATACCAACAATGAAGCCCGCAAACTGAATATGGCAGCATTCAAAGAGGGTCGATTCAAAACAGTGGACGGTGATCTTTTTGAATGTGCGTGGGAGAAAGAAGGACCTTTTGATGTTGTGATTATCTCTCACATTATTCATCAGGAAGGTTTGCCTCGAATTTCTGCCCTACTCCGACGTGCTGCAAGTGCGTTGCGTGATGGTGGTGAAATTATCATTAACGAATATTGTGTAAACGAAGAGAAAAATTTTCCACCCTATGGACTTATTTTTGGATTGAGCATGGCTCTGCAAAATACGAGTGGTGGGGTGTACTCGTATTCAGATTGCGAGAAGTTGTTCCAAGAGGTTGGTCATGAGATCTACTTGGCTTGCTCACCAGTTCCACCTTCTACGGTATTTTTCTCACGCAAGCGCAACCAGGAAAGTGCATACAAAGAGAGTGCATACAAAGAGATCGCTACACCAGATAAGAAATCAACTGTCGAAGCTATGCCAACTTCCTTTGCGGATCGTCGTTGGGATACCGTTGATGCTGCGACTCGCGAGCAATGGATGTTGGAGCTTTTCCGCAAGCAGTTGCATTTTGCAAAAGAACATAGCCGACATTGGCAAAAAAGAATTCCTGAAGATATTTTGAAAAAGCCTTCGTTGAGCAGATCGGATGTCGAAGCATTACCGATCTTGTTCAAAGCGGAACTTCGTTTGCTGAGTCCTTATGATCTGCTTGGAAACGAACATACATCATCTTACATAGTCCGTGGTTCAGGAGCGACAACTGGCAAGCCTTCGACGGTTTTATGGTCGAAGGGTGATTGGGATGCTGCTGTCGAAACTTCTGCGCGCTTTTTGAATGAGCGTCGCAGTTGGAAGGGTATGCGTATTTGGAATGGTTATAACCAAGGTCACGTTGCTGGTCCTGTCTTTGACGAAATTATTCGTAAGGTAGGAGCTACACCAATACCTCGACATTTCAAAAGTTCGGATGCAGAGGCTATTCAGGAAATGGAACATCTTAAGGTCGATGGCATCTTGCTGACTCCAAAAAGTGGGTCGGGTAAGGGAGGATCTCTAGAAGATTTTCTTTCAATCGATCCGAGCTTTATCGAGAGACTTGGTATCAAATGTGTTTGGGTGTCGAGCACCAACTTTGAAAAATCACTCGCCAAAGAACTCAACGCCCTTGGTGTTGAGACGGTCGTGAATTTCTTCGGTAGCACCGAGGCTATGCCAACTGCAATTTCATGCGCTGCAGATCCTCATGGTTTTCACATGGTACAGGGTCATGTCTATATGGAAGTGTTGGATGAGAACGGCCATCACGTGAGCTCAGGACAACGTGGGACTTTGGTGGTGTCACGCGTTGGATCGAGTGATGGTTCTCGAATCATACCAGCAGAGGCGTCACAAATTTTGCGAATGGTTGTTGGAGATAGCGCAATCTATGACAGTACGAAGTGCTCGTGTGGTCTGAGTACTCCAAAAATTTCTCAGTTACAGCGATTGCCTAAAGAAGAAAAGGTATTGGGAGGATGCGAACGATGGGACTAATAAAACATTTGCCACTCTATATAGGTGGTGTTCGCATCGACCATGATGAAGACCAAGAGGTGCAGTCTGTGCTTTCTCTTGATGCTAAGTCAAAGGTATCAGCTATGGCTGCGAATGCATCACAGATTCGTGAGGCTTTGCGTTTTAGCGTAGCAAGTCAGAAACGTCTTGATCGTACGACTTTGCAAGAACGTATGGATGTTGTCAAGCTGGTGTTAACTGAGTATGCGAAATTTCGCAAAGAGATTGCTTGGGGTCTTGCAGAGTTTCGGGGCTTAGCAACTCAAGATAGCGAATGGATGTGTGATCTTCTGATCCAGTGGTCTCAGCAAGTCGAAGAATTGGTCTCTTCAGTATGGGGTCTGGGCGGAGAGGATGCGAAACGAGTGCTATTTAAGGACCAGCTTATGGGGCTTGTCGGCTTTCGTTCTCGTGGACAAGGAGCACTGATCACATCATCTACGATGGATGGTCCTCCTGGTGTTGCTGCAATATGTCATGCAATTTTGTCTGGAACTCATATGATTATCCGACCAAGTTGGAGGGATGTCGTTAGTCACTTTATGTTCCAGGTCTTGCATGAACACAAACTAGACTACTATTGCCAGCTCGTTCGTTGGCAATCTGAAGGTCCTGAAGCAATGGCATTCAATCGTCAACTGATCAGCAATGTGAAGCAAGGCATCGTGTTTTGCTCGGATAAGACATTTGATGAACTAATGTCAGGTGTTAGTGAGAAGGATGCTACTGGAAACTATAGATCAAAGGCCCATTCCGGTTATCAAAAGATTAATAAGTATGGGACGGGACTTCCACTTGTGATTGTTAGTAAAGAGGCGGATTTAGATGCATCTATTGAAAATATCTTTGTGGGTGCTCGTCGCGGTAACGGAAAATTCTGTTTGTCGCATACGCCTGTGCTTGTCGATCGTAAAATCTACCCAGCTTTGCTTGAAAAGCTCGTTGAGCGTTCTAAGCGTGTGAAGAGCGGTGACTTGCACGATCGAACTGTAGAAAGGGGGCTGTGGGAGGCGGAAGATATCCGTAGTCTGAAGAGTGTTTTGCCAAGCTTTGGCGGACGTGTTGCGTATGGTGAATTCTACGGAAATAGTATGGACGTCATCATTCTTGAGGACGTTCCGCAGAACTCACCCTGCCTGTCGCAAGAATTTCCCGGTACCTTGCTTGCCCTAATTCCCTACGATCGTAACGAAGACGCTATAGCGATCGCCCAAAGAAGCTTGCTCGTCAACAACCGTGAGGCTTGGACAGCTGTAAATATTTTTGGTTCGACCGAAGAGTATGAAGCGTTCTGCTCTGCTATCGACTCCTTTCATTTCTTACGAAAAGGAATTACGTCGGAGCCGCGTTTCTTGCTTCCCCATCAAGGGAGATACTTTGCTTTCGATCTTACGCGACGACAAACCACAGCTTAAAAGGAGTTAAGCCAATGAAAAAAATCAGCATCATAAGTCAATCAAATCAAGCCAATCATTATGAGAAGTTACTTAAAGATATGGACTACTCTGTTCGTAGTCTGCAACCTCATGCATTAGAAAACACTAATATCGAAGACGATGATGCCGTCCTTGTTTGTCATTGGGATGGGTTTCAAGGCATTCTCAAAATCCCCAAGATGAAAGCTCATCTGCAAAAGAGATCCGTTGTTTTAGTAGGTCCTAAGAAATCGTTCATGGATGTTGAAAATCGTGTTCTTGATGGATTGGTTGCATTTGTACTAGAACCTGCAGTTCCAACTTTGGTAGCATCGGTCCTCGAAGAAACATTGCGTCAGTGTGTGAATGAATCAGTTTAGTTAAGGAAATCTCATGATCGATCGAGCAAAAATTTCATCGGACGTCTATCTGCAACTTTTTATGGATTTTTTCAAAGATAGTCCTGATCCGTTCATCACCTTGGATGCGAACTGTGATGGTATTTTGTTTGTTAATGATGCTTTTAAGAAATTGTATGGCTTAAAAAGCGATAAGCTGAGTGAGTTGATTGCAAAAGATGATCTTCCTTCTTACGAACTTTTTAAGGAAGATTTGTCCAAACTAAAAACTGCAATTTTGACATGTCGCTTGGCTGAGCGAGGTGCAAATCCAATCGATTCATTCCTGCGTGCACAAACATCTTCTGATGGTGCTGTGTTTGCCCAGGTTTTTGATATTTCTTCGGAGGCCCGTAAAAAAGAAGAAGAATCTCAGAAGAAATGGATCGGTTACTTTGAGCGCCTCTTTGCGAATAGTAAAGATATTATGAACCTCTTTTCTATGACGCAACGCAAGATTTTGCGTTGGAATCCACAGGCTGGTGTTGCGATGGGATACACAAAGGAGGATCTTGAAAACGTTCCCATCGAAAAAATTTACCCACCCGAAGAAATTATAAAGCTCGGTGATACCTTCGAAAAACTCGCAAAAATGGGCTTTGCAGAGGCTAAACTCAAGATCTATCGCAAGGGGCGTGACAACGGAGATATTTGGATCCGTGCTTTCGTTGTCCAATATGAGCCCGAGGTTTTGTGTCTTGTTCATACGATCGATATTTCGGATGAAAAAGAGCGCGAACGTATTTTGCTCAAAGAAACTCGTTTAGCAGCTTTGGGAGAAGCGAGTGCATCGCTCGCGCATGAGATTAACAATTCTTTGCAATCTATACAATTTAATCTCTATCTTCTCAAAGAAGAAAAAGCGCGCTTGCCAGAGGACTGTTTTTCACGTTTGGAAAAAATCGAGACCAATGTCACACATATTGGTTCTGTGGTGCGTAATATTCAGAACTACACCCATTTCTCTCGCTTTGGAAAGTCAAACGTCTTTCTTAGTTCTATTGTCGAAAGTTCTCTACAAATTTTAGAGGGCTATATCCAAAATCGACAAGTTGAGCTTTGTACCGAAATAGAGCGCAATCTTCCTCCTATCGGTGTTGATCCTAATCAAATCCAACAGATCGTACTGATTCTTCTTAAAAACGCAGTGCAAGCATTGGTCAATAGTCCGGTCCGCAAAATTACGATTACTGCAAAAATAGATGACAGTCACCATATTATCTTGAGCATAAAAGATAGTGGAAGTGGGATGCCTGAGGAAGTTAAGCGACACCTTTTTGAATCTTTCGTTACAACCAAGCCTATAGGGGTGGGTTTAGGTTTGGGTTTGTCAGTTGCTAAGAAGCTTGCTACTGCTAATGGAGTGACCATTTCCTTCAATAGTGAAGTGGGTGTGGGTACCGAATTTATCTTAGCTTTCAATCAGCACGCATCAGATGAGCATCGTGAAGCAGCAAAAGTTTTGCTTTATGTAGATGATAAAGATTCTTTATTTCCATCATTCGAAGAATATCTTAGCGCGCAAAACATCACTGTTATTCGTTCTCGCTCAGCTAAAGAGGCGATTGGAATTTTGATGAGCAATCATATAGACTTAATTATGTGTGCAGAAAACATGTACCCCGTTTCGGGGTATGCTTTTCTCAAAGAAGCAGCGCACACCTTCAAAGGTCCGATGTGTTTAACTCAAGATTCACATAATCCCCTAGCGACGGGAGGACAGTTGGAGCTAACTCAACATGTTGAGAAACTCCAGTATCCATGCGATGTGCAAGTGTTTTCCCAAATTATTGCATCGATGCTTTCTCAACTGAAACCTGAGGAGTCTTCATGAATTCAGACCTAAACAATGTTCTCAAGCGCAATCGCCTAGATGGAATTCGAATACTTGTCGTCGATGATTCGGATGATCTACGCGAAATACTCGAATTTGTTTTGAAGGCAAAGGGTGCCCTTGTTGAAAGTGCACGTGATGGAGCGGAAGCGATATCGAAGGCTCAGGCCTGTCTGTATGACCTGATTTTGATGGATATGCGAATGCCAGGACTTGATGGGTGGGATACTGCAAAAGCCATCAAGGGGAGATCGGAAAAGACGAAGATTGTGGCACTAACAGGGGACATCAATACAAGTCGTGCTGGTAGTGAAGGAGCTCCTTTTGACGCTGTCATTTCAAAACCTATAGACCCAGCTATGCTTTCCAATAGTATAATAGCGACAATTGAAAAACAGGGCTGAATTCAATGTAGAAAGTGGAGTCTATGTTTCCTTTGTCGATGATTCTCTTGGGTGTTGTTGCGGGAACGATGTCGGGAATTTTTGGTATTGGAGGAGGCATTGTTCTCGTTCCTATGCTCCTCTTCATTTTTGGTTTTCGTTACCACGAAGCCACAGGAACCTCTCTCGTTGCGCTGCTGTTGCCGGTTGGGATACTTGGAGCCTGGCAATACTACCGCAGTGGTAAAATTACTGAGGCAGATATATTTGCAGGACTCATGATTGCATTAGGAATGTTTGTTGGTACCTATATCGGCGCACGCATTGCTATGCCTATACCGGAGGCCTATCTTCGTAAAGGCTTTGCTATTGTTCTTCTTGTTGCTGCTGTTAGGACGTGGATGAGTAGCTAGATGGGTCGAGTGTCGACTGTGGATCCCTGCTCTAATAACTTCATGTTCGTCACTCCGAGCTCAGCCGAGGAGTCGCCTGCTTAGCCAATTTGTAAGATGATATTAGCTACGTAGGGATCAAGAGTTTGATGCTTTAACAATCCTTGCAATCCTGAGAAGAATGCGTATGCTCCGCTCTTTCACGATCCACTTAAAGATTGAGTTTTATGGAAGCCCCTTTCGATACGATTTTATCTCTTCCTCAAGACGAGCTCTGCTCGGTTCTACGTTATCGTAAGTTTAATTCACGTTTGTTGCCTGTTGATGATGCTTACTTTGATTTTCTTTGTGCATCTCTTAAAGATGAGCGCATAAAGGTACGACGCTACGCTGCGATTGCGGTTGGTCGAGAGTCAGAAGACATAAGCATAGAGCAATCTCAAAAACTAGAGCAGGCTCTATTGCAATCTTGGCAGCAAAGTCCCCAAGATAATGAACGACGCCCAATTGCAGAGGCTTTAGGTAAAGTGGGATCGCATGCTGCAGAGCAGCTCTTGCAAAGTGTAGAGACTCAAGATGTGCTCCTACAAAAATCTTTGTCGAAGGCTTTGCTTTTGCTCGCACGTCGTCAGTCCAAAGCACATGCGACTGTTTGGATGATGAATCGTAAGCACAATGATGATCTGCAGGTGCGAGCTTGGTGCCGTCATGGTTTGGAGAGTCTCGTTGCGTTTGCTTTTGATGAGCAAAAAGCATCCTTCACTGTACAAGGAAGCGGTCTGGGTTGGGTTGATTTGCTTCTACATAATTCTCCTCTTGAGCTATACAAAAATCGCTTTGCCCTAGATTTTGGTTTCACTCTACCTGTCGCATCGGATTTGTCTCGAAATACGGCTAAAGTTATTGCGGAAACACTTTTGAGTCCGTTCGCTCAAAGTGTTTTCTCGACATTCGCAAGCGCTCCCTATCGTGTGCGTGTGGAGTTGATGAATTCTGGAACGCAGCGTTCGCTTCAATGGGAGATTGCAGAACAGATTGCACAACTATCGAAAGCAAGTGGTTTTGACGTGCTCAATGATTCGCGGCAAGCTGATTGGGAAGCTGTCATTTCGTTTGCAGATAACTCCATAGATCTGAAACCCAAAAGTTTTGTAGATCCTAGATTTTTTTATCGCTTAAAAGATGTTCCTGCAGCCTCCCATCCAACCATAGCAGCAGCACTTGCATACGTTGCTGGGGTTCGCAAAGATGATGTGGTATGGGATCCCTTTGTGGGCTCAGGATCAGAGCTGATCGAGCGTCACCAATTGGGTGCATACCGTCAGTTGATCGGAAGTGATCTGGAACTTGCAGCATTGGAGAACACGCGTACTAACATGGAATGCGCAGGGTTGCCTATGCATTCTTCTTCGATTGTATTGATCAAAGCAGATGCGCTGAGCTACAGGCCTCAAACTCCAGTGAGTTTGATTGTTAGTAACCCACCTATGGGTCGACGTGTTCAGGTGCACGATGCAGAAGCTCTTCTACTTGCTTTTGTTCGACGTCTTCCACAAATCTTGCATCCTAAGGGGCGCTTGGTATGGATGTCACCTTTTCCTCAAAAACTCGATCGTGAACTTAGAGCCTTGGGGCTCACTAAGACCTTTCATCGGAAGGTCGACATGGGAGGTTTTTCTGCAGAATTACAAAAGTGGGAAGGTGGTGTCTAGCGGCAGTCGGCACAAAGGCCTCGGAAGGTGATTTCGTGCATTTCTGTCTTAAAGCCTTTAGGAACCTTGATATTGAGCTTGCCTGGACATCCTTCAACCTCAAACATCCGCTCGCAGACTCGGCACCAGAAATGATGGTGATGGTGCTTTCCTGTGATTTCATAACGTTGCGAGGAGTCCCCAGGTAGGCTGATCGGGGTGATTTGTTCGCTTTCCAAAAATTCTCTAACAGCTCGATATACTGTCGCTATTCCTAAGTTTGGAATGGATTTTTGAGCTCTTTCTAGGATTTCTTGGGCGCTCAGTGGTCGCTTCTCTGCTGCTAGTGCCTCTAAGATAGCATCTCGTTGTTTGGTTTTTCGTTCCATAAAAAGCCCTTGCCTTGGCTGTTGATAATCTGCTATCAGTAGCGCCATATCGATAATTCATTATCACTTATACCTCGGAGTCGAGTTATGTTAAATCGCATTTTATGGGCTAGCCTTTTGGGATCCCTTCTATTTGCTTGTGGCCAAAACAATAGAGATTCAGATGCTTCTGATGGTCGAGGCCTTAGTCTTCAATCTTTCGGAGAGATGAATTCAGATAAACGTTATACTTTCGAGGCTTACCTTAGTAGTGAAGGTGCAAGTTTAGAACTCGTGAGTCATGCTGACCAAGATGCTCAGCATGGTGTTCATATTGTTTTCACGAGAAAAGGTAATGACGTTGTCGTGCAAGCCAAGGCTAATAATGAAAGCACCCCTGTAGTCCTCACAGGCATTCATCCTAGATCTTTGAATTTAGTCGTAGAAGTGCATAATACAGAGGATACGACACATATTCTTATCTGGGATCAAAATGAAAAGCACCGAGATGAAGATAGTGCTTTGTGGAATTCTGAACAAACAAACTTTGAAGGCCGTGGTAAGGGTTGTTTTTGGAAGTTTGTAGCGAAAGATGCTGTTGTCAAAAATAGTAGTATTTCTGATGCGAGTCAGCACACTCACTAGATTTTGCTGATGATGAGGGACCTTATGCGTTTTGTTCTTTTTGCAGCGATGTTTTTGCTTTCCAAGCTTGCTTTTGCATATGAAGAGAGTGGGTTGCAGATATCAGCAGCAGTCGACATCGTTGGATCAGCAAACGTTACGAACCGAGAGGCTACAAAAGATCGACTCGATGTTCGTGAGGCCGAAATCATGCTTGATGCTCCGATCGACCATCTCTTTGATGGTACGCTTAGCTTTGCTGCGCACCGCGAAAAAGGGGTCTCTATTGCAGAAGTTCATGAAGCGTATATTAGCTCGTCTAAGCTAATCCCATCATCTCAGATCAAAGCAGGTCAATATTTTTTGGGAATCGGTCGACTCAATCGTATGCACCGACATGAGTGGGCATTTATCACAGCTCCACAAGTTCAGGCAAAATTCTTCGGCTCTGAGGGTGTTCTGGATAGTGGTGTCGAATATACCGTACTTGCACCTACATCATTCTACTTGCAGGCTACTGTTGGTATCACAAGTGGCTACACTTATGGGCATGCCCATAACGAAGGAAAGAGACCTAAAGTTCCGACACATTATGCTCGCCTTGCAAGCTACACCTCGCTTTTTGCAGGTGGAGGTGCAGAGGCTGGAGTTAATTTTCTGCAAAGAACGGATGCAGACTCGAGAGTCATGCGACTTTACGGTCTGGATTTTGTAGCAAAGTGGCGCGAAGGTGCTGTCCTTGATGTCTTGGTGCAAAGCGAACTATGGCTTCGCACCTTAGAATCTCAAGAAATGCGACGTAGTGAAAAAACTCTCGGTTTCTATATTTTCCCACAAAAAGCTCTTACGGAACAATTCTATCTGGGTGCGCTTTGGGACTTTTATGCGGTTGTCAATTCAGATACAAACCCTGGTTTGCAAAATAATGACCAAAAAATCGTTCCAACTCTAAGCTTCAAAGCGAGTGAATTTTCAACATTACGCTTAGGCTACAATTTTGATTTTCCTGTGCGTAAAGATTGCAATACAAAAGTTCAGCAAGCGGTCGAAGTCCAGGCTACATTTATTTTAGGAGCACACCCCGCTCATGCGTTTTAAATTTGCCATACTCTGTCTCTGCTTCAGCTCAACTCTCTTTGCTAAGACGAAAGTTGTTACGACGATTCCTGATCTTGCGTGGCTAGCTCAGCAGATTGGTGGGGAATCCGTCGATGCTCGCTCACTCTTGAGTGGTCGTGAAAATCCTCATTATGTTGATGCCGTTCCCGACTTTATTCGTCAGTCTGCTAATGCTGATATTGTTTGCCAGGTGGGTTTGGACCTCGAGGTTGGTTATATGCCTGCCATACTCTCTCGTTCAGGAAATGCCAAGGTTCAGACGGGGGGTAATGGTTACTGTGATATTAGCGCATCGATCCCAGTCTTGGAGAAGATTTCGACTCCGATCAATCGTTCGATGGGAGACATTCATCCGCATGGTAATCCACATTTTTATCTTTCACCTGCAGCTATGATTTTTGCAGCAGATGAGATGCATAAAATTTTATTAAAAAATAATGTAGGTGCAAAAGCGCTTTTTGATAGCAATCTCAAGCAACTCAAAATGCGTCTTCAAAAGACCTTGGATGAAAATCGTGCTGCTTTAGATGTGTGGAAAGATGATATCAAGCATATCGCAGAGTATCATAAGGAGTTTATCTATTTCTTTAGGGACTATGGGTTTACAAGTTTTGGTAGTCTAGAAGAAAAGCCAGGTGTCATTCCTTCAGCTGGGCGTATAGCTGAGTTTGCGCTTGCTGCAAAAAAAGCGAAGGTTCGTCTGCTTATGGCTGCGGACTATCATCCCAAGAAGCATTTGGAACGTTTCAGTGAACTCTCCGGTATTCCATTTGTGCAAGTGCCCACCCTTATTCAGGGGTCTCTTGATTCAAATGCGTACGAAACTCTTCAAAGACAAATAGTCCAGAAGATGCTGAGTGCGTTGCAAAAAACACAAAAGTAGAAGGTTATCATGCTTGCACTTGAAAATGTTGGATTTGCCTATAGGGGTAACAAAGCGCTTTTTGAAAAGCTCACAGCGCAAGTTACGGCTGGTGATCTTGCGCAGGTGTGTGGTTCTAATGGAGCTGGTAAGACAACTTTGTTGCGTTGTCTTCATGGAGACCAAGATTTTAGTAGTGGTGCTATGCATTTGCGTAGTGGGATCACATCGATATTGCTGCCGCAAATTACGTCGCACGAGTTTCATATTGATCTTAGCTTTGCTGACATCTTGCGCTTTAGCTTAGAGACATATTCTGAAGACAAAATCTTGGCTTTAGGTCTTTTGAAAGATGAAGATTTGCAGCGAACTTGGAATGAGGCAAGTGGTGGAGAACGCCAGAAGCTTTTATTGGTGAAGACTTTTCTGAGTCCTCAACAATTGGTTCTTTTGGATGAGCCTTTCAATCACTTGGATCAGAAAACAGCAGATGCATTGCCTTCTTTGCTCCAGAATTTTTTAGCAACTCATCCCGAAAAAGCAGTCGTCTTTGTAAATCATCAGGCCCTGCTAACGCCAAGTAAACGCATTATTTTGAGGGCGCCCGCACGTGATTGAACTACTTGATTTTTATAAATGGACACTTATTTGCGCTATGAGCTTTGGGCCATTGTTGGCACTCATTGGTATGCAACTCGCAAGTCGTGATCAAGCTGTGCTGACAGTTTGCTCAAGCCAGGCTGCTGTACTAGGGGTTCTGATAGGTCTTGCTTCTAACGTATTTTTTGAAATCTCGGGATCGATCAACTCTCTGCAACCAATGCTGATGGGTGTTGTTGCGATGTCTATTTGTCATGCTATTTTGCTGCGCAAGGCTAAGAATTTCGGAGTGTCCAAGTCAACTTTTTATATTTCGGTATACGTTTTACTCTTGAGTTCTTGTTCGATTCTAACGGCTTTGGTTCCTACATTGGAAAGTCATCTTTCCCAACGTTTCTTCGGTGATCTTGCAACAGTCATGGATCATGAAGCTAAGGCTGGTCTGATTTTAAGTTTGCTTTGCCTTTGCTATTTAGTCATGTCATGGAAGACTCTAGTGCGCTTCTCTTTTGAGACCATGGTCCTGAATTTTAAGAGACAGCAAAATCATGTCGGATTTCTAGTTGTTCAGATTTTGGCTATTAGTTTTTCGGTAATGATCTTTGGGTTGATTTTTACGTTAGGCTCTCTCTTTATGGGAACCTGTTTTGCAAAGATCTGTCAGTCGCGTACCCTCAGAAACCATGCTCTGACTGCCTATGTACTCACGCTATCAAGTATTGGTATTGGGTTTGTTTTGTCACTTGCATTCCCTCGTCTATCTACAGTCCCTATCATCTTGCTGATCAATGCATTTCTTGGTTTTTGCCTCACAAAATTTTCAAGATGCGCAAAATGCATTATTATATAAGTAGTCATTAAATAATTGGGAAAATGATGCGTTCAGCAAGTCTTTGGCTGGTATATTGTCTAGTCATTTTGAGCCGTCTATCAGGTGTCCTATTTTTGCCATTGCTAGTAGCGCATGCTCCCCTAGCATTTTTGCTGCTCAGCCCCATGGTTTTGCATCTTGGGCTTGTTGCCAACTTGCTGCCTCTTTGGGAATATTATCCGGTCGCAATTGTTGTCCCAGCTCTACATTCATGGGTGGGTTTTGAACTTGGACGACGTTACGGTGACAGAGCGTTACAGTGGTGTCGACGCATGTTTCCCTCCCAGCAGGCATCGTTGGAGCGTTCTCAACGATGGGTCCAAGCTTCTTTAGTGCTTTCGATACTGTTTTTCCCTGGGCCCTATTTGAGTTTGATTGTGGGTGTTTTGGGAACGACAGTTCGTAGGTTTGTTCCAATCATGCTCGTTGCACACCTCATTTGGGCCGTTATTTGCCGTAGGTTGGGGGAGGGTTGGGAGCAGCCTTTGAGTGTGTTTCGACAGTTCTTGGGTCAGAACTCTCTAACAGTAACGCTTCTTCTCTGTGGAGCCTTTGTGCTCTGGTTTTGTTTTAGACGCCACAAAAATTAGACATCTGCACTTTGATAGAGCAGTACAGCGCACGAATTGAATAGTTTCTTTAGAAAAAATTAATCTTCTCCAATCTATATCCCCAATTGTGGTTCCAAGATAACGCCTCGGGATATGGATGTGTATTGTGCAATTTCTAGTTATTTTTTTGCTTTCATCATTTGCTTTTGCAGGTCATGAACAAGAGTCTCAACCTAGTTTGGATGCTGTAATTGCAAACAGGATGAAACAAGCTTCCAATCATTTCGAAAGCCATAGTATGGAATGTGCGGATTGGAAGTGGTTAAAGCTCGAGCTAGAACGCAGATCTTCCGAGGGGGATGCAGATGCAAGCTACCAACTAGCGGAGCTGCTAGCTTCAGGGAAGTGGGGAGCTCCTGATCGACACAGAATTAGAGAGCTTTACTTGATTGCGACCCGTCAAAACCATGCAGATGCTTGTTTTCGAGTGGCTAGACAGTACAGTCATTCTTTTAGATCCAATTATGCTGAAATGGTGCGTCTATACCAGATCGCAGCAGATCAAAATCACATGGGGGCGCAATATTACTTAGCAATGCATTTGGAAAGAGGAAGAGGGATACAGCAAAATTTAGGAGAGACTGCTCGTCTCTATAGAAGACTTGCTCTAATGGGATCGACTCAAGCACAGATGCGTTTGGCAAATATGTTGCGTGTTGGTCAGGGTGTTGAGCAAAATATTTTGGAAGCAAGTTATTGGTATGCTCTTTCTGGTACGCCTGCTGCTCTCGAAAATTTACGAGAGATTTTACCTACAGATCCTACCAATCGTTTTACGCATCTTCAGCAGTATGTCGACGGTTCAAGTTTGGGATTACGTGTACAAATTGCAATTGAGACTGTGCAAAGACGCGACCAAGAAGAAGTTGAAGCAAATGCTCAACACATGGTCTCAACTCAACCGCAGACGCTTACTCGTTCTCAATCATTCTTCGTACTTTTTACTCTGTGGCTTTCTCGTCGCTTTGGTGCAAAAATTATCCAAAAATCAGGATCATAGACCTTGCTAGTTATTGCTTGCTTTTCCAACGCGGTTTATGGGATTATGACGCGAAATTATCATCATTACATTTTTGGACTATTTATGGCTTATATCGTAGCTTTTGCTGCCTTTTTTATGTCTAGTGCATTGTTGTTTGCGGGAAGTGATCAAGAGCGTGCAAATGATTATTTGCAGCTTGGTATTGCTCAGCAAAGAGCTGGAAAAGATTTGCAGGCCCGAACCTCCTTCAGTTGGGCAAGTGCGTATGGAAATCCAGATGCTCAGTATAGACTTGCTATGCTTCTAGAAAGTGGGCCGGGACGCAGAGACACTAGCGAGGCTGAGCGTCTATGTGCAGCAGCAGCTCAATCGGGACATGTAGCAGCTCAGTATGCTTATGCTTATCAGCTGGAGCGTCGAGGTCGTATCGCAGCTGCTCGTCCTCTCTATCAAAGTGCTGCTGATCAAAATTATGCACCGGCATTGAACAGAGTCGGTGAGTTTTTGGAAGCAGAAGGCGATCTTATGAGAGCTTATCGCTTGTATTTGCGTGCTTCAGAGCAGCACAACATAGGAGCTTTTTTTAATTTAGGACGCCTCTATGAACACGGGAGTGTGGTAGCACAAGATCTCAATGAAGCTGTGCGTTTGTACGAGCTTGCTGCAGAGCGAGATTATAGACCTGCGTTTGCTCGTCTTGGTGAATTGTATCTAGGAAATCGTTTAGACCACCCCAACCGAAATGAGGCAATCTATTGGCTTACACTAGCGGGCACTCCAGAAGCTCTTAACCATCTTAGGCAGATTCTTGAAGGACTCTCAACGGATCAAAGGATGGGGCTTCTTCTAAATGAAGTGCACCCTCTCAATGCTCGACGTATACGCTATCGTAGTGAGACTCTGCAAAATCTGCATCGTTTAGAAATGGAGGCTGAGCATAGTCCGATAAACTGGAGGGCAATGGTTTCTGTTCCGTTGCTTGGAATGTTGAACGCACTCAGAAACTGCTATCGCATCATGTATTGCTGTCGACTTCGTGTTCATCCAGCTGCGGAGCTGGCGAAGCGTTCTTGATCTTTTGACTTTGATGTTGCTCTCGCATCTTACGGCAATGCTCTGTTCTGCGTTCCATAAACTCTTTGCTTCTCTGTGCTCCACGTTCCTGGTTTTCTGCTGTTTTCTCAAGATAGCGTGTGTGACATGGCGAGCATAGTTTACCTGCTGCATAAGGTGGGCGTGCAAGATCAACAGTATCTAGAGATCCCAAACAAATAAAACAAAGTTCTTTGTCTGTTGGAGTCAAATCAGGACGAACTGCTTTGCGTTTGTCAAAAACGATGCAGTCCCCTTCCCAGTGGGGGGCTTTGCCATCTTTTTGAGTGTCTGCAAAGTATTGCAGAATGCCACCCTTGATTTGGAATATATGCTTAAAGCCCTGTTGCTTCATATGAGCCGTAGCTTTTTCGCAGCGTATACCTCCTGTACAGAAGGTCACGATGGGCGAGTCTTTTTTGTCAGATAGATTTTGCTCAACCCATTCTGGAAATTCACCGAAAGATTGTGTTTTGGGATCGATCGCATTTACGAATGTACCTTGAGCAACTTCGTAGTGATTGCGTGTATCAACTAGAACGAAGTCTCTACCTTCATCCATCCAGCGTTTAAATTCTTCAGAACTTAGAAAGTGTCCAGTATCCGTTGCAGGTTCAAGACCTGGTTTGTGCATAGTGACAATTTCTTTTTTAATTTTGACGTTCATGCGTCGAAACGCCGAGAGTTCTGCTTCGTGCTGCTTGATTTCGAGAGGGCCGATTTCTGGTATAGCCTCGAGGCTAGCAATAAAACTTTTTACAGCTTCGTGGGTTCCGCAGAGTGAGGAGTTAATACCCTCGTGGGCCAATAGGATCGTACCCTTGAGGCCAAGGCTTATGGCTTTAGCCTTCAGCGGAGCTTGAAGAGACTCGGGGTTGGAGAGCTTTGTAAATTTATAAAAGGAAACAATGCAGTCTGCGGACATAGGTTCACCTAAAAACGAGTTGCGAATTGGCCTTTTTGTAGCCTATTTGAGAGCAAGAAGAAACAATTTGTCGCTTCCTCCTCTTCAGGGTTGGCGATATTAAGGAAGTTATGTCTTTGAATTCACTGCAAGATTTTTTTTATTCCCTTACCCCTGACAAAATTTTAGAGGCTGTCGAACAGACCGGAGTTCGCTGCTCAGGGCGTATGCTCCAGTTGGGGAGCTTTGAAAACCGAGTTTATGAGGTCCAGGTTGAGACCAGTGAAGAGCCTAGAAACCGTGCAGATGGCTTTCGTGTTGTGAAATTCTACAGACCTATGCGCTGGACCGAGGCGCAAATTATCGAAGAGCATGAGTTTTTGAAGGAACTGCAGGCCGAAGACGTTCCTGTGGTCGCTCCTCTTTGTCTTGAGAGTGGTTCGACACTTGGACGTCTTCCTCACGTGGATGACAGTGTCATGTATTTCTCAGTCTTTCCCAAGGTTCAGGGCCGTCGTCCTGAAGAACTGTCGGATCTTGAACTCAAGATGATGGGACGCTTGCTCGCGCGGATGCATCTGGTGGGGCGTCGCAAGCCAGCATTGCACCGACGTCAGCTCGATGTTGGCTCCTTCGGGCTAGAGAGCTTGGCATTTTTGCAGCAGAGCTCTTTTATTTCACCTGTCTTAGTGGGGCGCTACTCTGCACTCGTCGAGCAAATCTGTGCACGTTCACAAGAACTTTTCGCTCAGGTTGCCAAGCAACGTATACATGGTGACTGTCACCTTGGGAATGTTCTGCAGGGGCAGGATGGTTTTTTCTTCCTCGACTTTGATGATATGGTGACGGGTCCCGTTGTCCAAGATCTGTGGCTCCTGTGCGGTGGGCGTGATGAGGAAGGCAAACGTCAACGAGAGGTCTTTCTCAAGGGTTATGAGGAACTTGTGCCGTTTGATCATCGTGAGCTTAAACTTATCGAACCTCTGCGTGCCTTGCGCTATGTGCACTACAGTGCGTGGATCGCAAGAAGATGGGAGGATCCAATTTTTCCACGAACCTTCCCTCATTTTACAGCTCAGGATTACTGGGTGAACCAGTTGCAGGATCTGGAGGAAGTTCTCGAACTCATTCCGTAAAGGAACACGAATTGGAAACAAATTCTCAAAGACTCGAAGAGTGCGACGGTCAGTTTCTACAACCGGACTACCAAGTGGTGCTAGACTTGCTCTCACCACCACTTGAAAACCAGACCGGAGACACCATGGTTCAAACCCTTGATGAGCTGTTGAGCAGGCTTAGTGTTGGTCCACTTTCTCAGGACCTTGTGAACAACATTCTTCGTGAAACAAAGATTACGCGAGAGAATTTGAGTCGCTACGTCATTTTTAACAAGGCCTGCTATACGCGTAATCTCATACATCGTAACGATTATTTTGAATTGATGGTGATTTGCTGGGATGCGGGCCACCAAACCCCTCTACATGATCACAATCAATCCTCAGGTTGGATGCTCCCTATAGAGGGCAACATTCATGAAACACGCTATCAAATGAAGCAAGACCCCAAACCACATTTTGAGAAAGTATCGACACACCCTGTTGCAGGTGCTGCCTACATTGATGATTTTATAGGGATGCACGTCTTGCACAATGATTCTGGGAAGCAGGCCATTACTTTGCATCTTTATTCTCCCCCTATTCGTGAGTGTCGCTACTACGATGCGCAGAGTGCAGCCTCTCGGGTTGCAACCATGCGTTACTATTCAATTGATGGAGAGCTTTGCAAGTGATCTTAGAAGTCTCTGACGGATGATTTGCATTCCATTACTGTTGTCTTAAGCTCCAGTAATGCCGCCTAAAAATCCTCAAATCTAAAGTTTTGCCAATTCCTACCGAAGCCCCTCTTGTCGACATTTGTATGTCTGACCAATGCTTGAACATCCTGTGGGGATCTTTTATGAAAAAAACATGCAATGCTCGAATTTCGAGTTCTTGGGTGCAACTTACAGCAACATTGATGCTGGTCAGTTTTAGTTTTTTATCGTGTGGAAAGAAGAAAGATAGTTCAAGCTCAGCAGCTTCGTCTGACCCCGGTGTTCAAGAATCAACTGATAATAATCTCACGCTGTCCGGTACACTTGCCATCAGTTCTCCTACACTTGCTTTAGCAAGTGCTGGTGCAGATGGGATTTTGGCATTTTCAATATCCAGCGGCACAGTTATCGGTGAGCCAACAAAGATAGATGTTGCTTCCGATGGAACTTTCTCTCTTCCTATGACCAGAAAAAATGATGCAGTCGAAACAATGAAAGACCAAGCAGCGCTTCCTGCTGCTCAGCGAGATTGGAATGCTTTGCTTGAAGCTGCGGCTAAAGTAGTTGATCTAGATGGTATGACGGCAGAAGATCTCAAAGGCATGGATGAAAGTGAGCTGCAAAGTGGGATAGCAGAGGTGGCTGCAAATCTCTCAACTGCAGGGTCGATGACAATGCTGGTCGCCTACACAAAAAGTGCTACAGGTGACGTTGTCGCAGAAGCAGAATCTTTCCGTTTTATAGGTATGCCAACATCGGGAGGACAAACCCTGTCTGGCATTCCGATGAGTGATTTAAAAGGCAATATTAGCTTCGGTAATATTTCTGGATCAGGAACTGATGTTAAATCACAGATTACTGCTAACGATGCTATGAACCTTTCTACAGATGCAATCGAACGCTTTGCTGAGATCGGCAAAGCTTTGAAAATGGTTAAAAACTCTTACATGAACCAAGACTGGGGTGTAGAACCATTCTATGTTTGGAATGCAACACAAAAACCCGCAGATCTTCTTGGAGCCTATTCGGATGCATCCAAACAAAGTTATTCAGGATATGGCTTTTATGTACGTACCCTATCAAAGACCGACCTTACTTTTGCCAATATGTGTGGCACGAAAGTCGTAACATTTACACCTCCATCCGCAGTGACATCATCCGAGGGAAGTTCGCATACTGTTACAGCATTTGATAACAAGAGCGTAACGACATCGAAACAGGGTAGCTCTGATATCTGCAGTGGTAACGGCTATTACGCGCGTGCAGACTATCAAAATTCTGTTCTTTCCGGGATCATGTTGAATTTTGGAACAGGTGGATCCATCACTACAAGTCCTGAAGGCTTGTGGAAACTTGCAATCGATGGAACGACAGTGGGCAATTACGATCTTGCTTTGGCAAGTCCAGTCGATAGCGATGGCAATCCAACGGTGTTGGTGCCTTCTGTACAGTTCACGCAAAGTGGCTCTAATGTAGTGAGCATGTCTGTTAAACTCTACGCTTATAAAGATGGCGCCTATTCAGAGGTGACCGATTTTGCACCCGTAAGAGCTTTGATTTCTCAAATGGAAGGTTCTATCACGCGAGCATCGGATAATGGAGAGTCAAGAGTGATACTAACGCTTGCAGATGATAATACTATATCGGGAAGTTTCGATAGCACTCGCAAAGAAGATGGATCTGTCATCAATGCTCCTGTTGCGGTGAGTGATGTTTCCGCATTTTCCTTTGCCTATCAAATAGGGACATCCAATTATCGCACTGAATGGCGAAAATAGAGAGTGTGCCTAAAACATGTTAGAATGTAAAGGTTCACTGCGTAGGTGTGCTAAGAGATGACTGCAAAAAGTGATTGGGACCTTCACGTCCAACCCCACTACCCCTTTACTCAAATTCGAGATGATGTCTGGCAGGTTACTGGGTCTTGTGCAAAGAATCCTCTACCTCGCAATATGGTGGTTTATCGTTTAGAGAGTGGTGGCCTTTGGCTTCATAGCGTTGTAGCGCTTTATAGTGATGCAATGACACATTTAGAGAGCCTAGGGACTCCAGAGTTTATGGTGGTGCCCAATCGTGAGCATACCCTGGATGCCGCTAAATATAAGGCACGCTATCCCAACCTACAGGTTCTCTGTCCTCAGGTTGCGATGCGTCGTGTGCGGTCTATTGTCAAGGTCGATGCTGCAGTTGAAGACAAACTGCCAGCCTTCGGTATTCCGTGTCTGCAGCCTGAAGGGGTGCGTCGCTATGAATTTTGCTATCTCATAGGTCCTCCAGATGGACGTGTACTTGTTTTCTCCGACCTTCTTTTTAATCTGAAGCATCTACATGGTCCAGAAGGTTGGCTGCTCAAAACAATAGGCTCTACAGGATTCTTTGGTATGACGGGAGTAGGACGCTTCTTTTTGTTGAAGAAGAAGCGTGTCTTTGCAGAGTGGTTGCGCAAAATCGCAGATACCGATGGGCTTAGAGCTATCTGCGTTGGGCATGGTGAGGCGATTCGTGACAATCCTCGCGAACGTCTTATTGAAGCTGCAGATCGTATCTATAGATTCTGAATTGGCTGCGCTCGGGGTGACGAGCAGTGAAGTTATTAAAGCAGGGATCAATAGCGTGCTAGTCACTATGCTCACCTGCTAACAATCTCAAACAAAACATGACAAAATAGAAAAAACACTCGGAGTTCTATGCTATGAAATTTTTCACGCTATTTCTTGCTATTCTGCTAGCTCCAAATTGTAGTACCCGCAAACACACAAAATCTCCTCTAACGCCAAACACACAGGCATCTGCAAACTCCACAGAGGGTCTATCCTTGCTTGGCCCTCCCGATGCCCAAGCGAGTGCCTTCACGCTTGGAAACATGGAAATTCCTGCATTGTTTTTGAATCAGTATCCAGGAACGGAGTATCCCTATACTATATGCCTGCAAAATGATCCGGAAAATTGCGAGACTGGTACCCTAGCGTGGGGGTCTCGTCTCTTTCCTAAACTGAAGCCTGGTACTTACATTGCTAAAGTTAAATCCTGTGCTCGTGCTTCAGCAAGCGACAGACAATTGCACTGTGGTTTGGAAAGTGTTGTGAGTCTGCATGCGCAATCTGTGCCTGATTCACAGAGAGAACTAGCAGCAATGGTTGAATCTGGAGTGAAGATTTCAGATCAGATCCGTAAATTAGCAGTGGACCTCCAGACAGCTCTACAAACATACAGACAGACAGTGCCATCGGATAGCAGTCGCTTTTTTCAGTCTGTCGATACGCTCCTAAATAACGGATCCAATATCAATGCCGAACTCCTGAACTCATCATTGATCCCTAGCCTCTACTTAGCTGTCGCAGGCGAAAGTCCTCTTTCTGCAAGTAAAATCTCTTCTAATAAGAAGGAAGACGCAGCGATTAGCGACCTTCGCAAGCAATTACAGGATCTCAAAAACGCTCAGAGCTCAAAAGCAGGTACATCTGTAGGAACCGTGTTGATTGCTGTGGGGGTGAGCACAACGATTATCGGTGCTATCGTCACGGGAGTTGGGTTTGCAGGTGAAGCGTTTTCAAATGAAGTCGCGAAGATTCCTGACCTTGATAAGATTCCAAACTCTGTATTTCAAATTGCACAAAATGTACTTGCGTTGCCCCTGGGCAATGCTCCCTATTTTAATGAAGAAATATTAGATCGCAAATTAGGCGCAAAACTTGATCAAGAAGTTATAAAAAAAAAAGTAGATGATGTAACTCTTTATAAGAACAAGGAAGGTGAAATAAAATATTTTATTTCAGATGGAGCACCTTATGAAGTTAGTATTAAAATCAAAAGCAATAATGATGATCTTCTGAAGATTGATGAAGATACTTATCAAAAGCTTGCAGGCCAAGCGCATCAGTTTGATTTTGAGAAAGTTCCAGATGAGCCAGCTTACCAACTGAAAAAAGATTTTAAAGAATTTTACGTCAAAATTGGTGATGCCTTTTATCGAAAGGGTACGCAGATGTATGGTTCTGTGCTGCCAACCTTAAGCAGAGAGACTCACCAAGATCTAGCAGATGCATGGAATCGTAATCCAACGGATGCTTATGGAAAAGGAGTACCTTTATTTGATGCTGATGGGCGTCTTGTCGAACCTCCAGATCATTGGAAAGTAAAAGGAGTGAATTGGTTTACGGATGCTCCACCAAAAGGTGTTGTAGCAGCAGCTGCTAGTGTGGCGGGGGGGGTGATTGCTAACCTTGCCGATGCCGTAGTGTCGTTCATTGCTCCTTCTAATCCTGCTAATGAACAGCCTGCTCATATGGAACAGCATGCTGATGGTGTAGCGCCACAAACACCTGAAACATTATCAGAAGTTCAATCTGAGAAAAGTAATTTATACCGAGGTGTGAAGAAATATGGACGCGAATTTTTATTAACTGAATTTGAAGGAGCCAACTCTAAAAATTTTTACTATCAGTGGACAGACAAAGTTCAATCTATACCAGGTGTCGCTGGGTATATCGAACCTAAAGCATGGAATATTCATTTGATATTAGACGGCATAAATGTTGATGTGCAAGCACAAGTAAAAGCAAAATTGCAGGTCTTTGCCCCTGAGGCTTCAAATGGTAGTATCAACAAACCGTCTAAAGCCGTGCGTATATCTTCCACTACGAAGAAAGCAGGCTATGGAACTATGCTCGCTGGTCTTGGAGGTGTAGTGATTGGAGCACTTGCCCAACTATCACTTGCTGCAAACCCAGCTCAAGAGCAGTTGGAAAAAACCCTGAAGGTTTTCGACACTAAGTTGTCGGAACTTCATCAGCAGCGTCTAGCTCTAGCTTTGAAAGTTTCAGAGTGGCTGCAGAAGCATGACTTAGCCATTCCAGATCCTGAGTGGCTTTCGCACCTCTAAGGAATGATGGTTAGAGGCAGGTCAATCTGCAAAGTTGGATTACTTGGAAATGTTACGCAATATGTATAAGAATAAGTCCCTGATGGAACGCTAACATCCGAGTCAATCAAAGTAATCCCTGTAAAATTTGTCCACGACTGTCTCAAATATGTCGTATTGGTCGAAGGTGACGCAAAGCAGTCGACTGATGCTGTGCCTGATTTCTTATAGAGCTCGACCTTAGTCAACGGAACGTTGGCTGGTGGTGGGATCAAAAATGACGATGTAACATAGTTTGCTGATTGAGTCTGACTCGCAGCTGGGCGTGATGGAATCGATGTAATAAGACTAGAATTGACCAATACGCTGTTGCTCAAGACGCATGCTCTATAGTTAAAAGCTTCTCCTAAGAGAGTATTTCTTTGGTCCAAATAAGTTACGTTCGAACCTGCAGTAAGTGGTCCTGGGTAGCTGATAACCGATTCTTCCCCTTGACCATATTCGCATTGTGGGATTAGGCCTGTGCTTGTAGGAAGTCGGAGAACATAGACAGAACTAATGCTCGAAGCAGTAGTTGTGGGCCAGGTGAAGAAAAGATTTATATCCCCAGCGTTGGCAGAGCCAGCAGCTCCGCTAAATGCTGTTAGCTGATAGTCACTAACGTTTAAAGTCGTAGCGTTTGAGTTGGTCAAGTTTCCATTCGCATCATAAATGCAGGCACGGTACCCATAGCCAGTCGTCGTTGCTGCGCTTGTTGTAATCTGTTGACTAACAAACGGAGCCGTGTAGACGCCGACAAGAGTTCCTGATCCACAATTGCTTGGAGCAGGAGGTGCGTTTCCTGTTATACTACGTATATACATGGTGTTGTAGTCACTCACATCAGCAGGATAGGTCCAAGTGATAGTAGCACTTGGGTCGCTTGCGGACGAACGTATTGCTGTAAAAGAGACTAATGGAGGTGGTGGAATAGTATCAAGGGATGCAGCAGACAATACTGTATCTGTTGATGTCAGTTTTGAATTCTTTCCGTAAATACAGAGACGAAAACTATATATGCTGCCATTGGTTGAGCCACTGTTGAAAGTTATTTGAGATGTTGTTGATGAAAAGTCATTTATGGTCCCAACAATAATATCAGAGCTACCTGTGCATGTTGCATCAGGGGCGCTTGTTCCAAGCAGGGCTCGAACCTCAGCTTTTGCATTGTTGGCAGCATCACTCGCCCAAGTTATTTTTACATAGATATCTCCCTGGGCTGCAGTACCTGAGTAGACCTCAAACAAACTTGCAGCTAGTGGCGCTGCTGTTGACGTTGACGTTGACGTTGACGTTGATGTTGATGTTGACGTCGATGTGCTGCTACTTGAAGCTGCTGGAACGTCGATAAGAACTTTTCCGTTTGCTGCAAGAATTGGAGTGTTCACTGCAACTTCTTTGGTTTCCGTGATAGGTGTATCCGTAATAATGGATTGGAAGACCCCAAAGTAGGATGAGCTAAAGATTGCATTGGAGCCTTGGATCGTAATTTTGCTGTAGGGTATAATACCTATACGCATTTCTTTTTTAGTATAATCAATGATTTTGTATGCGATTGATATAGTCGTGTTGTCTGTCAAACCAAATACTCGTTCTGCCAAAGCGAGTCCAGTCGAAGGCAAAGGAATTTGCAATTGCATAGGTTGTCCGGGGTCTACATTGGCAGTGCTTGAAATCACAACGGATTGACCCTGAGAACGAACAGTCGCTTGCGTTAGGGTCGCAAAACTATCTGAATCCTGTGCAAGAACCTCTTTGCCCTGTGCTAAAGAAACCACAGCATCTGCAGGCAGAGCATCTTTTCCTACGACCACACTAGCGTTGACATCGGATCCCCCACTAACAATGATTTTGCCAGCGTCAGAGGACGAAGTCGTCGTCGTTGATGAGCTGATGACTCCACTGCCACCACCGCAATATGGAATTGTGCTGATAGCGAGAATTAGTAGTAGGTGACGCACAACCTGTCTTGATTTCGAATTTAGAAACGTTTTCATAGCGGTTTCTGTTTTCATAGCGGTTTCTTCTTCAAAATTATACGAAGCTGTCTCTACTAACGGAAGAAATGATAAGAAGTGTTAATCTTATTTTTAAGATGCTGTATTTTATAAATAAATTTATCCAATTTAGAGTTTTGCCGACCTTCAAAATTCTATGCTCCATGATACTATAGTTGGTGTACAACTAGGACCCGTATAAAAGGTGATATGATGAAGGTTTTGACGCTTCTAGGGCTCTTGATCTTAGGCTTATCTGTTGGACAATGTCGAACAAGTTCCAAAAAAGCGTCAGCAGATTTATCGAAAACAGCATCACAATCCAATATGAGTGAAGGGAAGTATTCTTTGACCAACACTCTAAGTGTTGGAGCCATTCTTACGGTAGGAGGTATGCTGATCGAACCTCTCCGTTTTGGAAAGCTTCACATACTCAAAGTAACAGTCCTTAAAGATACTCGAGCAGATTATGCACGTCTCTATATATGTAATAGCAAGCAGCGTAGTCTGTGTAAGCCAAGTTCTCAAAAGCCTCTCGAAGCTGCTACCGGAATTTTTTATATCTATGATCTACCAATTCAAGATCAGGGTGAATCGGTCATCATCACAGCTCAGGCCTGCTTGCTAGAATCTAACTCGCTGACAACGAAGAATTGTGGCGAAAAAAGTAGTAACTTTTATGTAGCAGATAGCATACAACTGAATACAGCAGAAGCCGCTAAACTCTTTGCTGAAATTAAAAGTGAAGAAGCTAAGATCCAAGATCAATGTCAGAACATCCGTAACGGCTTACGAAATTACCTAGATAGTGCAAATGGATCTCAAGCCCTAGATCCGAATGTGCTGTCAGCTGTGCAGAATCAGTTTGATTTGACCACTCCACAAATGTGCAAAGATTTTATGATGTCCGATGCCTTCAACGCACTTGCAGCCTATGTCGACAAAAGCGATACGAAGAAATCTCGTAACTACCTCATGGTGGCATCTCTGGGTACTTTCAGTGGTCTTATGGCTCTAGCCTCGATGTATGGAACCTTTCGTTTAGGTCGTGCACTCTTTTCAAAGCATGTCTTAGGGGATGCTATAACAGAGTTGGAAGCTGGTGAAAAAGCTATCAAAGAATTGTCATCAAAGAAGAAAAATTCCCTAACAGAAGCTATAAAAATAAAAGTTCAGGGAGAAAGGGCAGCTCAAGAGATTCAAGATAAGATCGCAGATGTGCAGGAAAAACAGAGTGCTAAAACTGCGATTGAACAAGAACTTGCTGATCGAAAAAGTCAGGTGAAGACGTTGGAGGAAGAAATTGTTGAACTTGATAGGCAGGCGAAGGAATTGCAAGTTAAAAAAATAAATTATCAACGAATTCTTGCTGACAAACAAGTGGTGAATGAGGAGTCTAATCTTGCAGGAAAGTTGGCTGAACAAGAAGTTCAGCTCAAATCTCTCAAGAGTTCCAGATCGCCACAATCTCTGGTGGATCTAACTAAGGAGCTTCTTCAGCTTGATGCAGAGCTGAAGAAAACACAAGCCTGGATCGATAAGAAGATAGAAATACCAAGCCTGGGTCAGGCGATTGAACATAGGAAAAAATCAAATTTTGGTGAGATGTTTGACGCTATTTCATTGAGGTTGCCAAGTAACGGTAATGAAAATGCAGCAATTTTTGAATTGAATAATCGTGCTCGTTTGAGAGGAATGAGCTCTCGTGATTTTTTTATGAAACTCGATACAAGTGAAAAACTAAAAATTTTTGAATCAGGATATAACTCTCTAGATGGAAATTATAAGTTCTATCTTAGCGAAAAAAGAGGAGGATGGATATCTTCACTTGTCAATTTTGGCACAGAAGATGTAAATCTTTTTCCTGAAGGAAGACGAGACAATGCCAAAAGTGTGCTTGAGCTTAAGACTGGAGGATTCGAGCGATTAAAAACAGAGTGTGAAAGTAATGAAATGACAAAGAAAAGATACCAACAAGAACTTGCATTCTATAATCAGAATAAGCCTACCCGAGATTTAAGCGCAATTGGACAAGTAATTGAAAAGGTCCAAAAGGAAATTCGAAAAAATCTAGCAACAGATGCAGCAGTAAAAGCTCTCGAAAGAGATATAGAAGAATTGAAACGAAAAGTCCAATTGGTTACAGAAGCTAGTGATCGTATCGCAGTTCTTGGGGACGTGACAGAAGGCATGCTTAAACAAAATGATGAAGCTGTTGAGAGGGTTGCTGAAAAAAAGATGCAAGCTATTCAGCGGCAGGCGGCACTTCATCAAGATCAAGCTCATCGTCTAGAGGAGTTGCGTCAGTCCAATGCGGATGCTCAAAGTGTTGCTGAAAGTATAAAAGATTTGAAAAGCCAAAAATCCCAATTTGGCAAAGAGGCTCTCACCTTTTGGGGGATTACAGCTGCGACGAGTCTGCTTTCTGTTCTCGGAGGAGCGGGAGCGGCTCTGAGTTTGGAAGACTCACCACAAACTCTATTGGAAAGTACTCTTGCCAATGCGGGAGCAAAGATTAGAGAGAGTCGAGCTAAGATTGATGAGGCTTGGAAACATTTGGAAAGTCTTGCAGAGTAACAGTGCAGATCTTCCGCAACTTTCTTGTTGTTGAATGGGTAGGTTCCATAGAAAATATTGAAGATAAGCTCAGTAACAAGTGGGAAACATTCGTATGAAGAAATGGGTATATACTCTCGTTCTTAGTGTTTTCAACGTATCCTCGTTATCCTTTGCGCAAGTGCCGAATAGACCAGTACCGGGGCCCGTTGCCACTGAAGGGATGCGGCACGACTTGTTGCTTTTTGACATGCTCCGTCAACTGGGTTTGAGCTCGGAGCAGAGTCAAAGAATCGACAAGGTTCGAGCTGTTTACTTGGGACAGGAGCGCAAGCTTGCGGATGCTCTTGTAAGTGCGTCTGAGGAGTTGGGAGATCTCTTGTCTCAAGAACCCATGGTAAAAAAAGAAAGAGCTCGAGAGCAGCAAGAGAAGGTTCTCAAGCTGCATGCGACGCTTTCAAATCTGAAGTTCGAATTGAAGTGGGATATTGCCAAGCTTCTAACCCCCTCGCAGCGATCTAAGCTCAAGGATATGACTTTCTACCGACGACGGATGGCCTCTAGCTCCCTAGCTCATTAGCATTTTGTGTGCTGAGCTGAATAAGTTCCATAATCGGCTCAAGATTTCGTTATTTCTGAGCCGATTAGGTTGTATAATCGGCTCAGGAGGCCTTCATGAAATACAACTGGCAGCACCCACACTGGCCCAAATTTTCTTACGAATCTGAATCTTTCCAGCATCTTATCTATCAATATAGCCAAGAATTAGGGGCGTTGACGGCAAATTTGGATAGTTTAGCGCCTGATCTACGTGATGATACGGTTCTGGACTTGATGGTGGTAGAAGCTCTGAAAAGTTCGGAGATCGAAGGTGAAAACTTAGATGCCAAAGATCTTCGTTCATCGATTCAACGGCAACTCGGTCTTTCTTCGTCCTCCCTGAAGATCAGAGATGTGCGGAGTCAAGGCATGGGGAAACTGATGGTCGAGGTTCGCAAGTCTTGGCACGAAGTTTTGACAGAAGATGCGTTGTTTTTATGGCATCGCTTGTTGTTCGAAAACCAAAAAAAAACATTTGAAATTGGTTCATGGCGAACGCACAGGGAACCTATGCAAATTGTATCTGGAGCTATAGGACGAGAAAAAATTCACTTTGAAGCACCTCCTAGCACTCAGGTTCCAAATGAAATGAAACGTTTCATTCATTGGTTCAATGACTCTCATCCTAAAAGCAGCAAAGTTTTTATTCCAGGTCCTGTGCGTGCTGCGCTAGTTCATCTCTACTTTGAAAGTATACATCCTTTTGGTGATGGTAATGGACGTATCGGACGAGCGCTTGCAGAGAAAGTTTTATCGCAGGATTGTGGTTCAGCTATCCCTTTTAGCCTCTCTGTTTTATTGCAGAAAAAACAAAAGGCCTATTATGAAGAGTTGGCCCATGCTAGTCGTATGCATATGGATGTGACGCAATGGATACACTTCTTCGTTCAATGTGTATATGAAGCTTTGATTGAAGCAAAACATCGAGTTGGATTTAGCGTTCAGAAGCTAAAATTTTGGAACACCTATCACGACAAACTTAATGAGCGTCAAGAAAAAGTCTTGAATAGAGTTTTAGAAGGTGGACCTGAGTCTTTTGAAGGTGGACTGACAGCAAAAAAATATATGGCCATCGCCTCCTGTTCGAAAGCGACGGCCACACGTGAGCTTGGAGACCTCTTAGAGAAAGGATGTCTCGTGCAATTGCCGGGAGCAGGTCGCAATACGCGTTACGAGGTCCTGCTTAAGTAGTTGATCCTAGGTCCAACGTTGGTGTCTGCGACCTGAGTTGGATGTGTTGTTTTTTGTATTCGCATCACCACGGTTGGTGCGACGGTTGAGCTGGAACGGTGTGCGATTGTTGTCGTAGGGACGTTGTCGTTCGCCTTCGCCTTCACCTTCACGACGAGGACGGAAGTTGCGTCGCTCTCCGTTGTGAGCATTTGATGAACGCTCATGACCTGAGTTTTCACCTCGTACAAAGCTCGCTCTGTTTTCTTGTGTCACAGGTTGGGGTTTGTAAGACATGTATGCTTTATCGTTGCATACTGGAATGTTCTTACCCATGTGACGTTCAACTGCGATCAAGAGACGTCGTTGGTCTGGTGAGCAGAATGAAATTGCGTTGCCTGTGCGGTTAGCCCGTCCAGTACGACCGATGCGATGGATGTAGGTTTCTGCACAGTCTGGCATATCGTAGTTGACTACGTGAGAGATGCCATCAACGTCGATGCCACGAGAAGCTAAGTCTGTAGCAACCAAAACACGTAGACGACCAGAACGGAAGTGCTCCAACACGACTTGGCGTGAGGCTTGTGATTTTCCAGAGTGGATCACTTTGGAACGTACACCTTCGCGCATCAGATAGTCAGACAACTTACTTGCTGAAAATTTTGTACGCGTAAAGATGATCACGCGGTTCATGTCTGTGTCGAGCAAGAGATGTGACAACAGAATGCGTTTGTTTTCTTGAGATACAGGATAAACAACCTGCTCAATACCTTCAGCAGAAGCTCGTGTTGCAGCTACGCTGACGAATGTTGGAACGCTGGTCATCAATTGCTTAGACAGTGAACGGACTTCATCCGAAATCGTTGCTGAAAATAACAAGGTCTGACGGTTTGGAGAAAGGACTTTGACAATGCGTTGGGTGTCTGGAATGAAACCCATATCCAACATGCGATCCGCTTCATCTAAGATGAGTGTGTTAACGGATGTAAGGTTGACTCCACCCTGGCTCAGGATATCGAGCAAGCGACCTGGTGTTGCAACAATAACATGCGGACTGCGTCGACGAATCGCTTGAAACTGATTGGAGATGTTCACTCCACCAATAATTGCGACGGAGTTGATACCAACGGGTTCACCAAAAGTGGCAAAGCACTCTTGAACCTGCAAAGCAAGTTCGCGAGTTGGTACGAGGACCAACACTTTGGGGTGATAGGAACGCTGTTTCTCCGTTTTCATATCGGAGAGCAGTCGGTGGATAGTCGGAAGCGTGAAAGCTGCGGTTTTTCCTGTTCCGGTTTGTGCGCATGCGATCACATCTTTACCTTCCAAAACGTGTGGGATAGCACGTACTTGAATAGGTGTAGGTTTGAGAAATTTTTCATCAGCAATCACTTGCTGTAAGGTGATGTCGAAAGGAAAATCCTTAAAACTGACATCGGATGCGGGAGTTTCTGAACTGACGTTTGCAGTATTTGCATCATCAGAAGTTAAGCCTAAACGGCTTAAGGTCTTCGAGAAAATCTTCATTTGTAAGAGCTCCTGAATAGAATTCTAAATTTGGAATGGTCAGGGCTGAAGGCAGAAGAGAGGTTTTTGAAGTAAACCAGGGAAGGGATGAACATCAAAACAATTGCCATCAGGCACGACAAAAATTTAACTAGAACCACTCTAACCCATGGCGATAAAAAAAGCTAGTGAGATTCCGGCGTAGGGCCTAAGTCTCAAGCATTTGATGGAATATTCCGCAAATTTTTCTTGCAGAACTTCGAAGTCGTTCTATTCTGAGCGTCCTAAAGGAGGTTTTATGGATTTAGATCGCCGCCAATTTCTCAAGGGCCTCACGTATTCCTCATTAGTTGCGCCCCTTGCTTTGCGTTCCCTAGCTCAGACATCTTATGCAGCCGAGCCGCTCGAGGGTAAAAAGGGCCTGCGTATACTCAACGATCGTCCCATGGTTGCAGAAGCGAATTTAACTGTTCTGGATGAGGAAATTACATCTACCGAGCACATGTTTGTCCGCAATAATGGAATGGTACCCACAATCGCAACATCTAAAGACATCAGTGACTGGCGACTTGTGATCGATGGTGAGGTTAGCAAACCTCTGCAACTGTCGATGCATGACCTAAAAACACGCTTTAAAAAATATTCGTACGCGATGGTTCTTGAATGTGCAGGCAATGGTCGAGCTGGATACTATCCTCCTGGTGAAGGGAGTCAGTGGACTTACGGAGGTGTTGGGTGTCCGCTATGGGAGGGAGTTCGTCTCAAGGATGTGTTGGAGAGTGCAGGTGTGAAGACATCTGCTGTTTTTCTTGCGTACTATGGACATGATATTCATCCGAGTGGTGATCTCAGCAAAGACCCGATCTCACGAGGTGTCCCTATTGCAAAAGCTTTGGATGAAATGACTCTCATCGCTTTTGGAATGAACGGAAAAGACTTGCCAGCAGTGCATGGCTATCCTGCACGTTTGATCTGTCCAGGCTATCCGGCATCGACGAGTGGTAAGTGGCTCAAACGTTTGTGGGTTCGTGATCGTGTGCATGATGGTGTGAAGATGACAGGTAAATCCTACAAGGTTCCTCGTGTACCCATTGCTCCTGGTGCAGATATCGATGAGAAAGACATGAAGATCATTGAACAGATGCCTGTCAAATCGTTGATCACATCTCCTTTGTGCAATACAAAAATTTCTCTAGCAAAACATAAAAGCACCGTGTTCCGAGGTTTTGCATGGAGTGGACATGGGGACATTCGAGAGGTTCATGTTAGCAAAGACTTTGGACAAAGCTGGCATAAGGCTCATTTGAAAGCCCCACGTAATCGTTTTGCATGGCAACGTTGGGAGTGCTCCCTGACATTTGCAGAGCGAGGGTACTATGAAATATGGGCACGTGCTACAGACAGCACGGGTACTATGCAACCGATGGTTGTTCCAGGGTGGAATCCAGAAGGTTACCTAAACAATGCTATGCCAAGGATTGCTGTTCATGTCTCTGCTTAGAAAAATATTCTATGGTGTTGGCTCTGTCTGTCTTCTCTCCTCCATGCTGCACGGAGAGGATCTACCACCTGGACCCAATCGTGAGCTAGTGATGGCAAACTGCCTAGCATGTCATTCCGCAAAACTCATCTTACAAAATCGCATGACCCGTCAGCGTTGGGACGAAAAAATTAGCTGGATGCAAAAGACACAGAATCTTTGGCCTCTGAGCAAGGAGGTTCGCTCAAAAATTCTCGACTATTTGGAGACGGTCCAGGGTGTGCAAAATTCTCTCCCCAAACGTGATGCGATGGACGGATTGGGTCCACGCAACGTGAATGTTCTGCCAAATTAATTTTTAAAATTAAATAGTTATAAAAATTGTAGGTTGACCTACTAAAAATTGTAGGTTGACCTACTAAAAATTGTAGATCATTCTAGGAGTCTGAAATTTGCACTGAACCTTGGCATGGGACCATGGAGAAACTATATGAATACAGTTATTCAACTTCCTTTTGTAAAGCATCTTGATAGAAATCTGAGTCTAAAGAATGGTCTCTTGCAAGTGATCTTAGGTCCACGTCAGGTCGGAAAAACTACGACCGTATTAGATTATTTGGAGCGCGAACATAGTGGGGCTTTTCATTACGTCAGTGCGGATCGTCTGCTGAATACCGGTAGTGCTTGGCTAATGGAACAGTGGCAACTTGCGCTCGAACAAGAAAAGTTGCTTGTAATCGATGAAATTCAGAAGTGTGAGAATTGGTCTGAGGTCATTAAAAAACTTTGGGATGATGCCAAACGTGCAAAGATATCGATGTCTTGTGTGTTGTTGGGATCAAGCTCTTTGGAGATTCAAAAGGGTCTGACGGAGAGTTTGACTGGCCGTTTTCAGTTGATCAAAACGTTTCATTGGAATTTCTTTGAGTCTAAACTTGCGTATCCTGAATTTGATTTGGAAACCTATTTGCGTATCGGAGGTTACCCAGGATCCTATGCTTTTAGAGACAACAAAGATTGGGTGGACTATGTTAAAAATTCAATCATTGCAACTGTGATTGAAAAAGATATTTTGCAGTACCACAATGTGAAAAGTCCTGCTCTATTTAAGCAGGCTTTTGAGATGATTTGCTCTTATCCAGCGCAAGAAATTAGCTACAACAAGTTGCTCGGACAGATTCAAGACAAGGGCAATACCGACCTTGTTAAATATTATCTTTCGCTCTATGAGGGGGCTTTTCTACTCGCTGTTCTGCAAAAATATTCCGAACGTGTACTTAAAACCAAATCTTCATCCCCTAAAGTCTTGCTTTTGGCACCTGCACTCTATTATTTGAGTATTCTTGATACTCATTATACTAGCGAAGAGCGTGGTCGTGCCTTTGAACTCTGCGTTGGAGCACAGCTCTACCGTACGGAGGCTACACTTTACTATTGGCGTGAGGGAAATTTCGAAGTGGACTACGTTGTAAAACTGGGAAGGCGTGTTTACGCTGTTGAGGTGAAGAGTGGACGAAAGAAAGCTAACAAGGGCCTGGAGCAGATTCGAACCCATTTTCCTCACATAAAGATCCTAGTCGTCACTCCGGAAAATTACCTTGTCTTTGAACAAGACCCGCTAGCTTACCTTGCAAAATATGCTGTTTAGACTGCCAAATTTGATCTCAATATGTGTATGCAGATAGGGCTTGACGGTGTTGGTCTTCAGGTGTTAATCGAAGCGATCATCAAAAAAAACCTGGAGATCATTTCATGAAATTCAAAGTTCTAAGAATATTTGTTCTATGCTATCTGGCTTGCCAAGCTAGTTTTAGTTTTGCTGCAGATACAGAGGAGTTGAGCCGAAACTTTATCAGTGCGGTCCAAGATTCTAACTTGGGTCTCGTCAACCAACATCTTGCTAGTGTTCAGGATCATGTTGTTCTCGCGCAAGCTTTGCAAATTGCTGTCGAGTCTGGCTATGTGAAAATAGCAACGTCTCTTCTAAGTAAAGTACAGTTTGATAAATCAACGCTCATACAAGCTCAACAGAGTGCTAAGAAAAAGAAACATTCCAAGCTACTCAGTATTTTGCGACCATACCTTGATAAAGAGTTTCACACCCAAGCCTATTCTTTTGTTGGAGACTTTGAAGGCCTTAGTCAGACTGAATTAGATTTAGTCGCGCGAACCTATAACTACCTGGCATCTCTACCGTGGACAAAGATTTTGTTCACATCTGGAATCATCGCAGGTGTCATTGCATGGAAATTATGGCCCGAAAGAGAGTACGAAACGTGTGTGATATGCCAAGAGCCACTCAAAAGAAACATAGCTCAACTCCCCTGCCAACATAGCTTTCATAAAGATTGTGTCAGAGATCTCTATACTAACTCCTGGTCTGATGGAGTTAGTACCATTGTTAAAAGGATAATGAAAGAACCAACTGCTAGAGACCAAGAGCTATGGGTTGCTGCGAGATCTTCAGATATACGAAGCTATTTTCAAACAATGACGGACTATTATGCTAGGAGAGTTCGCGCTGAAATAGATTCTATGCAGGGGCAGGTGGGAGAAGATAATATATTTGCACATATTCTGTTGAATTTCTGGCAAGAGAACATGTTACCTCATTTGCGAAGTCAATTCAAATGTCCGCTATGTAGGGATGCTATTCTTGCTCAGTCTACAAATTTTGTCGTTCCAGAAGACCTTCAACCTCAGTGACTCTTACGCCTTTCAGAACAGAAGATGATAATTTTCAATGATTCTACTCATAGGAAAAAGATCCTAAAATCTGTCCTTTTTCCTGTCTGTCCAACTTAAGCTTGATGACTGCACAAATCCTCCTCTTTGAATTGATTCTACACCTTATCTGAGTAGGTAACCCCTGTACATAGAGGGCCAAGGAGCCCTTTAATCCAGGGCTAAAAGTGCTATGAATCTGCAGATAGTGCTAAAATAAGTCCATACCAAAAAGTTCAGAACAGTCTTTGAGCAGACTTTGATGAAAAAGGAAAAAAAGGTATGGCACGCAGCCGTTCTACACGCATTGACTTAGCGGATTCTATTCGTAAGAAAGTTATCAAGATCCTCAACGAGAATTTAGTGGATGCCATTCATACAGGGATCCAATCCAAGCAGGCCCACTGGAATGTACGTGGTGCACAATTTCTCCAACTGCATGAGCTTTTTGATACTCTCTACGCGAATGCATCAGGATGGAGTGACTTGATTGCTGAACGCGTTGCACAACTCGGAGGTGTTGCAGAAGCAAACTTGGAATCAATCGCACGACGCACGCGCTTGAACTCCTACAGTATGGATATTGCTGATGGACTCAAACACGTAGATGCGTTGTCGGATTCTGTTGCGCAATTGGGTAAGTACTTTCGTAAAGCAATCGATGATTGTACAAAAATTGGTGATGCAGGCACAGCGGATTTGTTCACAGGCATTTCTAGAGATGCTGACAAGATGCTTTGGTTCCTTGAGGCTCATCTTGCTTCTGGAAACAAGGTACGCAAGTGAAGCGATGGATTTGGCCACTCATTTTCCTGGGGAATCTATCCACTTCGCTTTGGTCACAAACGCAGATGTCGGATGCAGTGCTACGCATTTACGCAAAAGGTAATGCAAAGCCGCTTCATCATGTTCGTGTCACCTTACAAAAACAAAAATTCGAATCGGATTCTGATGGGCGCCTAAATCTTAGCATTCCTCAAGATGGTGATGGCTTCGTACGTTTTGTCTTGGGAGGCTATGAGCCTCTCGAAGTTGCATACTCCGATCTGCGACCTTCAGGAGAATTCGACATCTTTCTTCTTCCCAGCCTGGAAGGTGAAAACGTCATCGTTGTGACTGGAAAAAAACGAGAGGTTCAAGTCTCTCGCAAGAGCGTTTCTATTCAGGAGGCTGCAAAGGTTGCTCCTAATGCAGACCCTGCACAGGTTATCAAACTCCTGCCTGGAGTGCAGAGTCGACCCTATAGAGCCGAAGCCATTATTCGTGGATCAGGGCCGCGAGACTCTCGATACTTTATCGATGACCTTGAAGTGCCGTTTCTCTTTCATAGTATCGGGGATTTGTCGGTTATCCCAGGTGCCATGATGAAAGATGTAAAATTTGACAGTGGTGGCTTTGGAGCTGACCAAGGTGATGCGACCGGTGGTATCATTGTCGTGCAAACTCAAACACAAATTCCAGAAGCACCCAAAACTGAATTTGTTTTGAACCTACCTTTTTACTCAGGGATCTTTCATAGCAGACCTCTCAGCCAGAACTCTGGACTGTCTGTTGGTGTGCGTCGCAGCTATGTTGATATTATCTTGCGCAAAATTCTCAACGAACGTAACAAATCGAGTGCTAAAGAAGAGGGTAGCCTTACTTTGGTTCCCTATTTTGCAGATGCCCAGGTGGTCTATTGGGAACGCAATGAAGACTCCTATACCAAACTTTCGTTACTCGGTGCCTATGATGGCTTGAAAGCAGGTTTTCCCTCAGATTCCTTTACGAACCTACAAGGTCAAGCCAGTCTTGAATTTCTAACATCGTTTGTGAATTTAGGATTGGAACATTCAAATAAATTATCCCAGGGTTGGCGTATAAAAACGACACCACAGGTGTACTACTTCAATACAAGTGCAGATATTTTTGGTCAAACAATTACAACCAAAAACTGGGTTACACGTATCCCAACGCAGTGGACCAAGCGATGGAACTCAGAACAGTCGATGAATGTAGGTCTTGACCCTGCTTTTCATTTTGTATCCGTCCACTATAATGCGATCATTTTCGATGCGTCTGATCCCACATTTGATCCTGAGGATGCTCCTATTCGACAAGCGAGTTTTCTCAGTCGCTATGCGAAGCTTGCAGCGTGGATTAACTTCGACCAAAAACTTGGAGCATGGACACTCAGTCCTGGGCTTCGTGTCTTTCATGACGGTAGCATTCGCAAAATATCAGCAGATCCACGCTTACGTACCCAATATGCATTGAATAATGAAAATATCCTGAAAGCAGCAGTAGGTCAGTATAGTAATGCTCCATCTGGAGCAAAAAGTTCTCCTGAAATTGGTAATCCTCAACTTGGATTTGAGCGTGCCTATCACTACGTGCTTGGTTGGGAGCGGCATTGGAGTGAAGAGTGGCAGACGGATTTGCAAGTCTATGACAAGCATATTTTCAATGTCGTTGCGAGTGATTCTCTGACGCGATACAACAACAAGGGCTCTCTAAAGAGCTATGGTGTCGAAGCCTTTATTCGACGCAATTTGACCGAACGCCTCTTTGCATGGCTTTCCTATACATATTCACGAACGCTGTCGCGTGACTCTGCTCAAGATGCATATGTTCCTGCTGAGTATGATCAGACACACAATCTCTATTTGGTCGCTAACTATCGCATCAGTACGCGTTGGGAACTCGGTGGGCGTTTTAATACTCATACTGGAGACACGGATACACCCGTGGCTTATGGAGTTTACAACGCAAGTTTGGACAAGTATCAGCCACGTATTAGCGCAGGTAGTGAGAGTTCGACTCGACTTGCGACCTATAACTCACTCAGTCTCTACGCTGGACATGATTGGTTGTTTAATGCCTGGAAGCTCAACTTACGTTTTGGTCTCGAATCTTACTGGCCTAAGCCTCAGGTTCTTGGAACCACTTACAACTACGATTACTCAAAGTCTGAACAGCAAAAGGGTCTATCAAATATTCCTTTTCTGGAACTGAGAGGAGAATTCTAATGCATCTTTTTCTCAGTACACTATTTCTTGTTTTGTCTGCTTGTGGGGATGATTCAGACCGACAAGAAAATATTGCTAAGGTGCGTGGTCTTGGGATGAGCAGCAATCCTCTCGTAAGTATACCAAGTACGGACTCTGATCCTAAGACTATGGACCTCACCTTCTTTGTTGCAGCTCCTTTGGGTGAAACGCTGCAATTTGAAAAATTTATGGATGATCCCACATCCTCAGCCCTGTTGTTGGATCCATCGCAATATGAGTTGGGTACAAATCGTGTGCATGACTACAAAGCGTTGCGTGTTGTCGAGATGCACGTGACGGCAAAGGTTCCAACAACGAATGAACTCCCACCCGTAGGGGGTCGTGTTCGTGTAGGTGTGCGTATTCGTGGTAGCAAAAACGAAGAAAAATTTGTCGGAACCTTTCTTGTTGTTCCTCCCGCTAACAAAACAGCATTGGAATGGAAGGCGCCGACTGTTGATATTGCAGACCCATCTGCGGATGCTGCAAACATAAAGAGTGGAAATACGGTGCCTTTGCAAGCAAGTCTGACCGATCCCAACCAAGAGGAGTGGAAGGTTGGGTGGTTCTCGAGTGCGGGTCAAATTACGAATCGCAGATCGTTAGAGACTTACTGGAAAACAAGTTCAACTGGTCCACAAACTCTGATTGTAACGGTGCGAGCTAAACGTAGTCTCGGCTTTGCTATGAAGGTTCTGGAGGTTAATGTGCAGTGAGGCTTATGCATTCTAATACTTTGCACTCCTACTATAAGCTGACTGGCATTGTGATTCTGTCCGTGTGCCTGCATGGATTGGGTTTGTTCAGTGCTTCCTATTTGGGGAAACACATTATCGCAAAACCAAGTGATACAGTCGTTAGGATGCATGTAGCTCCAGAATCTCTGACAGCACCTGTGGCAGAAAAGGTTCCTGATCTGCCTAAAAAGAAACCTATACAAAAAGCAAAAAAACTAGGTGGTACTGCTCCCAAAACAAAAGCCTCTCAGCCAAAACCCGTACAAGGTATAACTCCACAAGAATATACTACGGAGCCAGGTCTTGCTGTACCTGTCGGCAATACATCAATGAGCAGTGATGACGCTAACCGTGTCAAAGATCTAAAAGCTCTGTCTGGGGAGCAGGACTTAAGTGCACAGGCACAAATTATTCGCTCATCTGTTGAGATCCCCGAGTATACAGAAGATGCACTCGACAATAGCATCGAAGGAACCTTTGCAGTCTCAGTTTATGTCGATGAAAATGGTGTCGTGAGCCAAGCTGAACTCAAACGCAAGATCGGTTATGGCATGGATGAAAAAGTACTTGCTGCAGCACGTAAGACACGTTTTACTCCAGCTCTCGACCGTCTCGGTAAAGAGACTGGTGGGTGGACCGAGATTAAGTTTCGTCTCCAAATTCCTTAGTTTTTGTGCACTGCTTCTTTTTTTGTGCCAACCATTCTACAAGTTTTCTTTTGTAGATGCTATCCGGAGCTTGAAATGCAGGAGTGTGACTGCCTTTTGGTACCACCCATAGCTCCTTGTCTTTGGTTGCAAGATTGTCAAAAATTTCTTTGCCAAACATGTAAGGTACTACGGGATCATCGTCGCCATGAATGACGAGTGTGGGAACATCGATTTTTGATACGTACTCTGCTGGACTCTCATTATCGCTGATCAAATAGGAAAGAGGATATTGCAGAATCCATGTGAGCCATAAAGAGCCGAGCTTTTGCCGGGCTAATCGTCGGTAGGAGGAGAAAGAACTTTCGATGATCAAACCACAAATGCAATTCGAAGACAATTGAGCCAAAGCAGGTATGGCGATGGCTCCACCTAAACTTTGGCCAAATAGAAAAACGGGATTCTTTGTAGATGCGCAAGTCTTATCGATGAAAAATTGAACGTCCTCCACCAAACCTCGACGTGTTGGTGTCCCCTCAGAACCTCCATAACCTTGGTAGTCAGGTACCAAGACCCTATATCCGTGCTGTGTCAGCCAAGACGAATACAAAAAATGTGAGGATCTGTTTTCTGCATTGCCGTGCAAATGAATGAGTGTTGCTGTCTCTGGGGTCGAAGCTTCAAGTTCCAAAACCTGATATGAAATGCCTTTGTTACTTTTCCATAGTAAATCCTTGTGGGCTACTTTCACTCGCTCAGGTGAGAAGTAGACGTGATTGTCTGGGTAATAGAAAAGATGGTTGCAGGAAAAAGTGAGCAACAAAATACCCAGAGATAGAAATTTACATGTACTGTGATAGACGGAGTTCATAGAACCTCAAATCGTTCTTTTGTTGGTAGCTGAGATGTAGAAGACGTTCACTTCCGATTCCAAAGCTATACCGTGCATGTAGCTCTCGTACCCAGCCCTCGTTGCCAAAGCGCTGCGCAAATGGATTGTAGTGTGTGGCAAAATCCAGTTGCGCGCTGTCATTGTATAGAAATACTTGCGACCATATACCTACGCGTAGACCTGCTGCAGGAATCGCTTGGAGCTGCTTAGCATGCGTTTGATAGGCATCCATTTTTGCAGTACCAAGACCAAAGATGAGTGGACCGCTTTCGTTCTGCATGCGCCATGAGGCGCCATAGCCCCCACTCATTCGTATGCCGTAGCAGTGTATACATTCAGGTTCTACAAAGTCGTTGAAAGAAATCTCTGCAGACCATGATGCTTTACGCTCAAATCTGTTGATAGGCGACAAATTCAATAGATCAAAGAAGGTAGCTTTGTGTGCTCGCAATCTTGGTGCTCCGCTATTATAGTAGCGCAGTCTGAAGTCAAACATGTTGAGTTGAGAGAGAAAGTGTCCATCTGTTGGATCGTCTAATTCGTGATACGAAAACCGAGCTCCTATTTCACCAAAATATTCTGCTGAACCTGGTTGTGGAATGCTTATTTTACCAAGGGCAAAATTATAGCGACCCGGTGCATGACCCAGTTGGGGATCGCTACCTGGTGACATCTCTGTCTTGCTGCTTATGGATGCGATGGGAATTTGACTACGTAAGCTCAAATACTTACGTTTTCTTGCATAGATCGGACCTTTTGCTTCCATCATGTCTTTTGGATAAGCATAATCAAATTGAGAGAGAGCAACATCGAGCAAGTGTATGCGAGTGGTCTCATCGTGAGTTAGCGAAGGGGTATCATCGCTGTGAATGTCAATACTTTTGACATAGATTTGCTTTTCTTCAGCATTGAGCTGTTCATAGGCTGTCCAAAATTGACGACGCACGGACGGTCGGAACCTAACGGATTTAACAAAACCTTTGTGTGTGTGCAACGCTTTGATCGTTTGAATGGGAATGACGTAAAAAGGAACTGCATCGACAAAATTGAAATTTTCGTTAGTAGCATCTAAGAGCGCAAGCAAATAATACGAACAGTTTTTGGTCAAATAATAGTAGGGAAAAAGAATCTCATCGAGCTCCCATAGTAAGTCTACTAGATTGTCGATCTCAGTTGAATTGAGATTAAGCTGGTAGCTCCATAGATCTCGCGACTCGAAGTCATTGTACTCACGAATCTTGTAATAGTAGGGCAGAGCTGCAAAATTGCTCGTAAATCCCCCGAACAGACCTTTGACAGCATAAATCAAGGCATTGTTTGTATCCGCATTGGCCCCCAATGTGATGCTATAGTCGAGTAGTTCGCTTTGTATGCTTTCTGCATCAGAAGACTTGCTGAGTCGAAGCAAAGTGTGTCCATAGGATGAGGCAGGAGTGCTTAGGTAGTGCGAAGCAAAGGTAATCCATACGGTTTGTGGATAGACCATGGATTTGTAGCGTTCATAGCTAGGACAGTTAGCTGCTGCGACATTTTTAATATCTAATGTTTTGATCAACCATTTTGCCCGAGCCGGAAACCGGCAGAAAATGGGCTCTTTGTCTGATGTATTCAATAAAGTGTGAATAAAAGCTTGCATCTCAAGGTCCAAATCTTTTGTGCCACTAACAAAGAATTTTTGACTCAAGACCAGTGAGCTGGAGCCTGCAATATAGTAGAAACGCTTCCATTGCTTGTGATTATGCAGTTTGAGCTGCTGAGCCTTCTGTATGTAGAATGAACTCTCGTTAGCAAAGGCGGGAGAACTAATTTGAAGCCAAAAATAACAGCAGAACAAAAAAAATCGGTACATGAAAATCGTCTTTGCTACGAGAGTGGGGACTCGCTTACATAAGAACGCGACAAGAAGCTCTCAGTTCAGCATTGCTGCGAGCAGAAGCAAGAATCCTGTCAGTCAAATCTGCGGAGTCTGATTCAACATCGAACACATTCGCAAAGTTAGCTTGCAAGTGCTGATTGAGCAATGCTGATTGCAATTTGTTGCAGCCCATCATCGTTCCCAAGCTTGCCAAAGATTCACCGCTACCTTTAGCAGCATCATTGGTAATTTGTACGCGATTGCTTTCGACAAAAGGAGCAAGCGCTACCTTGGAATCTGAATCTACGCAGTTCGATGTGCCTGAACTGATTCCAAGTAGTTGGCTAGCAGATGAGGCATTGGTTGTTGCAGCTATTACTTGATTGTTGTCATCTTTAAAAATCATTGAACCCAATCCGCAACCAGCGCGTCCATATTGGTCAGCTAATAAAGGTGATGCGGAGAAAAATGTTAGAGCAACGAAAGCTAGTTTTTTCATTCTATGTATCCTTTTTTTGAGTATTCAATTATTAGACTCGACAGTTTGTGTTGCTGCTGATCACATCGTAGATTTTGTCTGATACATTTTGGTTTGCTTCATCGGAGAAGATTTTTAGATAATTTTGTTGTAGGTCCTTAGGCAGCGATCCTTTGTTGCAGTTAGCCATTTTTTCCAAAGTGGCTAATGATTCACCATTTGCTTTTGCAATATCATTTTCAATTTGGATGCGATTGCCAACGACAAAATGATCAAGCTTTTGACGGAAACTTGCTGTTTTAGATGCTGGGCTTTCGCAGTTCAAGGTACCAGAGCTGATTCCAAAAGTTTGGCTACCGAAGAAACCATTCGTTGTAGTAGCGAATATTTGGATCATACCTGGCTTGCTTCCAAAAACAACGGAACCCAATCCACAACCAGCCATTCCATATCCTTGTCCAGTTGCATATTCGATAAGTGGCTTTTCTTTTCCTTTGGCACTTGCGGTGTATGCACAGAGTGGGGCTAAGATTGCAACTAAGAGATGAACTTTGCGAAGAATCATAGCAATTCCTTTTTGGTAGAGTTA
>CAZWOL010000025.1:0-39099 GCA_964635325.1 uncultured Pseudobdellovibrionaceae bacterium
ATCATCATCATCATCATCATCATCATGCAGACGATGCAATGACAATTCTCGCTAGATCAATGCTGTAAGGTGATGAGATCAGTGTTCTTTGGTAGCGATGGTGAGGCCTTGCTTGCTGCCGTTCCAGACAACCGTTCCTTGGTCGACTAGGTGGCTCTCGAGCTTGTCTCCGAGACGTTCGGGAATTTCGTAGACAGTATATAAATAGGAACCTGCGGGAAGGCTCAGAGGTTTATCGTTGCTTTCCATCAGTTCAAAGCTTGTCTCTGCCGAGATCGTATCGATGAAGTAGCGAGCTATACTGCTAAACTCAACCTTGCTTTCCACTTGAGGACAAGCTGCATCGACGTTATTACCCCACATACCAAGAAAGCGCCCCCATTCAAATTCCGCTTCTTTTCCGGAAAATCCTGGAAACCAACACGCCTTGGGGACTGTATTTGCTGGCTTTGGAGTCTGCGCTAGAACTTCTTCGGAAGGTTCGAGAAGATGCTTGCGAGATCCTTTGCGCTTCTTAACTTTTTTGACAGGAACATCAGGATTGAGGGATGTGAATCGTGCTTTTTCGATCGCAAGTTTCAAATTATCGACGGTGTCTGTTGCGGGTTCAAGCTTTACCCAGACTTTTTTAGATGGAGGCAACATTGCTGCCTGTACATGCACAGAAAGATTACCAGCTAAATTCGCTTCATCTTGTAAAAGATGCATGAAAGCAATTTCTTCGACAGCTTTGGTCAAAACCATCAGAGCAACTTCATATTTTTGGGTACCTACATCTTGTGTGCAAAGTGCCTCTCGCCAAAGTTTGGAAGTCACAATCAGAGGACGTTCACTCGGCAAAGATGCGTTCATCACTCCACAAAAAGCTTGCAGACCTTCTTCCCAATGACGACTTGTGAGCAGAGATGCCAGGTTCTCAGCTAGAGTCAGACGACGGGATAGCAAGTAGGGCACTCTTTTTACTTGTCGCAAAAGACTCAACTTAATCTCTTTGAGTTCGTCGAGACTATCTTCTGCCGACTCATAAGGAATCGTACACGACAAAGTCGAATCTTTAATGCTAACGCGACAGGCAGGTACGTTGCGTTCGATAAGTGTTGCAACATACTTGTAGGTGTTCGGATCGTTCTTACAAAGTTGGGAGGGTGGCTTTTGGTCGAGAATCTCGAAAGTATCCGCTTCAATCTGTAGTATGGTTTTTTTCTTATCGGGAAGAGGATGCACTGCGACAGCAAAATTCCCTAATGGGGTATGCAGAAAGGTCTGCAAACTTGAACACGATGCTTCTTCTGCAGCTTCATCGAGCTTATGTAATGGAGTGAGGAAACTAAAGCCCGAGTTAAGCCCCAAACCTACCTTATGGGTTTTGGGTAACGACTCATCTCTCAAAGTGCAAGACACTGTGAGTAAAAAGGGAAGCGTACGAATAACGCTAGAACACTGCAATTTCTTGCACAGCGAGGTCAATCTTTTCATGAAAACCGCCTTGTGTGGGATCTGCTGTTTCAACTGTCCAGGATAAAGGCTTACAGTTTTTTAGTTCGTAACGGGCGATTTTGTACCCATCTTTGGTTTGGGTGATGATATTGACGTGATTCAAAGTCGCACGATTTTGCGCATTTTTGTGGGCCCATAAATACAGGGATGGCTCGGTCACAAAATCACGCTTCAAACTCACGCGTGTGAACGTCTCATTCTTGCCTTGAGTCAGCGTAAGGTCACGAAGGTTTTGGACCTCGTTGATGATCCCATAGTCTATGCCATCGATCTCGATGTGCGTTTCCTTTTTGACCAACCCAAGACGAGCAGAAGCCCCCGGACTCAAAAAGATGAGCCAGAAAAATAAAAAAACTGACAGAAAGGACCCCGCCAAGAAGAATGATGCTCTTCGACTGCCAATCACCCTTTATTGATCCTTTTTTATGAATGAATGTCGCTTATACTAGCTTAGCACAGGCGAGCTAGCCCTGGAACTCTTGAGGCTGTGCTCAATAGTCCATTTTGCTTTCATAGCAAGAATGCCCATGTTCTCTAATATTAGCGAGCAAGTGACAATCTATCCAGGTCTATTGCGAAATGTTCAAATTTTTTTGAAAGCAGCTTCTCTGCTCTAACAGAAAAGCTACTTTTGAACGGCAATGGCTTCAATCTCTACACGTCCCCCCAGAGGGAGGGCGGCAACTTGATATGCCGTGCGTGCAGGAAAGGGAGCTGAGAAGAATGTCGAGTAGACTTCATTCACTGCTACAAAATCAGACATGTTAGTGAGGAGGAGGGTGACTTTGACGACATCACTCAACTGACAGCCTGCCTCTTCTAGCACTGCAGTCAAGTTTTTGAGAGCCTGTTTCGCTTGTTCCAGAACATTATCGGAAATTAACTTTAGCCCATCTCCTGGTATAAGCCCGAGTTGTCCCGAACAGTACACGGTGCCATTGACAGCAATAGCCTGTGAGTAAGGAGCTACAGGCACAGGTGCCTTCGAAGTTTTGATAACGGTTCGAGTCATGGTTCAATCCTCTGCTTTCTGTGTAAGGTCGAGTTGAATGTGTAAGTCTTTCAACGCCTGTTTAGTGACAGGTGAAGGTGAGAGGGTCATCAAGCATGCAGCTTTTTGTGTTTTTGGGAAAGCGATGATATCTCGAATCGCATCACACCCTGTGAGTACCATCACCGTACGGTCAAGTCCGAACGCAATGCCACCGTGTGGAGGCGCACCAAATTTTAGGGCTTCGAGGAGGAAACCAAATTTTTTCTCGGACTCTTCGCGTGTAAGGCCAAGCACCTGGAACTGCTGCTCCTGAATATCCTCTTTGTGAATGCGTATAGAACCACCACCAAGCTCGTATCCGTTACATACCAAGTCATAGGCCTTAGCACGCACACGTCCAGGATCTGTCGAAAGGAAAGGGAGGTCCTCATCCATCGGAGATGTGAAAGGATGGTGCTTAGCTACCCAACGCGTATCCTCTGCATCACGTTCAAGGAGTGGAAATTCGACAACCCACAGAAAGTTGAGCTGCTTAGGATCGTAAAGCTCTAAGTCTTTGCCAAGCTTGTTCCTTAGTGTACCCAAAGCATTTTTGGCAACATGATAAGCTCCAGCAGCAACGAGCAAGAGATCGCCTTCTTGAGCACCGGTGTGTTGATTGATCGCATCGATCTCTGCATCACTCAGAAGCTTAGTGAGAGACGACTGCCAAGAGTCTTTGCCCTGACCGGCTTTGACTTTGGCCCATGCGAGACCTTTGAGTCCCAGCTGCTTTGCGATCTCCTCGAGCTCATCGATACGCTTGCGCGTCATGTCCGCTTGTTTTTCAACACGCAGAGCATTGATGATCCCCCCTGCTGCGACAGTATCCGCAAACACTTTGAAGGAGCTTCCTGCAAGGATTTGCGAAAGATCATGAAGCTTCAATGCAAAGCGCGTATCGGGTTTATCGACACCGTAGTCTGTCATTGCCTGCAGATAAGTCATGCGTGGGATCTCTTGCAAGACAGCCTTGCCAAAGTATCCATTCACTACATTTTGCATAATCTTTGTGAACGTTGTGATCACATCCTCTTGGTTGACAAAGGACATCTCACAGTCGAGTTGGGTGAACTCAGGTTGCCGATCCGCACGCAAGTCTTCGTCACGGAAGCATTTGACGATTTGATAGTAACGATCAAAACCTGCAACCATCAGGATCTGTTTGAAAAGCTGCGGGCTTTGCGGCAATGCATAGAACTGCCCCTCAGCAATGCGCGAAGGCACCAGAAATTCGCGAGCTCCCTCGGGGGTTGATTTGTAGAGGAATGGAGTCTCGATATCCGTAAATCCATGCTCTTCCATCGTCTCACGAATCAGACGTGCAACTTTAGCTCTGTTCAAAATGTTTTCATGAAGTTCATCACGACGTAAGTCGAGATAGCGATACTTGAGACGCAAGGTATCACTTGCGTCAGTCTTGTCACTGATTGGAAAGGGCAGCACAGCAGATGCATTGAGAATCAGCATATCTTCTGCGAGAACCTCTATAGCCCCTGTCGGCATAGCAGAGTTCACCATATTAGAAGGCCGCTCACGTACTTCGCCTTGAATTGCAATTACGTACTCTTGGCGCAGCTGTTTAGCGCTTTGAAAGAGCTCTGGGGTTTTTTCACCATCGATGACAACTTGAGTTTTGCCACGTCCGTCTCTGAGGACTAGGAAAACCAATTGACCCAAATCCCGCCTGTTAGCGATCCAGCCGTTTAAGGTGGTTTTTGAACCAATATTATCTTTTCTCAGCTCGCCACAAGAATGGCTTCGCTTCCACTGTTCAGGAAAAGGGCTTGATTGTAACATAAGAGTTCCTGCGATTGGGTTAGCGCATTTTCTTAACACGGATCTTGTCGCATAAAAACAGCTTTGCTAATTTTAGTTCTCTGCTAGTTAACACAGACCACACTTTGGTCTGCCTCAAAACGTGCTGAACAGCAAGAAAGGCCGCTGATGACGACGGAGAGATTTTCGGAACAAGTCGTCCGAGACCTATCCCCGCAAATTCCTCAGGCGGAGCTGCGCTTCGTCGCATCTACGCAACACTCGGACGAGGATGTGCTCTGGGTTCCCCACACGCGCCTTCGGGAACTCGCTGCTGCACTTAAACCCCATTACCCCTTTCTCATGGATATCTGCGGAGTGGATTACCCCGAGCGCAAGCGACGCTTCGAAGTTGTCTACCACTTTGCCGATCCGGAGAAAAATCGACGGCTTCGTGTCAAAGCCGAACTCGGTGAGCATGAGACCGTACCCTCGCTTACTTCGGTATACAAGGGTGCCGATTGGTTTGAGCGTGAGGCCTTTGACATGTTTGGCATCCGCTTTGACGGTCATCCCAACCTAAGACGCATACTCTGTCACGAAGACTTTGTAGGGCATCCTCTCCGCAAGGACTACCCTGCAGATCGTCGTCAGTCGCTTGTGACGCCACTCGATCACTCGTTCGCTAAAGATCGAGATCGTATGCTCGCAGAAGAACAGGACCATCTATCCGACCGAGTTTGGCTCAATCTAGGACCTGCTCACCCTGCTACTCACGGAACACTGCGCTTTATGGCCGTGATGCAGGGCGAAACCATCGAAAAGGTCGACCTCGAAATCGGATATCTGCATCGTTGCTTTGAAAAAATGGCTGAAACACATACCTACAATCAGGTGATCCCGTATACGGATCGGCTCAATTATTGTTCAGCTCCGATGAATAATAATGCATGGTGTCGCGCTGTCGAAAAACTCTGTGGCATCAAAGTGCCTGAGCGTGCTCAAGTCATCCGTATTATCTTGGATGAGTTCTCACGTGTTATCGACCACTGTGTCTGTTTGGGTACTCAGTTGATTGACTTGGGGGCCTTGACCAACTTCTGGCTTTTCTTCCGTCCACGTGAAGCCGTGTATGATCTCTTTGAAAAGCTATGCGGAGCGCGTCTGACGGTATCGCTAGCACGTGTCGGTGGACTGGGTTTTGATATCCCTGACAATGCATGGATTGAGCAGGCCATGAAGACCTGTGACATTATTATGCAGGCCTACCACGAGATCGATACGCTGGTGACCAACAATCGCATCTTCACGAGTCGAATGGTCGGTATCACTGCCGTCTCTGCAAAAGATGCTATCGACTGGGGCTTTACGGGTCCATGCTTGCGTGCCTGTGGTGTGCCTAGAGATTTGCGCAAAGATGCTCCCTATGGTGGTTATGAGAATTTCGAATTCGACATTCCCATTGGTGAGACTGGGGATTGCTATGATCGTTACATGGTGCGTATGGAAGAAATCCGACAGTCCGTACGTATCATCAAGCAAGCTCTGAAAGCCATTCCATCAGGGCCCATCATGGTAAGCGGAACCAACATTCCTCTGCCACGCAAAGAAGATGTGTACGGAAACATCGAAGGGCTCATGCACCAATTTATGAAAGTCATTCACGATGTGCGTCCTCCCGTTGGGGAGATCTACTCTGCATCGGAGGCTGCCAATGGAGAGCTTGGATTTTATATAGTGAGCGACGGTACTGGACACCCCTACCGGGTTAAGTGTCGACCACCGTGCTTTGCGATCTTTCAATCATTTCCAAAACTTTTAGAAGGCCACCTTCTTGCGGATGCTGTTGCTGCATTGGGGACTGTTAATATTGTTGCAGGCGAATTGGATCGTTAGAGCAATTTCATTGAGGTCTAGATTGTTCATTTAGCAGATTGCAACGAACATGGTGTGCGAATTTAGCAAGTGGCTAATGAGCATGCTGAGACAAAGCAGCAGCACTGTTAGATGGATGAGCTAGACATCAATAGGATCAAAAAATGGCACCGAATGTGTGTGCCTAAGGATCGGTGGATAAACTATGAGTGTCTTTTCACAGAAGTTACAGGAACGCATTCAACACTATCTTGGACGCTACGAAACCAAACGTTCGGCCATACTTCCCATCTTGCATGAAATACAGGATGAGTGCGGGTGGATCCGACCGGAACACGTGCTCGCTTTAGAGAAGGAGTATGAGTTGGGACGCGTTGAAGTGCAGGAGGTTGCTACGTTCTATTCCATGTACCGTTTGGAAGAACCTAAGCCCTTACGAATCTATTTCTGTGATAACATTGTCTGCACGATGATGGGTGCCGACAAAGTCATGGATAAAATACAAGAACATATCCAAGCACCTACTGCTGATGGCAAACCTAGCCCATTTAGTCTCAAAGGTGTTCCTTGTCTTGGCGTTTGTGATGGAGCACCAGCTATGCTCGTTAACAAGGAGCGCTTCCTGAAGGTGAGCGTCGACAATGTCGAAGACATCTTACGCACATGCGAAGCTTCAAGGGGGAAAGCCTAAATGACAGATGCTATTCGCATTACAACAGCCTTTGAGGGTGTTCCGAATTCACGAGCTTTGACAACCTATCAAAGCAAGGGTGGCTACGAGTCACTGCGCAAAGCTCTAACGATGAAACCCGCAGACATCATCACAACCGTCAAAGATGCGGGTCTTCGGGGACGTGGAGGTGCAGGTTTCCCAACGGGATTGAAGTGGACCTTCATTCCCAAAGATGCAAAGGAACGTTACCTCATTTGCAACAACGATGAAGGTGAACCTGGTACCTTTAAAGATCGTTACATACTCGAGCTCTCTCCACATATGTTGATTGAAGGCATGGTCATTGCAGCGTTTGCGATTCAAGCTAAAAAAGCGTACATCTACACACGTTGCGAATTCTATGAAGAAATCAAATGGATGAATACTGCGATTGAAGAAGCCTACAAAGCAGGTTTCTTGGGCAAAAACATCCAGGGTTCGGGTTTTGATTTCGAACTCGATCACTACATCGGTGCCGGTGCCTATATTTGTGGTGAAGAAACCGGACTGATCTCATCCCTCGAAGGCAAAAAGGGACAGCCTAAGATCAAACCACCCTTTCCTGCTGTTGCTGGATACCTAAGCAAGCCCACGATCGTTAACAACACCGAGACACTTGCATTGCTTCCATGGATCATCAAAAATGGTGCGGACGCTTTCAAAGCGATCGGCACTGCAAAGAGCCCTGGTACCAAGCTCTTTTGCATTTCAGGACCAGTGCGCAAGCCAGGTGTTTATGAGAAACCCTTGGGCTATCCTCTGCAAAAATTGATCGAAGAAGACGCAGGGGGCATGCTGCCCGGTAAAAAGCTCAAAGCCGTGATTCCGGGTGGAGCATCTGCAGCGTGTTTGACTGCAGAGGAAGTCTCAAAGATCAATCTGGACTTTGACTCACTCGCAGCTGCAGGCTCCATGCTTGGCTCGGGTGCTGTTATGGTGATCCCCGAAGACCAAAACATGTTTGAATTGCTAAAAGTGATTGCAGACTTCTTTCACCATGAGAGTTGTGGCCAGTGTACTCCGTGTCGTGAAGGCACGGGATGGATCGCAAACTTTCTCCAAGGCATTAAAGAAAAAAAAGGCACGCAAGAAGACTACGATAAAATCTTTGCCATTGCGGATCACATGATGGGTAAGACCATTTGCGCTTTGTCAGATGCAGCTGCAATGCCAACCAAAGCGATGATCACCAAGTTCCGTGAAGAGCTGAACCAATACATCGGGAAAAAGAGGGCAAACACGTGAGTGAGCAGATCACCTTCAAATTAAATGGCAAAGATGTAACCGTACCCAAAGGTTGGACCGTTATGCAAGCGGCCACACGTGAAGGCGTACGCATTCCTTACTTTTGCTGGCATCCTGCACTCCCTGTTGCAGGTGTCTGTCGCTTTTGTATGGTCGAGGTTAAGGGTCGACCCAAACTTGAGATTGCATGCAATCTTACCATCGAGAACAACCGCGATGGCACCCCTATGGAAGTCAGCACCGAGACGGATGTTGTCAAAAACACCCACAAGTGGGCACTCGAATTTCACTTGGTCAACCATCCTCTCGACTGTCCGATCTGCGACCAGGCGGGTGAATGCAAGCTCCAAGATTTTTATATGGAAGTCGGTCAGTACAAAAGTCAGATGACACGTCCCAAAGTTCTCAAGCCTAAGGCTGTTGACTTAGGATCAGAGCTCATCCTCGATACCGAACGTTGCATTCTATGTTCTCGTTGTGTTCGTTTCGAAGAGGAAGTCACCAAGACGAATGCACTCGGTATTTTTGATCGTGGAGACAGAGCGATTATCGGAACCTATCGTGATGAAAAATTGCATCACAACTATCAGGAAAATCTCGTCGACATTTGTCCGGTCGGTGCCTTTACATCAAAGAGCTTTCGCTTTCAGCAGCGCGTCTGGTTTCTCAAAGAAAAAGAAAGCGTCTGCCCTGGATGTACAACTGGATGTCGCATCAGCGTGCATGCAAAGCCTGAAGTTCGTAAGTACTTCCGAATCAAACCGATCGAAGACAAAGAAGTCAACGGACACTGGATGTGTGACGTAGGCCGCAAAATGCACCAACATCAGAACATCGAGGAACGTTTGGAATTTGCCACCTTTGTCGAAGGTGGACAGAAAAAAGAAGGCGCAATCGAAGCTGGTCTGCATGCCCTCCATTTAAAACTGCAACAGTACAAGCCACAGGACATTGCTTTACTTGTCTCGGCACAGTACACCAACGAAGAATACCGAGCATTCTTCCAATACTTTGTCAAAGAACTTGGTGTTCAAAAAATTTATCAGTGGCGTGAACCAAGTGAAGATCGCTCTGCTTTTGATGGTATCCTCTACCGAGGAGATCACAATGCCAATACTCCAGGACTCATGGGAATCATGGAGGAGTTTGGTCTTGCTCGCAAAGTTGCAAATGAATTCAATGACTGCATGCAGAGTGGCGCAAAGGTTGTGATTGCACTGTGCCCCGAAGTTCCGACAAGTTTTCCAAGTATGAAGGATCATCTAGCAAAACTAAATAGCTTTGAATTTGTTTCGCTATGGACCTCGCTGTTGGTTGTCAAAGAACTATCGAATGCAGCAAGCCTCATTCCACTCAAAAGTTTCTTTGAAAAAGAAGGTACGGTACTCAATTTTGAAAAACGGGAACGGCATCTAAGCAAGCCTTTTGCATCTGTAATATTTGGTGCGAAAGATGTTCATGAAGTCGTCGATTTTCTAAAGGCTGAGAAAAATCGTTTGAGGAAGGGCTAAAACTATGGGTGTCATTAAAGTTGCACGACCTCCCAAAGATCCGAGCGTGTTCCATGCGGCTCTAGGTTACCTTACGACGATTGCGCAAGGGATGAAAGTCACCTTGGTTATTTTCGTGAAGCAGCTTCTACACTTGGAAAAAACCGAGACGGTCGAGTGGCCCGAAAAGCCGGTCACATACGGGGATCGTTTTAAGGGCAAGCACTTTCTGACCAAGCGTCCCGATGGGCAGGTGCGTTGTACCGCCTGTTTTCTCTGCGCAACAGCTTGTCCGGCCCAGTGCATCCACATAGAAGCGGGTCAGCACCCTGAGAACGCGACAGAGAAATTCCCAGTTCGTTTTGAAATCGATATCTTACGCTGTGTGTTCTGTGGTTTCTGTGAAGAAGCCTGTCCTGTAGACGCTATACGCCTAGGCCCAGAGTATGCTATGGTCGACACCGACCAAAAGAAATGGGTCTATACAAAGGACTACTTGGTGGACAGGCCTGAGCTTCATGGTGGAATCACATCGATCAAGCTCGAAAATGAAAAGCACCCTTCCATCACGCACGAACAACCTACCGCTGAAGAACGCGTAAGCGTCGTCCGATTCGGTCATCACTAGCAAAGTTTTCAATGCAAACCATTCACGTAAGAATAGAAGCCGCAGCTGCTGGCCTTAAAATCGACAAGGCCCTTCTTGCAAGCGGCGTATCGCTATCTCGTAATGAAATACGTCGCATCCTCGACAAGGGGGGCATTCACTGCAACGGTCGACGCATTTTCATTGCATCCTATACTGTCAAAAAGGGTGATCAGATCACTCTTAATGTACATACCGCTCTTTCTAAAAAAGCTCCTGAGCAGCATGCAGCCCTCACCATGAAAGATATAGTCTATTGGGATGATGACTTGCTCGCAGTGAACAAGGCACCAGGTATAGCATCTGTACCGACGGTCTCAGGTCGTGCTCCATTTGTAAAAAAGCTACTTGCACCTCTTATGATGCAAAAAGCTATCAAGCCTGAGTCTTTGATCGAATGCCACCGTCTTGATAAAGAGACTTCTGGGGTCTTAGCACTCGCTCTCACGAACGAGAAAGCGACCTGGCTCATGGAACAGTTCAAAAACCGTCAGGTACAAAAAACCTATTACGCTTTGTGCTACAACATCCCTCGAGAGCCCACTTGGGAAATGAAATGCTTTCTGTCGTCGATTCATAAAAAGACAGGAATGGTATCCATCGTAAAATCGGGTGGACATGCATCTATGTCTTCATTTCAACTGATTGCGTCATCCCGCAAACATAACATCTCTCTTGTCCGTATTGAGCCCAAGACTGGACGTAGCCACCAAATTCGTGTGCACCTTCTGCATAGCAAGACTCCGATCATTGGTGACAAGCGCTATGTGCTCCCTGGACAAAAAATACTGAGTGCTCCACTGATGGATCTGACCTTTGAGCATCACTTCCTGCATGCTGCAGCTCTTAGCTTTAATTCAGCTCTGAATGGTGAGCGTATCCAAATAAGTGCATCTCTACCTCCACTGTTTCGTTCGTTCATCCATAAAAGTCAGATGGAATTCCATATTCAAGATCCGCTTCTTGCAAAGATCCTTTGAGCCCCCACCTAGGAGCTGCATAAATTTAGCCCCTAGTTTCCCAGGCTTGGCACTTTAGACTTTAGAAAGTGGCAAAAGAGTCGAATTTCCCCAAGAAGTTTAGGGGGCTTTCTGCCTATGCCAATGTTCGATAGCAAAATCAAAGCTCGATTAGATGAAGCCAATATGTTGATCTTCGTGCGTCAATATAAGCAAGCAGCAATGATCCTTGATTCCATTCTTTCAGAAAGAGATCAAGCACAGAGCCTTCTTATACACCTTCGGAGAATTGAAGTAGGCACACGGTTGGGAGAGCTTTCCACTTTGCATAACCGTTACACTGAGCAAATGCATCGTTCAAGTCCCGACCTAGCAACATCACGTTTGTGTGTAGCAATGGTCGAACAGCAGGGACAGATGGTCTCAACCGCACGTTCTATGCAAGACTACACTGAGATTATGTATCAGCATGGTGAATGTGCAGCAGCTTACTTTGGAATTGCCTTGTGCTTGGAAGCAGAAGGCAACTTAGATAGAGCTCTTTTCAATTATCAGCAGGTACTTGTTCAAGATCCAGAGTGGTATCCAGCTTATTTTTATATGAGTCAAATCTTCTATAAAAAGAACGACCACACCCAGGGTGATCACTACTTTTTTCTCTTTGAGAAAGCTGCTCCCTACAATTTATATGGGAACATCGAAACACATAGCAAATTGGCTAAGAAATTTTTGGATGATAGGCAATACCGAAATGCTGAGTTTGCTATTAAGACACTCAGCGAGTGGTGGACTGAGAACCGAGGACAGTGTCCGCGGGAAATCTCAGTTCTAGAATCACTTTTTCTTGCAAGAATAGCTTCCACTCGAGGTGACATGCGTATTGCTTCAGCGCATCAAGAAAAAGCTGAAAATCTTGTGAATCAAATACTTGTGGATAAAAAACCTCGCAAGGATGACATACTTTTTCTCTCGCAAGTTTTGCATGACTTTGGTGAAAATGACTTAGCCCTAAAAACCTATACCAAGCTCTTGGCCTACGTAGATGAGGATGCTTCATTGATCCAAAAAGTAGGCACGTATTTTTTTGCAATGAATGCATTTCAGCACGCAGAGAAGCTTTTTGCCGACGTCTATAAAGCACATCCAGATGATGAAGATGTCCGTTTCTGTCTGCTGACAAGTCGACTCAAGCTTGCTGGTGTGGATAGTGAACGCTACCTTCGTGATCGCGAGCATCTCGCTCAAAGCATGGGAACGCAGGGAGATATAAATCCACGCTTGGCTAAAGCACTCAGCCTTCTGAAAGAATATGCTGATGATCCTGATATGCAAGCCATCACTGGTGAATTATATCTGCTTCAGGGCAACATTGATCGTGCATCAGAACACTTCCAACGCATGTATACTCTCGACAAAGCAAGTACCGAAACAAGTTTTCGCTATGCTTCCTTTTTGGTTCACTATGGAAATAGCGACAAAGCTAAGAAAATCTTGGATACGCTTGGTGAAAATATCCAAGATGAAGACAAGCTCTTGCAAATCCATGCTCTGAAAACTCATTTTTTTGAACAAAGACGTGATTTTGAGAATGCTCTCATTTTTGCCAAGCTGTGTTTAGACAAAGAGCCATGGAATGCTATCTATTTATGTCAGGCTATACGTTGCCACTTGCATCTTATTGATAGGGATCAGTATCTTGAGGAACGCGTTACGAGCAGCCTCGAGTTTTCAGAGATTAAAACAAAGGATTGGAAAGCCTTCGACAAAAAAACGGAAAGCCTGATGAGCAGTCATCATTATCAGGTGGTCTATCTGCGACAGCAGCTTCGCCTGCTTACTAGCTCTGCCAGTTCCCAAATCTACACACATTATATTCGAGCTGCATCTCACTTTAACCCTTCACGAGCTGCTCAAGACTTAGTCAAACTTTTGAACACTAACTTTGATAGTCCATGGCTTTACTGGGCACTTGGGGTTCTTTTCAAAGAAGCTGGTTCGTTAGAAATTGCGGAAATGTGGTTTGAACAGGTGATTGGAAAAGCATCGCTTCCCCAACTATTACGTCTGCGTATCAGCATTGACTTGAGTGATTCGTATGTTTGGCGGGGGATCAACTTACAAAAAGCAATTGCATACCTAAAAGTAGTAAGAGAGTCTGAATCTGAGCAAGCCGAATCGGCCAAACTGATCATGGCGCATGCTCTTCTCAAATTGGGTGAAGTACGTGCTGCTCGAACCTGTTTAGAGGATTTGAAGGAGACAGCACATCCTTCGTTAGAAGCTTCTTATCTTCAAGGACTCTTACTCTACCGAGATGGATCTATTCAAAAGGCCAAGACTGTGTGGAAACCTCTACTCACAGCCAAAGCATTGAACATCAAAGATCATTGGATCAAGAAAGAGATTATGGATTTCTACTTTCAAGGAAAATCGTACATTCCTTCAGCGCAATCCTAGACTTCATTCATTCTTGCCGTGTGAATTCACTTGAAAAAATTCTGGAAAAATTGACTTTGCATTCCGGATATGGACAATGAGGGTAGCTCATTAGAAAATTTAATCTTTTGGTTTCAATCTCAAAAAAAGATTGGAAAAGAAATCTCAACTGCCTTATCAACAATATAACATGTTGATTTTATTTAGCTTTTAAATAAAATGGGAGAAAATTTACGATTGCCTGAAGGAAATTCAATCGAGAGTTAACGATGAGATGGTATCTTTATTTAGATAACTTATTCATCTTCGCGATTACGGTTCGTACGCTGCAGTAAAATGTAGCTTTGGCATTTAGGAATAACAGAAGGATGGAGAGAAATGAGATCTTTCACAGAAAAACGGATTCAAAAAAATGTTGTTTCTGTCGAAGGAACCACTACGGGATGGGAAGAAGGACTTGCTGGCCAAAAGCTAACTGCGTGTAAAAACTGCAGCGGTCTCTCCATCTGTCGTCGACGTTCTTTCAGTGTGCAAGCCTGGACTGTACTCCTACTCTGGAATGAAATAAATCCAGGGACTGTTGACCAACCGATTTGTGAACAATGCTACGAAGAGATGCGTGACATTCTTATCGATCGTGCAAACGAGATTGAGATTGCCATGCAACAAACTGACGAGGTTGAAAAAATTCGTCAACGCCTTCGCCATATCGCAAGTTAGACCTCAAACTGTCATCCCAAGCGAACGAAGTGAGTCGAGGGATCGCCTGCTCCGTTGCGTCTTAGAAATTGCTCACCACCTAAGCGCCTAGGAAATAAGTGCCACCCTACACCCTATCAAGTCAATAGGATTGCTGCCGAACTCTTCTGTAAGTCTGATAAGCGGAGCAATCTATGAACGATCTCGAGAGTTTCCTGAACCATCTGCCATCCCATGCCTTCTTTGCAACTCAGTTCTACAAAAAATACCAAAAAGCTCTGGAGCTCTATTGGCATCAGCAGCGCAAAGATGCCTTAGCGTTTCTGACGCAGGAGATTGCAGAAAACATTGACCACATTGACATTCATATATTCTACAGACTGTGGATAGAAGTACTTGCAGACAATAGAGACCGACCATCACTGCAACTTCTTAAAAATCACCTTGCCAACATGGCTCCAAATTTTGAAGACTACGACCAATGGGCATCCCTCCGTGGACTTGTTCACCTCGAACTAGAGGAGCTCGAAGCGTGTGCTATGATTGTTCGTAGCGTAAGAAGCAACACGTTTAGTCCCTACGCAATGGAGCTGTGCCAACGCTATGATTTGCTTTTCGCACAGGATCTACAGATTCCACTTCATATACTTAAGTGCGAAGCTCCAATCACCGACTTTTTTGTTGTTCAATCTTTGGCGCGTGGTCTACTAGCCAATAGCGAGCTTAGCCAACTTCAAAAGCTAGTTCCGAAAATTTCACGAAATTATCCGAAGTCTCCTCTGCAACTGCATTTTGATTTTTGGAAAAACTTTGATGAGGATAATCTAAACCAATGCGTCCAAATTGGAGAACGTCTGTGCAAACGCTTTCCTGAGAACGAAGAGTTTCGCTTTAACTTAGCATACGTGCGCTACTGCAAGAATGAGATCAAGAATGGCATTCAAACACTAGAGGGTCTGTCTACAAAAATAAGAGCTCGCGATCCAGATGTACTCGCCCTACTTGGATATGGATATTTATTGAAGTCACAAGACAAAACCCAATCCGCAGACTGGGCTAAAGCTCAAAAGTACTTCAACTTAGCACAGAAGCATGCAAAACGCCTCGGCTTGCCAACTTCGGAGCTAAAATTGAATCTTTCCTATATGCAAACGAAACAAAACAGAAAGCATTCAAATGACTCTGCTTTATCCACCTTCTGGACCATACCGCTATCGGCACGACGTGAGAACGAATTGATGTGTGCACCAGAGCGAGAAGTTGATCATGTTTTCCATAGCATTCCCCACAAGGTACACAAAGATGACTATGTCTACTTTGTGAGTTCTTCTAATCAAAGTCGTATATTTGCTCTTTACCGGGTTACACAGACCCATGTGTGGCACCCCTACGAAAAAGATCAGGTATTGCTCGAATTGGTGCATCGTTTCGAGAGATCCGTAGAACTTGAAAATGCGGCAGAAGATCAGGACCTAGGTATCAAAAGATTGGATCATGAGGAGGCAAATACTTGGCTTAGCCAGCTGGAAACAATAGTACCTCTGCGTCACAAGTTGAAGGTTCCTGAAGAAAAACCATTGAGAATACTACGAAAGATCTCCTAGCAAATCTCATTCACCAGAGCAAAACACCGCGCTTTAAAAAGTTTAGATTTACTCTTGACTAAAAAAGTTAAAGAAGCGATATCTAATCACCCTATTGAATATAGGGGCATAGCTCAGTTGGCTAGAGCGCTGCCCTTACAAGGCAGAAGTCCACGGTTCGAGTCCGTGTGCCCCTACCATTCCTTTTTCATCGATCAGTCACAAATTCTTCATGACTGATATCTCTGTAAAATTCATCTATATATTTTGATGCTCTAAGAACAAGAGGCATCTTGTCTCAGCACAGGTCGTATCTGAGCATAGGCTACGATGATAGCCAGCATGTTAGGTAGATTCAGAAAATTGTAGAGCTCCATCAATACACCCGCACCATCACTTCGAAAGTGCTCAGACTCCAGTAAGCTAAGAAAATGCTGACGTTCTTCGGTCGTCGTATGCTCATCAAATTGGAGACCAGTTCGACTTATCCAAAAGTAGGGATGTGAATAGATTTGACGAAGGGACGAGTAGCGACGTTCCCTAACCCCTTGATTTGTACACAGCAACTTCGACATCAAATCAGCAACAATATGTCCAATTCGGCAATGACTTGCAAACAAATGTAGTCGCAAATGATCTCGACTTGCACCTGCATGGAGCAACCACTCCGGATCGATTTCAACACCTCTAACTACCGAATCGATTCGAATAAATCTAACCTTATAAGGGGTCCGCTTAGTATAAAGCTCATACAAAACTATAGCAGCAGCGTAAAGATCCACCTGCTGCAACGGAATTTGTTCTTCAGAAAAAACTTCAGGACACATATATACAGGAGTTCCACAAAATCTTGGAACAGCTATAAAATTATAACCATCTTCTATAGCAAATCCAAAATCTGCAAGTTTGAGCTGATCATTCTCATCAAACAGCAAATTTTCTGTTTTCACATCTCGATGCACAAAACCACGGCTAAAAAGATCCTGTAGACCTCTCAAAAGCGAATAAAAATGACAACGAATCTTGGACTCTCCCAAGTATAGATTAGCATCTAAACTCTTCAAGTAACTTGCCAGATCACCTTTGCACACTGGAAAGAACAGCCAGTTCTCCCTGCCCTGCATATAGCCAACCTCTAGGGGTAAGAGCGGCAGAAGCAAATGAGAGCTATCCACTCCTCGCATACACTCAAAAAATCTTTGCTCACGTTGGAGAGCTCTCAAAGCAGACTGATAACGATCGCTCGCTTGATCTTGCAAAATGCTAGGTCGTATCATTTTTAAAGCAACCGGTGTCCGCCCCTCACCTTGCACGAATAGCACCAACCCAAAACTACCGAGCCCCAGCACACTCAAAACGCTACTATCAGACGACGGATCCGGAGAGGAAAAGAGCTCACTGATGTCAAATATGTCATCTTTTTCGACTTCGTCAAGGAGACTGAATTCGACAGCTTTTTCATTCTTAGGGTCTTTCCCTGCGTAAATAGACAAACTTTGCAAAAGCAAAAATAATGAAATAAATAGATGAGTTCCGATGGAGCGCATAATTTTCCTAAATTTTTAGAGGTGATATAGAGGAAATTTTCTACCTAGTTGCAAAAGATACGTCAAGCCTAAGTTCAATGTTTTCCAGGCGCAGATAGCAAAGGCGCTATAAAAAGAAAAGAAATAATTTGCCTAAGAGCCTCTGCGGAAGGAAGCCACTGCTGTAAAGAAGAGACAGTTTCAACAAAATATAAATTCTGACTTTCAATCATTGCAATGATCTGCGCACGTTCTGCAGGAGTTGTCTCTGCAGAGATTTGAATGCCACTCACCTGATTGCTCCATAAAAACGGATGCACGAGAATCATTGAGAGCTCACTATAGCAATGATTTTGCCTAGATATTAGGCGAGTAATAAGATTGGCTGCCCAATAACTAATTCTTGGATCTTTCCGCAAATGCTTATTCAATGCTACCGGATTACCAACTAAGCGAAACCACCATTCCCCATTTTGAATACAACCATTTTCAAATAAAAATGGAAAAGACTTTGTGAGCAAAATATGTAGAATTATGCCCGCAGCATAGTAATCTCGATGATAATTTGAAAAAGAGATGCGCATCAATGCCTCTGGACACATATACTCTTGAGTCCCATCTAAATGCTGACCAAAATGATTATATCGCGGACTCGATAGACCAAAATCGATGAATTGAATGCGCCCATAACGATCTAGACACATGTTCTCAAGCTTTAGGTCACCGTGGACATATCCTAGATTCCTCAAATGCATGAGTGCTGAAAGTATTTGGAGAAAATACTCTCGAACCCTATCCTCGCACCAATATTCTCCCTGAGGCAGCTGCCTCAGATGCTCGAGCAAGTCAGACCCCTCAAAAAACGGAAGATGTATTTCGTAAGTCTCTCTATTAATACACAATGCCTGGGGCACATTGGGATGGAAGTGCTCCCTCGATCTCTCAAAAAATTTTACTTCGCGATAAAAACACCGAAGGGCAAAGTCAAGACTGTTTACATCTAAATCAGGAATAATAGATTTCACAGCAATAACATTGCCACTTTCATCTACTCGTCGTTCTACCACACCACATGAACCACTTGCCTCCATGATGACTGGCACAGGCTCCTCCGACTGAATGATTGGAGACTCATCTTCATGATGTTCCTCATCGTCGTCACCTTCGTCATCGCTTTGATTAGAAGCCATTTCGAGATCAAATTGCTCATTAGGATCAGATATACAGGATGACAATTTGCTACAAAGCCCTCCAGCATAGGAGTTTAGGCCTGCTAACAAAAATAAAATCGCAATTATGCAATGAAATTGCATCATAGAATTCAAAATAAAATCCAATCGCATAGACTTTAGAAACAAAGCAAACCTATGCTAGTAGCTAAATCGAAAGAAACAGTATTCATGATTTTAAAAGGACTTAAGGCAGCAAATATAGGCTATGAGCTTCATTCATGTCCACCAAAAAATCCAGCCATCGTCTAAGCTACTAAAAACAGATTATTTACTGCAAGTTATCGGAATTAAATTTGAAGACTCGAAAAAGAAAAATAAGCGCAGGAAAGATAAGAAGAGACCCCACAACCAAGGCCATCAAAAGCTGAACTTGTGTGGCTTCAGGTGCCGCAATACTAAGAAAATCGAGGTTTTTACCATCAACAATCATGAGTGTCGGGTAATTTGCTGTAAACCAACCCAGAAAAATAAAGCTAAGTTCTGAGCTTGCTGCAATACGCAACAGCAACGGATTGTTCTGTTTCCAAACCCAAGGAAAACCAAGCAGGTTGATGGTAGCCAAAGCAAAGAAAAGTAGACTTACTGAATTACCAAAAAAAAGCTCAAGTAATTTTGGATTCTCATTGTAAGCCACAATAAAAGCAAGCGCACCAATGACTATCGACAACACAAGAAAAATTTGAGAACGACGTAGGAAAATATCTTGAAGCTCCGCATCCTCTTTAGCCTCAGTGATCAGAAATGAACTCGCCACAAAACCACACAGCATGATGCTAAAGAGACCAACAACAAAAGGAAACAAGCCAATCCAAGGGGCAACATAGAGTTCAAAATAACTACCGTTGCTTCGCAAGTACCCTCGATGCAGAGTTGCCCCGAGCACACCCAAGAAAAAGGCTGTCCACACGCTACTTATTGCAAAAACACGCTCATAGTAAATATGAGCCGGACCTTTGATTGGATCATAATGTCCAAATGTAAAAGCCGTCCCTCGCAAGACTATACCAACCAGCAAAGCAATGAGTGGCAAATGCAAATAGATACTCGCTGCTGCATAAGCCTCCGGAAATGCCATGAAGAGGATTACTATGATTAGGATCAGCCAAACATGGTTGGCCTCCCAGACAGGACTAATCGCTTTAGCAATCAGTTGCCTCTGATCTTCTGTACGTTGCTTACTTTTGCACAACTCCAAAATGCCAGCACCAAAGTCTGCACCACCAAAGACCAGGTAGAGCAAAGCGGCAACGATCATAAAACCAAAATTGATATGCACCAAACTCATTTAGACTCCTTCAGTTCCGGAGATGCATCATTTTCAAAACCAAAAACTCGAATCTGCCGCAATAAAAGCCAGCTTGTGACTATAGCTAGACCCGAATAGATGAAAAGAAACAAATAAAAATGATACTGCATACCTGGCTTGGGAGTCAGAGCATCCGCTGTACGCATCACCCCAAAGATAATCCAAGGCTGACGTCCAACTTCAGTTACGACCCATCCTGCTTCTAAAGCAATGAAGCCCAATGGACTAAGTATAGGCAGCACTTTCAGAAACCAGATGGGTAAGTCTCTCTTGCGGAGCACAAAGAAAAAATAAAGCAGGGCCACCAAAGCAAGCAAACTCCCCAGCCCAACCATAACTTGAAAGGCAATATGCGTAACCAAAACTGGAGGCCAGTCTTCTTTAGCAAAAGCATCTAAACCTTTGACAACAGCATTGCTGTCATTAAACGCAAGAAAACTGAGCAGCCCCGGTAACTCAATCGCCCCGTAGACACTTTCCTGCTCTACAGAGGGAAGACCTCCAATGAGCAAAGGCGCCTGCGTCTGAGTATGAAAGAGAGCTTCCATTGCTGCAAGTTTGACAGGCTGCAACACAGCAACTCTCTGAGCTGCAAAATGTCCACTTAATGGTTCAAGAAGAGCTGCAACAGATCCAAAACTCAAAGCGATGAGTAGCGCCTGCTTGTGAAGCTTCGAGTTGCGATTATACAGCCAAAGCAACGCATGAATACCTGCAACAGCAAAACCTACAGACTCAATTGCTGCCAGTTGCATATGAATGGTTTGGTGCAACCAAGCCTGGTTAAACATGGCTTTGACAGGATCAATATTGATGGCTTTGCCATTCACCCAATCAAACCCTTGAGGGGCATTCATCCACGAATTTGCACTCAGTATGAAAATTCCAGAAATGAATCCCGTTATACCAACCCCGAGACCAGTGCACCAATGAACCCACGGTTTAAGACGGCGCCACCCATACAGAAAAAGACCTATAGCGATAGCTTCCAAAAAGAATGCAGTACCCTCCCAAGAAAAAGGCATACCGATGATCGGCCCTGCATGCACCATAAAACCAGGCCAAAGCAAACCAAGTTCAAAAGATAAGACGGTGCCCGAAACAGCTCCGGTTGCAAAAAGAATTGCAACACCACGGGACCACATTTGCGTAAGTCGCAAGTATTCGGATTTGTTGTAACGTAAGTACAGAAAATGAGAGGTGGCCATAAAAAAAGGCATCACCATTCCGATCGCAGCAAAGATGATATGAAAACCCAAAGAAAAGGCCATAATGCTACGAGCTGCCAATAGATCATTCATATTCCATACCTCTAATGTAAGCGTCCGCTTAAAGGTGATTGCAACATAGCTTCGTGCTCATCATTTGCGATGCGTACTATGGCCTCTTGAACGTCTGAATCACTAAAATATTTTAGGGCAATATTGACAAAAATTTTATAGTGACCCTTTTCGCGTTTCGCGAGATCTATATAAAATGTTTTCAGATCGGGTTCTTCAAGATACTGAGCCAGCACCTGAAAACGTTCATACCCTCGTGCCTCAATCATAGCAGAAACAATGAGCCGATCCAAAAAATGTTCTTCACGCCCATGACGAATGCGTTTCAGCATAAAATTAACATAGCTGTCTGGCTCATCTGGAGGCAGATGGATGATCCCTCGTTTGGTGAGTAAGCGGTATACTTGAGCAAAATGCTCGAGTTCTTCACGAGCAAGACTGACCATCGGTTCGATAAGAAACTTGCGATCGGAATACTTCGATATAAATGACATAGCGAGAGCAGCAGCCTTGCGCTCGCAAGAGGCATGATCTAGCAGAAAGAGTTCAAAATTTTTCAAAACGTTTTGGGCCCAAGCTGCAGAACTTTGACCATGAATAGGGAGTTGGGAGTCGATCATAATCTTTCCAAATGTTCTATAATTGTACCGACGGTACTATACCGAATTCATCAGCAAGAGCGAAGGATTTTTGCTTCGCGTTCAAATGTTAGGGGGTAGGCTATTTTTACGAAAACCATCTCAAAAATCTTGGGTAGACCTTTACATGACTCTTCATCGCATATCAGCAACCCCAATATTTGGTGGGTAAAGCGTCGCAACGAGCTACTCTCTATTGCAGAAAAAGAAAGCCCTCGCTATGTGTATGAACTCGACAGCATCCGTTCTGCAATTGCGATGCTACAAACAATGGAGAGTCTTGATCGCATCCATTACGCAGTAAAAGCCAACTCCTACGCCCCCCTGCTCCAGACTTTTGCAAACCACTCGTTATGCTTTGACTGTGTCTCACTTGCTGAAATTGATCATGTGCGAGCGCTAACAAATATCGACTACACTCGCATCCTCTTCACCCCAAATTTTGCTCCAATCCAGGAATACGCCAAAGCCTTCGAGTATGGTTGTTTGGTGACTCTCGACAATCTATATCTACTTGAGCAAGCCCCAGAACTTTTTCGTAACCGCAAAATCTTCGTTCGCATTGATATCAACACACCATCAGGCCACCATCGTTTTGTTCGGACCTCTGGTAAGCATTCAAAATTTGGCATTGCATGCAATCAGATTCCTCAGCTTCTATTACAAACAAAGAAACTAAACATCAGTGTCATCGGACTACATGCGCACGTCGGCAGTGGCATTCTCAAAGCAAAGACTTGGGCAAATACAGCTAAAATTCTTGCAAAGATTGCCCACAGCTTCCCCAAAGTACGCATTCTAGATTTGGGAGGAGGGTTCGGAGTGAGGAGCCTTGGTCAAAAAGAACTCAATATTCGAGAGCTAAGAATGTCACTCCAATGCTTCAAAAATGCAAATCCTCACTTTGAGTTATGGGTTGAACCAGGACGCTTTCTAGTAGCAGATGCAGGTGTTTTGCTTTCACGCGTCACACAGATCAAGCACAAGTCTGGAAAAACATTTGTCGGATTGGATACTGGAATGAACTCTCTCATTCGATATCCTCTCTATGGGGCCTATCATCTTATTGTCAATTTGAGTCGTCTCCATGAAAAGCCATGCATGCGCGCCGATCTTGTTGGACCCATCTGTGAAAGCGGAGATGTATTAGGCCATAATCGTCTCCTTCCCAAATGCACAGAAGGAGACATCATGCTTATAGCAACGACAGGGGCCTATGGGCACGCAATGAGTTCGACCTACAATCTACGACCACCTGCAAATGAAATGATGATCGATTGAACTCATCAAAGAACATTTAAAGGAATGTTCATATATGATTTTCCATTTGCATGTGGCGAGGGGAGACGGCCTGCTTGAATGTTCACCAACAGGCTTGGAAGTATGAGTTTTGGTGGAGCAAGCTGACGATCACGTTCTACACGTGCTCGAACAAAATCCTCGAGGTTCGTCGTTGCATTCAGTCGCACATTAGAACGCTTTTGGTCACCAACACTAACCATTTTGCACAGAGGGCGCTTATCTGGATAGTCGTGCCCTAGATAGATGCGTGTTTCATCCGGATGCGTGTAGATCTGTGTTGTCACGGATCTAAAGAGAGCAGCAGCATCTCCATCAGGAAAGTCACAACGTCCTGTCCCCAAATCAGGAGCAAAGATGAGATCACCGACAAAGAGGCAATCTTCAATCTGTAAGGTGTAACACGCAGGCGTATGACCCGGTGTATGCCAAGTTCGAACAGCAAATTCACCGACATCAATTTCTTTAGCATTTTTGTATAAGAAATCGAATTGACTGCCATCGCAAGGGAACTGCGGACCAAGATCAAAAAGTTTTGCAAAATGCTTTTGCACCTTCGTGATTTCTTGACCAATACCGATCTTGGCAAGCGGAAAGGCTTCTTTCACAAGCTGCGATCCAGAAAGATGGTCAGCATGTGCATGCGTCTCAAATATATGACTAATACTCAGATCTTTTTCTCGACAATACTTTAGAATAACATCAATAGATGTTCGACTTGTTGCAAAGGTTTGCAAATTAAAGTCCATAACCGGATCAATCAATATGCCCGCACGTGTTGCTGGCATATGAACAACATGAGAGAGTGTGGAGCTAGCTTCATCATAGAACGACGCAACTTCAACTTTAGACATAAAATTCCCATTCAGAAAAATATTTCCATATTACTAACTTATATCATTTGACAGTGAATAGACTGCAACAAATCACATCTTAACCAAGAGCTATACTTTTGACTGTGATCCAAAGCCTCACAAATTATGCAATAAAAAGACGAAAAATGCTTAGATCCTAACGCATTCGCTACCAAGCATGCCATCGGCTGGGTCCTTGCTGTTTCAGTGGCTTTATGCTATAGATAGTTTGCATTTTAAAATGAAACCATCCAATTTTTAAAGAATACAAATGTCGAATCTTATCAATTGTCACAATCTTACAAAGTCGTATGGCCAAGAGCCTCTCTTCAATGAAATTTCGTTGGGAATTGGTGAGCGCGAACGTATCGGCATTATCGGCCCCAACGGATCCGGAAAATCAACACTACTCAAGATTCTTGCAGGCCAAGTTGAGCCAGATAGCGGCACGATGTCAGTACGCAAGGGCACACGCGTTGTGACAGTTGCACAGGAGTCACGCTTTGCTTCGCATCTCACTGTAGAGGATGCTCTGAGAGCAGCTGTACAAGAGATCGGCATGAACCCTGATGAATATCAAACCGACATCGATAAGATTTTTTGGAAGGTAGGATTCACCGATCCCACTCAACTTGCAGAGAGTCTCTCAGGGGGCTGGCGCAAGCGATTAAGCATCGCATGCGCACTTGTTAAAAATCCCGAACTCCTCTTGCTCGACGAACCTACCAACCATCTTGATTTAGAGGGCATACTCTGGCTCGAATCTTTCTTACGAACCGCACAGTTTAGTTTTGTTGTCATTAGTCACGATCGTTATTTTTTAGAGAATGTCACCAACCGCACTATCGAACTCAATAGGGTCTATCCCGGTGGACTTTTTTCAGCAAACGGAGCCTATTCGCAGTTTTTGACTTTGAAGGCAGATTTTCTAAGTGGGCAACAACAAACACAGGCTAATCTAGCAAACAAAGTGCGTCGTGAGGTTGAATGGTTGCGTCAGGGAGCCAAGGCCCGAACCACCAAGCAACAGGCTCGCATCCAATCTGCGGAAGCCTTACAGGGTCAACTCGCTGCGATGAACTCACGTCTACGCACAGGTCAAGTTGACATCGAGTTCAATGCAAGTGATCGCAAAACCAAAAAGCTTGTCAACCTGATCAAAGTTTCAAAAACCCTAGGTGACCGTTGCATATTGAAGGATCTAAATCTGATGCTCACCCAAGGTTCTAAGGTTGGCTTACTCGGATTGAATGCTAGCGGCAAAACAACTTTGCTTAAGATACTTGCTGGAAAGCTACCAATAGATTCCGGAACCATTGAAAAAGCTGAAAAGCTGCGTGTAGTCTACTTCGAACAGAATCGCGATAGCCTCAATCCAGAACTAACACTGAAAAAGACACTCGCCCCTGATAGCGATAGCGTTGTTGTTAATGACAAGGCCATACATGTCGTCAGTTGGGCACGCAAGTTCCTCTTCCGCGCTGAGCAGTTGGACACACCGATCGGAAAACTTTCTGGTGGGGAAAAAGCGAGAGTCTTGATTGCAAAACTCATGCTACAACCTGCAGATCTCTTGCTTCTCGATGAGCCTACCAACGATCTGGACATTCCTACACTTGAGGTTCTCGAGGAAAGTCTGAGTGAGTTTAACGGAGCCGTTGTCCTAGTGACTCACGATCGCTTTATGTTGGATCGCGTTTCTAATGTTTTGCTTGCCTTAGATGGCAAAGGTAATACCGAACACTTTGCAGACTACGCTCAATGGCAGGCTAAACAAAAAGAACGGGCATCTGGAAAAACTAGCAATACAAACACTAGCAGCGCAAATGCCTCAACAACCTCCACTGCTAGCAAAGCACCAACTCCTGAAAAAGCTAAAAAACTTAGCTTCAAGGAGCAGCATGAATTGAAGCAGATGGAAAGCAAAATTGCGGATGCCGAACGTAAATTAGCACAGCACGAGGCTGAAACTCTCGATCCGAGCGTTATTGCGAATCCAAAGCAATTGCGTGAAGCGTGCGCAGCTATGCAAAAGGCGCAGGAAGAGATTGACACCTTATTTGCACGTTGGTCCGACTTAGAATCACGCAAGGATCTTTGAGATGGATGATGATTTTAAGGAGGCACTCAAAGAGAAACAAAAGGAGTACCGACGCAAAGTCTATCTCGAGATGAAAGAGAAGAAACGAGAATGGACTCTTAAAATGCGCCAGGAGCAAAAAGAAAAAAAGGCGCAGGAAAAAATTGAGGCCCAAAGTCAAAAAGACAAAAAGCTGTGGGAAAAAGTAAGTCTTGGAGTACCTAAAGAGGACTCCACTCACCCTCCTGAAAGCAGCTCGACTACTGACAACGCCTGCCTAAGCAAACCGGTTGCCAAAGTGTTGAAGTTTCGACGGAACAACAAACCACGCGTTCGCCTGCCTTAGAAAAGTAAAAAGCATAGTTGCATAGATAATGCGATGAAGAATCTTGCTTGGAACTATACTCTCACGTTCACGTCGAGGAAAGTAGGAGCGTCCTATCCGTATAGGGCTCTCCTCAAAACCAGATTCACTTGGCAAATAGGATGTTACGATTCTCGATATGTAGTTGAAGATGCTAGACGCATCATCAAAATTATCCTGATCGGACAATTCCGATAAAGTTTGCAGTTCAAAATTTGCAACCCTTCTATATGGCAACTTTACTTTTAGTTGCTTCCATAATTTTTTATGATTCGCAGCTATCAATGCTTCATGTACCTGACTTTCGCTCAAACATTTCTTTTGAATCAGGATTATGAAGTCTCTCATTAGCTCCTCTGCCGTCATACGTGAAAGCAGTTCTTGAAAATTATCCGCACCTAGTTTCTCTGACAAAATGTACCAGGCTAACGCAATGATAGTATATTGCTCCTTCATTTCTTCGAAAAGAACAGCAAGATTGTTTTGCGCACGTGGCTCACCTTCCACTGCAGCTTGGCACAACCATTTTACAGCTTCATCCGCTTCAATACCGACACTGGCTCCACTCGTGTAGAAATCTACAAGATATAGCTGAGCCAAGCTATCACCTCGGTTTGCTGCATTGCGATATATACGTTCAAGGTTACGCTTCGCTTCTTCATCTCCTCGAACTGCTGCTATACGGTAGCAGACTTCAGCCCTTGCCAAATTTTGTTGAACTCCGTCTCCATCTTCATAGGCCATCCCCAGATTATTTGCAGCGACGGGATTACCAAGCGTAGCTGCTCGCCAATAAAAATGTGCAGCAGCTTGCAAATCTCTTGTGCCACCTTGACCCTCCGCATACATAGCGCCAAGATTGTTTAGAGCGAGACGGTGATTTTGATTTGCAGCAGCTTCATAGTATCGTCGCGCTTCTTCAAGATTGACATCAACTCCATCCCCATTTTCATAGGCTAGAGCCACCTCGAACTGAGCGTCAGCATGTCCATTTTGAGCTGCTAGTTGATACCAACTAAATGCAAAACCAGGTTGGTCTTCGAGGCTTTTTGCAAAATCAAAATAAATTTGGTTTGGATCGGAACCTGCCCACAAGGGGGCGCCTAAGGAAGCGATAAAGACGAGAAGAGAAGCAGCAAGACGAGATCGATTTCGCATAAGCTCTCCATGATTGAATCAAGCGTCTTTAGAAATATCCTCCTTTATTGATGAGAAAATGCTTGAGCTTTCAGAAACTACACTACATTTAAGGTTTACAAGATTTGGCTAAGTTGTTAGACATTCGCCTATAATAGAGGACGAATTACTAAGAGGAATTAGAATTTTGCGATTTTTTTTTATAGCATTGTCATTGCTTGTTAGCTTGATGCAAGATTTGTATGCGCATGATTTGGGTTACCGCCACTATCTCCAGAAGACGGCGCTGCCTCATAAACCTCCTCTTCTCTTAGTTCATGGTTTGGTTTCTTCCAAAGAAACATGGGAACCTGTGATCAAAGGATTGCAAAGTGAATTTGGAGAGATCTGGAGTCTTGACCTACCTGGTTACGGCGACAGCTATAAAGCGCGCTACAAGACTCTAAAAGATGTGAGGGAGGCTCTTAATCGTTTTGTGCAAGAACACAAAATAGTCACGCCTGTAGTCATTGCTCACTCGATGGGGGCTCAGCTGTCTGTCTTGTGTCACGACATTCTTAAGCCTTCTGTGTTCATTATCGAAGATATGGACATGCAACAAAGGAAGCGACCTGCAAAAAATAATTTCCAAATATTTGAAAGTGGTTTTAAGACGAGAGCAGAGCTTTTGAATGCCTTAGAAAGCGGAGCTTATTACAAAGCGACGAGAGACATGATCGATCGTGATTTTGTAGTGAAGGAAAACGATCGATGGTTCTCCAAGATCAATCCGCACACTGATTTTTACTATCGTGAGAATGTTTCTTCAAATGCCGAAGTCAGGAACGCTTGGAAGTCTCTCCCAGTCACCTTGCCGATTCTTGTACTGCAAGCAAGCAAAGGTTCTGCTCTAAGTGAACATGGTCTACGCTTCATGAAAGAGTCTCACCCGAAGATCGAATTTAAGAAAATTCCTGCATCTGATCATTCCATTCATCGGTCCCGACCCCAAGAGTTTCTTACAGCCGTCCAGTCTTTTTTACTGAGTCTTAGACCATAGGCTCTACTCAGGAAAGAGCTATTTTTTTACACAAATTCTAAGAATTGAGTGAGAATCTATAAAAGTTAAGTCGGTTTTTTTGATGTAGAGAAGAGTGGATCTCCTTTATACTGTTGGAAAACTTTCACGGGGATCGACGCATGTTGAAAAAACTTTTAGGTGTCACAACTCTATTTTTATGGACAAGCGCTGCTTATAGTTTAATCGAAATGGAAGCCTACTACGGACATCGTTGGTACGAATCTAAAGATGCTCTCAACCAAGAATTCAAAAGCTCTGGTCCAGCCTATTCTGTTGGGGTCAATCTAGATCCCATTCCTATGCTACCGCTTGCATTCGGAGCCAGTTATACGATAGTTGACTTAGAAAAATCAGACTTCACAGGCTCTCCAAACAGTGCAAAGGTCAGCGAATTGGGCCTCGATCTAAAGGCTTGGGTACCGATGGTTCCAGTCTTTACTCCTTATTTACGAGCAAGATATGTTCTTGAATCCAAGCTCGAAGTCACCTACACCAACACACCTACTTTGAATACCGACACAAATCTCCATGGCTATCATATCGGTGTCGGTATCGAATACCGCATCATTCCACTCTTACATGTCTTTGCAGAAGTCGATCAGGCATTTGAAACTGCTGATTCTTTTGGTAATAAAAAAGAAGACTTCAACTCCCGTGGTTTTATGGCGGGTATCTCTGTTGGAATATAGTGTTGCATAGGAAGTACATATGGATCACGAACAGATTGTAGATGAGTACATAGCATTTCAAAATTTAGCTTTGAGCCCCTTTCACGCTGTCGCTGCTCTGAAAGAGCGTTTCGTAAAGCGTGGCTTTGTTGAACTAGCCCTGTCGCAAGAATGGAGCCTAAGCGTCGGTCAGGCTTACTTTGTTGCGCATCCCTCTGATAAGAGCATCATTGCTTTTCATGTCGGCCAATCAGCAACGACAGAAGCTGGTTTTGCAATGATTGGTGCACATACAGATAGTCCAGTTCTTCGCTTGCGCCTGACTCCGTGGGCCAAGCTATATGACTACGAAACACTCTTGAGCGAGCGTCATGGTTCACTCATATTACGCTCCTGGTTAGATCGTCCTCTCCTACTCGCAGGTCAGACGTATACTTACGCACGCTCTCGCAATGGCAAGCCCGAATTTTCCAAGTCTGGACTACCTATTATTGAACGCAAGATGGTACAGAGCCCTTGGCCCATTGCGATCATTCCTGATGTTGCGATTCATCTCGATCGAGAGAAAAACGAAAAGGGCGCTCTGAATCTCGAGACCATGATGATGGCAATTACAGGTCGCGATTCCGGTGAAGATGCTCGACTCGCTCTATTTGAAACACTCGGAGGCCCATGCGACGGGTTTGAATTGAACTTTGCTCTCGCAACTCCTCACACACGTTTTGGTTCTCAAAGAGAATTTATTGCAGGCTCTCGACATGATGACTTGCTGATGGTTTTTGTTGCGCAATGTGCTCTCGAGACAGCTGTTCAGCATGGTGGTGGCCCAAAGACAGCAGTTGCTGCTTTTTTTGATGCAGAAGAAACGGGATCCACAACTGCAGATGGAGCATGTTCGTTCTTCATCGAAGATATATTGATGCGCATTCATCAGGCTCATCCCCTCAATAATGCGAGTGCCAGCTTTGGGCAAAGTCTTGCTGCAAGTTTTCTGATATCTGCAGACCTTGCACATGGTACGCACCCAGGATACAGAGAGAGACACGATCTCAATCACAAGCCCCTGCTCAATGGTGGTCCTGTTTTGAAGATGAATGCAAACGATCGCTATGCAAGCTCAGGTTACAGTGCAACCGTATTCAGAGCATTATGTAAGAGCGTCGATGTGCCTGTACAGGAGTTTTCCGCTCGTCAGGATATGGGTTGCGGTTCGACCATAGGACCTCACCTTGCTGCAAAACTCGGATGTGCTACAGTCGATGTCGGACTACCACTGCTTGCAATGCACTCTGCAGTTGAGACAGCTGGAGCCTGGGACTTGCTACCGTGTATGAAGGTGTTCGAAAGATTCTACAGAGGAGCATAGTCTCTGTCATTGATCGTGATACCTCGTCACACCAAGCGCAGTCGAGCGCAGTCGAGGGGTCGCCTGCTTAGCCAGGTGGTCTTAGGTCGAAGGAATCCGTCGAAGCATTTACAGAGCTTAATGTAGGCGATCCCTCGGCTCCACTTCGTTCCGCTCGGGATGAATTCAAACGAGGCGCTAGCTTGTCAGTTGCTTTTCCATCGCTTCATCATTCGAATCATGCGAGCCTTTTCTTCGACTGCGTAGGCGCTCCATACCCTGCTCAACAACACTAAACAGACAGGGAACGATCACGAGTGTCAACAAAGTCGACATCAATAAGCCCCCGATCACAGCAACACCCATCGGTGAACGGGCTTCGCCCCCAGCTCCATGACCAATCGCAATGGGAATCATCCCACCACCTGCAGCAAAGGTTGTCATGAGAATAGGACGCAAACGTATGGGTCCTGCTTCGAGTAAGGCTTCATCAACAGAAAGACCTGCGCGTATTCTCTGCAAAGCAAAGTCGACCAAAAGAATACCGTTTTTGGTGACTATACCCATCAAGAGAATGATCCCGATCATTGTGTAGATGGACATCATCTGTCCTGTGATAAGCAAAGAACCAAAGGCTCCAGTGAGTGACAGTGGCAGCGCAGCCATGATCACCATTGGCGCTAGGAAGCGTTCGTACTGTGCACACAGAATCATGAACACCAGCAAGATAGCAAGGAGCATAGCTTGCAGAATCGATGCGATCGACTTTTTCATAATGTCCGTTTGCCCAGCAAGAATCATCGACATATTAGATGGCATGTTCTTGTCGACAAAGCCCTGAATCTTTGTACTTGCAGCATTCAAGTCTTTACCTGTGAAGTTTGCAAGCACGGCAACCTGTCTTTGCCCGTCCATACGTTCGATCATCGAAGGTGAGTCCGCTTCACTAATATGTGCAATCGCACCCAGAGAGACGAGTTGGCCCCGTCGGTTTGGAAGTTGTAAAGCTGCTATGTCTTGTGCATCGACTCGATCCTTGTCCGATATACGCAAGCGCACATCGTGAGTGACGCCCTTGTCTTCAAATTCAGAGATCTTATCTCCTTGAAACAACGACCAGACAACGTTACCAACCTGAGCTGTACTCACACCAAGATCTGCAGCACGTCCAGGATCGACAGCAACTCTGTATTCTTTTTGTGTCTTAGGCTTAGAGGTACTAATGTCGACAGCTTCTGGAATATTTTCGCGAATAAACTGAGCGAGCTGCTCTGTGAAAGCAATCAGCTTGTCCCAGTCATCCGACTTAAAGATCAACTGGATGGTTTGTGTACGCCCACCACCGTTGTTCTGCCCAGACTCAGAGATAATAACTTCCGAACCATCCGCAATAAAATCTGGAACCATTTCTTTGCGCACCCGATCCATCAATTGGAATTGAGTATAGGATCGTTTTTCTTTATCAATGAGCAAGATATCGAGATTGGCCTTGTTCGGTTTTTTCTCGTTGTTGTTTGCGATTGCCGTTATTACTTTTTCGACACCAGGATAGGCTCTAAGACGTTCAGACATTTCTAAGGCTCTAATCTTAGCTCTATCGAGGGTCGTTCCTTCAGGTAGGGTATAGCTTATCTGAAATTGGCTTTTGTCTTCCTTTGGAAAAAAGGAAACTGGAACAAATCGCAACAGCACAAAGCTCAAAATAAAAGTGAAGAGTCCGGCCATCAAAGTCAAACCACGATGGTGCAAACACCACTGCAAGATCGCTTTGTAACTTTTGTCCATCCATACAAAAGCGTGCTCGAGCTTGTGCCAGAGTTTATTGAGTGTAGGATTCTTGGGCTCTTCTTCACCATCTTGCAAGAAACGAGCAGCAAGCATAGGAGTCAGTGTGAATGCAACAAAGAGGGAGACCATAACAGCGAAGGTTACCGTGAGACCAAATTGGTAGAAGAAACGCCCGATGATCCCTTCCATGAAAGCAACGGGAACAAAGACCGAACCGATCGTCAGTGTCGTTGCAAAAACAGCAAGACCAATTTCACTTGTAGCATCTTTAGCAGCTAGCGCAGGACCCTTGCCCATAGCTCGGTGTCTAAAGATGTTTTCGATCACGATAATCGCATCGTCGATCAGAATCCCGATTGAAAGTGAAAGACCAAGGGTTGACATCATATTGAGTGAAAAACCCATCGCATGCAAAAATGCAAAGGTTGCAATAACAGCTGTCGGCAATGCTGTCGCACTGATCAGTGTCACCCGAAGGTTACGCAAGAAAATCAGAACTATAAAAGTTGCAAGCAATGCCCCTAACCACAGATCGAGCTTAACCCCGTCGATGGACCCTTTGATATAGACTGTATTGTCACTTACGATTTCAAGACGAGCACCTTCGGGAAGCTTTGACTTAAGTTTCTCAATCGCAACACGTGCCTGACTTGCAACTTGAGGGGTATTGGTTCCCGACTGTTTTTGAAGGTTCATCAAAATAGTTGGGGTCTTGTCGACAAAGGAGGCTGTTTCTTCCTCTGCAATAACATCTTGCACACTTGCGACATCGCTGATGCGAAGATTACTATTGTTTCCACTCAGGATGGGCAGCTGAGCAATTTCATCACCATTGGCAAGACGACCTTTGACGCGTACGGTCCAATAGTTTTTGTCGTTTTGAACCTTACCTGCCGGATAGTCAAGGTTCTGCAGTTGAATAGATTGCACGATGTCACTTGGACTAAGACCAAAACTTGCAAGTCGAGCTCGGTCGACAAAAATCTGTACTTCACGCTCTCGTATACCGGCAGTATTCACTGCAGCAACACCGGTGACGCGTTCAAGACTCGGGACCACAACATCTTTGGCTATCTGCGAAAGTTGCCCATAGGGAATGCTCTCTCCAGTCAGAGAGATATTCATAATAGGCGCACCACCGATATCGAATTTTTGGACGATCGGAGTCTGTGCCTCTTTGGGTATATCCGCTAGAGCTGCAAAGATCTTGTCTCGAACCTCTTGAGCAGCTTGGTCGGAGTTTTTCTCCAACACAAACTGCAAAACAATCTGGGCCACACTTCGATAGGCCGTCGAGGCTAGTTTATCGAGTCCAGAGATCCCGTTAACCGCTTTCTCCAGAGGTTTTAGCACACGTTGCTCCACCGAAGCAGGATCTGCTCCCGGATAGACAACAGTCACCGTGACAACGGGAAAGTCAACGTTCGGGTACTGATCAATTGGCAGACGTGGGAGAGAGAACAAACCGAAAACGATCAAAACTACGTTGAGCATCATCGCAAAAACGGGTCTGCGAATTGAGATCTCCGATAGAATCATAGAACACCTTTATAGTGTGTTTTAAGTACCAGCGTATTGATTCGTCAGTTCAACGTTGCTTCTGCATAAGAACCAGGAACAACTTTTGCGTTTGCATCTTGTAACTTCACAGTGATTTCAAAGGTGCGTGTCTTTTGCATAATCACCGGCACCATGCGAATAATCTGAGCCTTGCCTGAATACGCTGCAGAAGGAACAGTGACGGTCATCTCTGCTCCCACTGCGACTGTACTCATCAGTCGTTCGGGCACTTGCAACGTAATCTCAGGGGCAGATGTATCATAAACTTCGAACACAGGTGTACCTACAGGCACGTTCTCACCTTCGTGCTTCATCTGCGAGGCAACTACGCAGTCATAGGGAGCCGCTAGGCGCGTATCTTGTAAGGCATTCTGTGCTGTCGCAAGCTCGATCTCTGCAAGTTTGAGACTAAGGTCTGCTTGATTATAAGCAGCGCGCATTTTATCGAAAACAGTTTCGGTCGAAGCGTTGTCATCTTTCAATTGTTTTTCACGTTTATAATCTTTCTCAGCAACCTCTAAAGCAACCTTAGCTTGGTCGCGATGCGCTTTTGCAAGAGCCAAACGCAAGACATAGTCACGATCATCTAGGGTTCCTAAAACCTCACCCTTCTTCACTGCTTTGCCTGGCTTCACCTTGATTTCAGAAACAAAACCTGCGGTACGGAAAGCTATCTGTGAATTGCGTATAGCGGAGACTGTACCCGTGAGTCGATAGTCCGAGTCTTTTTTGTGTTGAGCTTCACCCATCGCAACACCATCATAACTCTTTGATGTATGAACGCCAGGGATGGCTTCGACTGGAGCTGTTGATGTCACTGCAGAATGAGAAGCTTCCTCCTTCTTAGGTTCTGTCTTTGCTGCTTCATTCGCATGCTCTTTTGCGGGAACAGTAGTCTTTGCACTATCCAGGGAAACTTTCTCCCCCGTACATGCTGTTGCAGTGAAAGTTAGTAACAATGTTAGCAACGGCAAGCTAAGCTTGGATTGAATAATACGCATGGGCATCCTCTTAAGGTTTGGTGAATTGTGGTCGACCTTCGCCTAAGGCCTTTTGACATTTCAACTGGGAAGAAATCCAATCGGTTTGAGCCGTAACATTGCGAATTTTAGATCCCGTAGCAGATGTCTCAGCAAGAACAAGATCGGTCGCTGAACGTGTACCTGCACTGAAGCGTACCTTCTCAATACGATAGGCTTCTGTCGCTTGCTCATCTGCAACCTTTGCCAACTCTAGGGATTCACGAGCAGCCCTAAGATTAGCAAAGGCACTCAAGACATCCATACGTACCATTGTCTCGACACCACGAACACCTTCTTCAGCCTGAACCTGACGTTGTGAGGCCTCACGAATAGCAAAAACACTCGATCCATTATTCCAAATATCCCAACTCGCTTGAATACCGTAACTACGAACTTGGCGCTGTGAACTAAAAGCCGAGAGCTCCCCATAGTTGTGTTCGTACTGAAGAAAAACATTCACATTTGGGACAAATTGGGTGTATGCCAACTTTTTGCCATAACCAGCGATGTCCGCACCTTCTCGCGCCTTCGTAAGCTCTACTCTTCTTGCAAAAGCTGTTGTCAGAGCCTGCTCACTTTCCATAGAGAGTGCACTGATTTGTGGAAGAGAATTGTCGAGATTAATCTCTGCATCTGGAGCTAGACCAACAGCTTCGCGCAATGATGCAAAAGCAATCTCACGGAAAGCACGAGCCTGTGCTGAGCGAGTTTTGGATTCAGATACCATAAGTTCTAATTTGAGAACATCACCGCGGTTGAGGCGTTCAGCACGTTCAAGAGCTCTAGCATCTTTAAGCTGACTCTCAGTTGCAAGAATCGAGGCATCAGCAATCGCAAGCTGGCGGTCTGCTTGGTAAGCACGAAGCCATGCTTCTGCAGCTGAGAATGCGACATTGGATTCGGTCAGTGAGGTTTCCGCTTCCAGAAGTCTTTGGTTTGCCCCCTGCAAACCTGCATTTTGCTGCAAAGCGATTGCACCCGTGATGGGCTGCAGGACCTGTAACTGACCCACCTTAGTTTGCTTAGGTCGGATGACTACCAGTTGTCCATTCATTGGAGCAACTTGTGTATCATCAAAACGAACTTCGTTGTAATTGACTTTGACGCGAGGACCCAGATCAGACCACGAGCCACGTTTTTTTTCTCTCTGCGCCTGTTCACCTGCCTGCGCTGACTTAAGCAACGGAGAGACCGTAAGAGCACGACTGATCGTCTCTTCTATGGACATTCGACTTGCATTTGCAGAAGGTGAAGCGTCTGCAGCATTACCTAGAGAACTCGTTATGAGAAAAAGTACCGAATACAGCCTCTTCATCACAGCTTCCCTTGCACAAAGTTCTAGTGGAACAGTACACAAACTCTACTGCAAAAGTAGGTCAGATGCAAACACGTCAACTTGCCACTATGATGCTTGTGAAAAAAAGTTTGAACTAAGGATCCAGATTTCCTAAACGGTAGACTTCCAGCTGACGATAACGGATAGGATCTTTAATCCACGTCTTAGCTTCGCCAGTTGCTTTGGCAATAAGCTCTTCGTTAGAAGTTCCTTTGGGGAGCGTATTCTTTAGGTAGATCAGATAAGACAAAGCAACTGGAGCTGCAAAGGATGAGCCTATGCCATTTTTCTGTAGTGGAGCTTCTTCATCTAGCCTTTCTGTGACAAAATGAACATAACAAGCTGGTAAATTACCTTTTAGAGATCCATGTTCTCCAAGAGAGACCGCAAAATCGATACATTTTGCTGACTTTTCTAATATTGGTACAATTCGAGTATCCATTGAACCTTCGATAGGTATAGGAAACATTGGCTTTCCAAAACCTGCGACTCGAACTACATTTTTAAATTTAGTACAATCAATTAAGTGATCTTCTCTGATAGATTTCACTCTATAGTCCGCAAGCTGGTCGATTGCTTGAATAACAATACTATCGCGTCGAGAGTACAGAGGAGCAAAAAACTCTTCGAGGTCAAGTCGTATCATAATCTCTGCTGCCGATCTTGCTTCTTCGGGACTGCATATACCAGCTAGCAGATATTGAATATGAGAAATGTCTGGTGAAAACGAAAAATTGAGAAAATCAATTTTGTGCTTCTGTATTAGCTCTTCGATTGCTAACCTTGCAGATCGAATTAGCTGTCTGTATTTTTCAGTATTTCCAACTTCCTTCATGCGACAGAAATCAACGCCAAATTCTTGCGCTACTTTGTATGGAAAACCATTATTTTCGATCGCAACAAATTCTGCATCAGGATTATATTCCGCTAGTTTAGTAACAATATATGTACCATGGCCTACCTTCTTGGAAGCATCGTGCCATTTATCCTCGGAAATAATGTCCTTTAGAAAGTTGTAAACTGGCTTTAAGAGAACTGAAGGTAATGTTGGGTATTTATCTCGAAGAAGCTCGGTTATTTTCAAAAAAATAGGATGAACATTTACTGTTTCACTATAGGAAACAAGTGTCCCACCCGCATCAAAAGTAAGGTAATCTAAAACCTTGTGCTGATATCCGAGAAGTGTAGGTTTTGCTAATCCATCATCCATAACAAGAATGCGTTGGCCAAGACTTTTTTCTTTTGCTGCTTTAGCTCTGAATCTGGTTTCTTCGAAAGCAAGATCACTGGATAGCATCTGATCTTCAATTGTAGTTTTGGCTTCGATAAGGGCCATTTCAGCTTCTCTTTGAAGAAGCATAGAACTCGAAGAATCACATGCAATACTATCTGTAGAGTTTGGCTTGGACACTTTTTGAGCAGTCCAAGACCTGCTCTCCGCAGAACAACGAATCTGAAAAACAACCAACCAAATCAGCAAGCTAATTGAAATTTTTTTAATACACATCAACTCTCCGAACGCGAGTCCTCACAGTCGTCGTAGAACTAGCTTTCCAATTATTTCGCTTACATTTCAATAGTGTAAGCTAGGATTTTTCCAGACAATCGTAGCAGCATTCTCAGAGTATTTGGGGCGCATATTTTCGAATAAAATTTTTCTGCGATTTGTCTAATAATACTATTTTGCCCAATCTTCACACAGGTTGACCTGTCACAAACACCAAAAAAATAGCACCCGTGTTCTGGCCTATTGAAAAAAAACATTTCACTCAATGACTATTTATTAAACTTAAACTTGCTCACCACATCTTCCGGTGAATTTTCCCAAAGAGCATCACCCACAGTTATTCCTTCCGCGAATAAAATATGTCCATTTGGACTATCCTTATTAAGCCAAACATTGAACACCTCTTCTTGAACAAGAGATCTCTTTATATCCACTATATCAAGAGGCTTCCCATCGTATCTTACAAGTGCATTCCCGATTTGTAATGCCTCAGCATCGACCAAAGACCCACTGTGCAACAACACAGAATGATTTGGTGTCAAAGAAAGTTCAGAACCATCAATTAGCTTAATTACAACAAGACTACCTTCTTCCTCTCCAGCACTCCAATAGTCGATTTCCGCAGTATCGTACTGCATATTGTCCATGGTTGCATTAGCAGCTGGCACCACGAATTGATAGATCTCACGATTCTTTACAACGATCTCAATGGGTAGCCATTGCTTAGTATTCGTTGCTACTTCGATTACCAGAACCTTTGTTCCCTTAGCTAGACAACTACAAAAGCACCATGCCATAAAATTGTGTTTCTTCACCCCACATATTGGGACTCTAAGCAAACCATCCGCACCATAGTTCCCGTAATTAAACTCCTCCTCCGTAACACAATGGGTCTCATATGAATCTTGCAATTGTTCAGCACACTCTGACTTCGTCATTGCTCCCCCACAGTGGGTCTTAAATTTTGGATCTGCAAGACGGTTTTCAGCATGCAAAGCTATCGATGTTAAAGTCAAAGCAATAGTCAAAAATCTCATTTTAGCCACTCCATTAAAAATTTGTTTAAAAAATCACTCTTCCAATTTATCGCAACTAACTTGCCCATATGTATTCCAGCTTCCTATGAAAGGGACTGGAGCAATGCCTAGTCGAAGAAAATGTTGA
>CAZWOL010000026.1:0-38949 GCA_964635325.1 uncultured Pseudobdellovibrionaceae bacterium
TCAATGCAGCCCTTTATTTTAAAAACCTCTGTAATATCATTACAGAGGTTTTTTTATTTCTAAATTATATCGTAGATGAAAGTCTTGCCTATTTGTGTTCCTTTATATCCCACACAAAATAGAACTTAGATATTTTTTACTATTCTGCTATTCAGAGTGATATTTGCATTCCAGAAATAAGGATTGGGAGGGGCATGAGTTATAGCATTAGTTCCTCTATAAAAGTGCGTAAGCCTCCGAAGTTGAAGGCCGAACCTGCAAAGCAGGGTAAGGTAATTGGATGGAGAGAGTGGGTCTCTTTATCTGATCTTGGGCTTGGAAAAATTAAAGCAAAGATCGATACGGGTGCTCGAACATCAGCTTTGCATGCTTATGATGTATACGAGTACAAAGAAGGTCAGCGCAATATGGTGAAATTTAAAGTTCACCCATTGCAAAAAAGCACGCTTTCCGTCAGATATGCCAAAGCAGAAGTTATTGAAAAACGGTCGGTGCGTGACTCGGGTGGAAAAGTTACTTTGAGGCCAGTGATACTGACTACTTTGAGGTTGGGAGATTTGAAATGGGAGATAGAGCTAACCCTTGTTAATAGAGATCAGATGGGTTTTCGTATGTTGTTGGGAAGACAGGCTCTTCGTGGCCATCTCCTAGTGAATCCTCAAAAATCGTACTTGTTCGGAAGATCAAAATGAAAATTATTATTCTTTCTAGGAATCCAAAGCTCTATTCCACACAAAGGATAGTGCAAGCAGCAAAAAATCGTGGATGTGATGTTCGTGTTATTGATTATTTGCGTTGCTACATGAATATAGCTTCGAGTGCTCCTACTGTTGTCTACGCTGGTAAAGAATTAAAAGATGTAGACGTCATTATTCCTAGAATAGGGGCATCTCACACCTTCTACGGCGCAGCTGTTGTTCGGCAGTTTGAAACTATGGGTATATTAAGTCTGAATCGTTCTCAAGCAATTACGCGTTCTCGAGATAAATTGCGCAGCCTGCAAATACTCTCGCAAAAGGGAATAGGCCTGCCTGTTACAGGGTGTGCGCATTCGACTAAAGATATAGAGGGACTGATTAATATTGCTGGTGGATCACCACTTGTGGTTAAGCTTCTTGAAGGTACTCAAGGTATCGGCGTCGTTCTTGCAGAAACTAAGAAAGCAGCAGAGTCTGTGATCGAGGCTTTCCGTGATTTAAATGCAAATATTCTTGTGCAGGAATTTATTAAAGAAGCTGCGGGTGCAGATATTCGGTGCTTTGTTGTTGGAGATAAAGTCGTAGCATCCATGTTGCGTAAGGCTAAAGAAGGGGAGTTTCGCTCTAATCTGCATCGTGGTGGTAAGGGCACATTAGTTGAAATTACACCGGAAGAGCGGGCCACTGCGTTGCGTGCTGTCGCAGCAATGGGCTTGGGAGTCGCAGGTGTGGATATACTTCGTTCTGATCGAGGACCACTAGTATTAGAGGTTAATTCAACACCAGGCCTCAAGGGGATTGAAGAAGCAACAGGAATTGATGTCGCGGATTTGATTATTTCCTATCTCTTTAAAAAGTCAGAGTCTCTCTCATCGAGTCGGGAAAATCTCGACCACTAAATTTCCTCTTTTTCAAAGTTTTTTTCCGACTCGGAGTTTTCTAACCAAGAACGCACCCATTGTTCCAATTTTTGGGAATAATATGCATGTGATGTATCTGTTGTAGCTCCTACGCCTAAACCATAGGCAATACCTTCCCGTATAGCCATCCAAAAATTATTCAAATTCCTACTTTCTTCAAAACAAAACTCCAGGAAACGATCGAAGCTTTCGATGCCTACTGTAATGCCGTAAAAGATAGCGTAATCTTTGTTTTCATGTGTGATATCTAAATACGCTTCACTTAATTCATAGAGACCAGCATTAAGTGCGCTTCGTAGTAATCTTGATAATTGTATGCGCCGCACAAGGTGTCTGTCTCTCAATACAAAAAGTTGGAGAGTGCCTTCAACTCCACCTCCAAGTACTCCAAGAAGGCAATTTTGAAGAGAGGAACTACTCTCATGAAGGTAGTCTTTACCCGTTTTTCGAACAAAATAATTCACAAGGTTGCAAATGTAGTAATTGGCAAGGGTTAGAGGAGATCCTACACCTGTGAAGATCATGTTTAGTGCAAATGCTGTGCTATCACTTAATGTAGAGTCTGCCACAGCTTCTGGTAGAGTTTTAATAAAGCTGTCTTGGATGGATTTTTCAATGGTCAGTTTGTCTTTGTCTTGTGCAAGGGCTTGCTCTGAAAAGCTCAAAGCAGCAAAAAATAAGCTGACCAATTCTTTGTGAAATAATCGAAAGAAGATATTATTCCTCATCGAGGCTTAAAATTGAAAGGAAGGCTTTTTGTGGAATTTCGACGTTGCCAACGGCTTTCATACGTTTTTTTCCTTCTTTCTGCTTTTCAAGAAGTTTACGTTTTCGAGAAATATCTCCACCGTAGCATTTAGCTGTGACATCTTTGCGTAAAGCAGAAATAGTTTCACGTGCAATCACTTTGCTGCCAATGGCAGCTTGGATGGCAATCTGGAACATATGGCGATCCAGAGACTCTTTGAGCTTTTTGCATAGTGCTCGTCCCTTATAATAGGAATGAGTGCGATGAACTATACAGGCTAAGGCGTCAACTGGTTCGCCATTAACCATGATATCAAGTTTTACAAGATCTCCCGGGCGATAGTCCAGAATCTCGTAATCCATTGAAGCATAACCTCGCGACATGCTTTTCAGCTTGTCGTGAAAATCAAAGATCATTTCGCTCATTGGAATTTCATATTTGATAATGACTCGTTTTTGGGAATTGTATTCGATATTTTTTTGGGTGCCGCGTTTTTCTTGTAACAATTTAAGAATAACCCCGATGTACTCTTCCGGTGTGTGAATCGTTAGCATCATATAGGGTTCTTCGATGCGTTCAATCATAGAGGGGTTTGGAAGTTTAGCGGGGTTATCTACAATGATCATATCTCCTTTCAAAGGATAGACATGATAGGCAACGGATGGAGCTGTAAAAATGAGATTAAGCTTGTACTCTCGTTCTAAGCGCTCCTGGATAATATCCATATGTAGAAGGCCTAAAAAGCCTGCGCGAAAACCAAAACCCAAAGCATTGGAATTCTCAACTTCTGTCGAAAGGCTTGCATCATTGAGTTTTAATTTCTCAACAGAATCTTTGAGCAAGATGTAGTCACTGGCATCGATAGGGAAAATGCCCCCAAAAACCATTTGTTTAGCGCTTTCAAAACCAGGTAATGGCTCAGGGCTTGGATGAGCACTGCTGGTGACCGTATCACCAACACGCATATCACCAACGTTTTTTATCGAACCTGAAATGAAGCCCACTTCACCGCTCGTCAATTCAGTAACATCGACGCGTTTCGGATTCAATTTACTGACGGTAAGTACCTCGAATTTTTTTTCTGTCGACATCATCATGACTTGGTCGTGAAGTCGAAGTTTACCCGATACGATGCGGCATAATGAGACTGCACCCAGATAGGCATCAAACCAGCTATCAAAAATCAAGGCTCTTAATGTTTCTGAGTTTCTGTCTACAGGGGGGGGGATACGTTCAACAATAGCTTCGAGAATCAGGTCAATGCCAAGACCTGCTTTTGCACTTGCAGGTATAGCTTCTGCAGCTGAGATCGCAAGCTCCTCTTCAATTTCTGTAGAAACCTTTTCGACATCTGCATTGGGGAGGTCAATCTTATTGAGTACGGGGATAAGCACAAGGTTGCTTTTTAAAGCTAAATTTACGTTTGCAATAGTCTGTGCTTCGACGCCTTGCGAAGCATCGACTATCACCAGTGCGCCCTCGCATGCAGCTAGACTGCGAGATACCTCATAACTAAAATCTACGTGTCCAGGAGTATCAATTAAATTGAGCTGGTAGGTATTGCCGTCTTTGTGGCGATACTTCATCGTTGCAGTTTGCGCTTTAATAGTTATCCCACGTTCTCGTTCGATATCCATGCTATCAAGGATTTGGGATCTCATCTCACGTTCGGTAATGGTGCCTGTGAATTCCAAAAGCCGATCAGCAAGGGTTGATTTTCCATGATCAATGTGCGCGATGATGCAGAAGTTTCGAATTAATTTGGTATCTTGCACTTTTCCTGCCTATGCTAGCCAGCGGGCGCCTTGGTTGTTCTCTGAAGGTCGAGAATTCCGCCCTTATTTGAGTCATTATCCTAGGATGGAAAACTACAGAAACGTTGCATCTGACACAAGTGTGCAATCTGCTGGCGGTATGGTTATATGTGACCCTTAGAGTTCAGCAACTTTAGCGCGGATTTTAAACTGCTTGTGAAGGCTAAACTTTGCTCTCTCAGCCAAGCGTCGTGACGAGAAAATGCCCCGACGGATACGGTAGATGATTGCTTGGTCGACTCGAAAGGGGGTGTAAAAGGCGTCGACCCCTTTTTTACGAAGCGTATGGAGGGTCTTTGCAATGCAATGTTTGTCCTCGCAGGTAGCGATCTCCAGTGTATACTCCGTCTCCTGGGAGGGCTTTTCTATTAGGGGGATTTGAGGCGGCAGGTTGCCAATTGATGCATAACCTAAGGGCTCGGGAGCCTCATCAAAATTTAATTTTTTAGAGGAAGAGTTGTATTGGGAAATCAGGAACAAGGTTGCAAATACAATCCCAGCAACCGGTAGAATCATAAGTAGCACTCGCAAACTTGGCTTAAGGAACTGGGGCATAAAGAACCTTCAAACGCTGGGGATCGTTCTAGGACGCGCCCAAGACTTGCTACGTGTTTGCTTTTATTATAGTCCGAGCCCTAAAAGAAAGGAATAGGCTGTGAAAATTGCAGAGCAAATATCATTGACCAACGTATCTACAAATAACCTGCAGGGCATTGACGTACATTTTCCTTTGAATAAACTTTCGGTGGTCACAGGAGTGTCGGGGTCAGGAAAAAGTTCGCTGGTCTTTGATACTCTATATGCCGAATCCTACCGACGTTTCGTCGATTCTCTGTCGAGTTTTGCTCGTCAGTATTTGAAAGCTTTGCCGAAACCCAAGGTTGACTCCGTTGGTAATCTTCCTCCAGCTATATCTGTGCGACAAGGACGAGTCGGTTCTAATCAAAGATCAACAGTAGGGACATTGACCGAACTAACACATTTAGTGCAAACCCTGTTCACACATTTAGCTGGCATTGTTTGCTACAAATGCCAGCGATCCGTAAAAAAACACCACACGTCTTCCATATTAGAAGAGTTGAAGTCTGAACTTGGAATAGGTGACTCTTTAAGTATTTTAGCACCATTGCAAAGTTGGGTAGGCTTAAATGGAACTGCACTCAAAACTCAAATTCAGGCCCAAGGTTTTGTTCGGGTTCTTTTGAATAGCAAGGTGATGAACTTAGAAGAGGTGAATCCTGTCGAGATTCACCAAACAGCTGTGCTTATCGATAGAATATCATTTGTTGATGACCAAGAAAGTAGACTTCGTGAAGCAATAGACCTTGCATTAAAACTCGGTCGTGGTCGCTGTTTGATCCAGACTGAACAGAGATCTTTAGCATTCTCTACAGATTTGGAATGTGTGAACTGTGGCATTCGATACCTTGCAGCGTCGATGGTTCTATTCTCTTTCAATCATCCGCTTGGTGCCTGCGATCAGTGTCACGGATACGGTCGCATTGCAGAACTTGATTGGGATAAAATTATCCCAGATAAAAATTCATCGATTGCACAAAATGGCATTGCACCTTTTAACTTTGGGTCTCATGCTGAACTTTATGATTCGGTAAAGAAAAGTGCGAAAAAGAACAAAATCGATATCAAGAAATCTTTCAAAGACTATACAAAGGATGAGTGGCATTGGCTTAGAGAGGGAAGTCCAGAAATTTTCCTTGGAATCTCTGCTTATTTTGATTGGTTGGATGCGCAAAAATACAAAGCTCATTATCGCATTCATTCCGCACGATTCAAATCCTACAAGACGTGTCCCGGATGTAATGGGAGTCGTTACTGTCGTGAAGCGTTGGTTTATCAGTTGAATGGAAAGAATATTGCGGAAGTTCAAGACCTAGCTGTCAAAGATTTGCAAGCTTGGTTACAAGCGCTTCGGATTGGTTTGCAAGGTTCTCAGCAAGATCGAACGGGTTTAACAGAAGCGTATGAAGAAATTCAAAGTCGTATTTACTATTTACTCAAAGTTGGCTTGAGTTATCTGAGCTTAAGTCGCACAACGGGCACTCTTTCGGGAGGAGAATTGCAGAGAATTCATATGGCTAGTTGTATAGGCAGCGCCCTGACAGATACGATGTACTGTCTTGATGAACCGACAGCAGGTCTTCATGCTCGAGACAGCCAAAGTTTGCTGGATGTTATCTATGAACTCCGTGATCAAGGAAATTCCGTGATAGTTGTTGAACATGATCGACAGATTATTCAAGGAGCTGATTATGTTCTAGAGATTGGTCCAGGGTCTGGGCATTTGGGTGGGAAGATCACTCGTAGTGGTGCTGATGCTGTAGCAGTGATTCCTGTGAATTATCCCGAGAAAAAGTCCTCTCAGTATTCCTCATGGCTTAAATTGGAAGATGTCTCGACGCATAATTTGCAAAATGTGTCGGTTGCCTTTCCTTTGGGGGCGCTTACAGTTGTTTGCGGAGTGAGTGGAAGTGGCAAAACAAGTTTGATTCAACATACGCTTGTTCCAATTTTGAATGCTACGATGGAAGGACGAGACGCTCCTGATGTAAAAGGCAAGATTGGTCCCAAGGGAATTCTTCAAAAATTCGATCAGGCCTTATTTATTGATCAACGTGGTCTTTCGCGCAGCAGTCGCTCGAACATAGCGACCTATCTTGGAGTTTTTGATCATATTCGCAGTCTTTTCTCTCGGCAACCGCGTGCCAAGGAGTTGAATCTAACGACAGGATCCTTTAGCTTTAATGTGCCTGGTGGACGTTGCGAAACCTGCAAGGGGCTTGGCTTTGTCGATGAGGATCTGTCTTTTCTTGGAGAGGTCCAAGTCAGTTGTCCGCAGTGTCAGGGCAAAAGATTTAGTCCCGATGTTTTGTCGGTAACAGTACGAGGTAAAACCCTACTCGACATTTTACAAATGACGGTGCATCAGGCCTTTGATTTTTTCTTTGATCATAACGAGATACGTCAGACTTTGGCTCCCACTTTGGAGCTAGGGTTGGGTTATCTGACCCTTGGTCAGGCCACGAGCTCTTTTTCGGGAGGTGAGGCTCAGAGGTTGAAGCTCTTGAGTTTATTGAAAGAGACCGGTATCCAACGTAAACCTCTGCTCTTGGTTTTTGATGAACCGACAACTGGTTTGTCGGACAAAGATGTGTATAATCTTTGGAAACACCTTGATTTTCTAACGCAAAAAGGACATACGATTATAGTCATTGAACACCATTTGGATATGATTCAACATGCGGATTGGCTGATTGAAGTCGGACCAAATGCGGCAGAGCAAGGCGGTCAGATTGTTTATCAGGGGCCACCTAAGGGTGTCCTTTCGGTACCCCTTTCTCAGACAGCTCCCTTTTTAAAATTCTAATGAAAGGCTTGCGCTAAGCGCAAGAGTGGCTATGGCAAAGCAAGATTACTATGAATTACTTGGTGTAGCTCGAGAGGCAAGCGCCTCAGAAATAAAGGCTGCCTATCGCAAGGCTGCCCTGCAATTTCACCCTGATCGCAACCCTGATGATCCAAGTGCCGAGGATCGCTTCAAGGCTGTTAGCGAAGCATACGAAGTGCTAAGTGATGCAAAAAAGAAAGAAATCTATGATCGCTTTGGTCATGAAGGACTTTCTGGCCGAGGTTATAATGGTCCGCGTGATGTTGAAGACATCTTTTCGTCATTCGGCTCTATTTTTGAAGATTTTTTTGGCTTTAGTGGCGGAGGCAGTTCTAAAGGACGCACTCGTGCCCGCCGCGGTTCCGACTTGCAATATGAACTCACGATCAGTTTTGAAGAAGCTGTTTTTGGAACTGAAAAAGAAATTTCCTTTCAACGCCAAGCTGAATGTACTACTTGCAGTGGCAGTGGAGCCAAAGCTGGCTCCAAAGCGTCAACCTGTACGACCTGCGGTGGTGATGGTCAAGTTCGACGTAGCCAGGGTTTTTTCAGTGTTGCTGTCCAATGTCCTACCTGTCATGGCGAAGGCCAGGTAATTCAAGACCCCTGTCAGAAATGTCGAGGACGGGGAGCTGTTGCAGAAAAACGCCAACTTAAGATCAAAGCTCCAGCAGGTGTCGATAGTGGCTTGAGACTACGAGTGTCCGGTGAGGGTGAACCAGGATCGTTTGGGGGACCTGCTGGGGATCTCTATGTAGTGTTGAACGTTCTTGAAAGTAAGACGTTTATTCGTGATGGTTTTGATATCATCTTGCGTTTTGAGCTTTCCATGGTGCAAGCAGCATTGGGATGCAGCGTTGAGATTCCAACCCTAAAAGGTCCTAAATCAATAACAGTACCTGCAGGAGCTCAACATGGGGATCGTGTTACTCTGAGCGGTGAAGGCGTTCCGCATATTCGAGGTGTTGGTCAGGGTGATTTTATTGTGGAATTAGCAATAAAAATTCCTAAGCGCCTTAGCAAACAGCAACGAGAAATCTTGGAAAAATTTGCAGAAATCTCTGAGGAGAACATTCACCGTAAAGATGGTGGTGGATTCTTCCAGCGTATATTTGAGTGAATAAACGACCGTGACATCCCAAAATGAGTACCAGCTTCTTGATAGTGGCAATTTTCAAAAATTAGAGCGTGTTGGAGACTATGTTCTTGTTCGTCCAGCTCTGCAGGCTGTATGGAAACCTCATCTAGCTGAATCCGAATGGAAGAAAGCAGATGCTATATTTCGTCGAGATGATAGCGGCAAAGGTGATTGGCAAATTCGAGGACGAAGATTGCCGACGCAATGGAGTGTTCGTCAAGACGGCATTCCATTTGTAGTGCGTTTGACAGATTTTGGGCATATTGGTTTATTCCCAGAGCATTATCAAGAGTGGCCCTCCTTAGAATCTGTAATTGCCTCGCATGAAGGTTCCTTTCGCTGCCTCAATCTTTTTGCCTATACGGGAAGTTTGACTTTGCAGTTGGCGCGGGCAGGTGCTCATGTAGCGCATGTCGATGCTTCAAAGAAAAGTGTAGATTGGGCCCGAGAGAATGCTGAACTTGCTGGCCTCAAAGACAGGCCGGTGCGGTGGTTGGTTGATGATGTGCGCAAGTTTGTGACTAAAGAATTACGTCGAAATTCTAAATACGATGGCATTATTCTCGATCCCCCAAGTTTTGGGCGTGGTGCAAAGAATGAAGTGTGGAAGATCGAAGATGACCTTTGGAATTTATTAACAGATCTCAGACAACTCTGTTCGGACTCTTTTGCGTTTCTTTTCTTATCTTGCCATACGCCTGGTATTACAGGTCTCGCTTTGCAAAACATCTTAGGCGATCTATTCAAAAACCAGGGTGCTTTGCGTTCGGGTGAGTTATCCATTAGTGAAGCGAAAAGTTCGCGTAAACTTCCAAGCGGTTCTTACTGTCTGTGGCTTCGCGATGGAGTCTAAGAAAGTGCCGATACGAACGATCATTACAAGTCTTCAGAATGCTCAAATTAAAAAAGTCGTTGCCCTCCACGAGCGTAAGGCCCGTCGTCGCTACGGAGAATTTGTTGTTGAAGGTGTTCGTGAACAGCAAAAAGCTTTTGCTAATGGGCAGATCATTAGTGAGATTTACATTTGTCCAGCTCTTCTCACTGAAAATGCGGAGGAGCTTTTCAACTCTCTCGTAAGTTCATCGGTAAAAGTTTATGAGTTGAATGAAGCTTGCTTCAATAAGATCGTTGTTCGTGACGATGCGGAAGGGCTCGTTCTGGTGTGCAAAACACAAGAACGCACTCTCAAAGACTTTGCACTCGCAGCGGATCCATTTTTACTTCTTATTGAGGGCGTTGAAAAACCCGGCAATTTAGGCGCACTCTTACGTACAGCAGATGGTGCTGGTGTTAATGGAGTCATCTTGGTTGATACCAAAATCGACCTTCTTAATCCGAATGTCATACGGTCCAGCTTAGGGTGTTGTTTTTCAATCCCGATTGCAGAGTGTACTCGTGATGAGATCTACGCATATTGCAAAGAAAAAAACATAGCGATCTATGCAGCTGTTCTTTCCAATGCCAGTATTTTCTACCACCTTGTGCCCTACAAATCTCGCTCTGCTCTATTGTTGGGTAGTGAAGATCAGGGCTTAGATCCATTTTGGATTTCCCATGCGGATCAGTTAGTCACAATACCCATGCATGGTGATGCAGATTCGTTGAATGTTTCTGCAGCAGGTGCTGTCCTCCTTTATGAGATGAGTCGACATAAGACTGCTTCAACGAGCTTTAAGTAGCTTAAATTATTGACCAATGATAAAGAAAAAGGGCCATCTTCTTGCGGATGGTCCTTTTTCTTTATGGGGGTCGTCGATGGGGATTATGTATGGCATGCTCAGTGATTGGAGTTTGTTTCAGAGCTGGCTTTTTGCGAAGCTAGTTTTAATCGGCTTTGGGTATTTTGCTCTCCCGCTTTGGCTTTGGGGATTGTTTTGTACGGCCTTTGCTATCTCAATCGGGCTTCCGCTTTGGATTTGCAGTGCAATCGCAGTGGGCTTTGGTATTTTTATCTTTGCACCTCTACGTCGCCTACTCTTTACCCGTAACGTTATGGCCTTTATCCAGGCTAAAAAACTCCTGCCTGTGATTTCTGAAACTGAAAAAGTTGCTCTGGAAGCAGGCAATCTCTGGGTTGATGCGGAGCTTTTTCAGTGCAAACCAAATTTTGAGAAAGTTCTATCTGAACCTTTGGCGCAGTTGAGTGAACAAGAGAAAGCCTTTTTGGCAGGTCCTTGTGAGCAATTATGTAAACTTTGCAAAGATGAAGAGAGTTATCGCAACAAAGATCTCTCTTTAGAAGTCTGGGCCTTTCTAAAAAAAGAAAAATTCTTTGGTTTGTGCATTCCAAAGGAGTTTGGTGGATTGGGCTTCTCTGCAGCAGCGCATAGTGAAGTCGTACAGAAAGTTGCGAGCCGTAGCATTCCTCTTGCAATAACAACGATGGTGCCCAATTCTTTAGGGCCTGCAGAACTCATCATGCACTATGGCACGGATGAGCAAAAACGCTTCTACCTCCCTCGCCTAGCAAGTGGAGAGGAGATTCCATGTTTTGCGCTTACAGAGCCTGATGCTGGTTCAGATGCTGGTTCGATCGAGGCAGAGGGGGTGCTTATCCATGACTCAAAGGGAGAGTTGTGTCTCAAGCTTAACTGGAAAAAACGCTACATCACGCTCGGTTCTGCCTCTACAGTTCTTGGTCTTGCAGTCAAAGTTCTCGATCCTAATCAGCTTCTAGGTAAGGTTCAAAATCTTGGCATTACTTGTGTGCTCGTTCCTAGTCAGACACCCGGTGTGAACATTGGCCTGCGTCATGATCCACTCGGTGTGCCATTCATCAACTCTCCTCTAGAAGGAATTGATGTTGTTGTGCCTATTACGCAGGTGATCGGTGGAGCTGCTGGTATTGGTAAAGGTTGGCGAATGCTAATGGAATGCTTGGCAGCTGGACGTTCTCTATCGCTACCTTCATATAGTAGCGGTGCGGTAAAGAAAATGCTTCGTGCAACATCGTCCTATATCAAAGTTCGTCAGCAATTTTCTAATCCACTCTGGCGTTTTGAGGGTATTGATGAGGTTTTTGCAGAAACGCTTGCTTTAGGTTATGTGATTGAAGCGTCAAGGCTCTTCACAGTCGGTGCTCTGGATCGTGGAATCAAGCCGGCAGTGATCTCCGCGATTACAAAATACCAAGCGACTGAAATACATAGAATGGTAGCAAGCAAGTCTATGGATATTTGGGGAGGAGCGGGAATTTCACTCGGCCTCAAAAATGTGATTGCTCGTTACTATATGGCAGCTCCTATTTCGATCACGGTCGAAGGTGCGAATATACTCACACGTTCTATGATCATATTTGGGCAGGGAGCTATACGTTGTCACCCCTATGCATACGCAGAAATCAAAGCGCTTCAAGAAGGAAACGTCAGGGGTTTTGATGAGGCCTTCACGAATCACATTGGTCGCATCATGCAAGCCATCTGTCGCCTATTTATTATAACTTTGACGCGTGCAAAGTTGGTGCGTTGTCCCTCCTCTCGTATGGCATCCTATTACCGTAAGTTAAGTTGGTCGACTACAGCCTTTGTTGTAATGAGTGAAGCTGCCATGTTGCTCTATGGGGGAAATTTAAAATTTAGAGAAAAATTAACTGGTCGTTTTTCCGATATTTTATCTTGGATGTACTTGCTCACAGCGACTTTGCGTCGTTACGAGAGTTCGCAATCCAAGAATGAAGAGGCCCTTGTTCATTATGCTGCACAGTATGCTCTTCATAAAATTGAGAATGCGTTTCAATCAATCTATCAAAATATTGATATTCCGGTATTAGGTTGGGTCTTCAAGTCCATCTTTCTGCGTTGGAGTCGCATTAATCCGTTATCGGCTCAACCAGATGATAAGCTAGCAACCCGCATTGTCCAAATGTGTGTAAGTGATCCTTCATTCCGTGACCTTCTCACCAAGTCAGGCATTTACTTACCTCAAGAAGACATTGAACGGATGTATCAACTCGATAGAGCCTATGAGTTAGCGGCATCATCTGCGATGATCTTGCAAAAAGTGACTCTTGCGATGCGAAAGGGACAACTCACGAAGGGGCGTCCGCATCAGAGGCTCCAGGAAGCTCTGGAAAAAGGCCTTCTTAGCTCATCTGAGGTTGATACGATGCATGCGTACAAAGAGATTTATGATCTCATAATCTCTGTTGATGCTGCATAAAAGAGATCAGGATGGCATTCATTGCCTGCTAATTTATGGTGTCGATTAGAAGAAGTTTTTGATGGCATATTAGCAGGAGCTTTTCTTTCGTTTCTTTTGAAAAAATTCACGTAATAAAGTTCCACACTGATCTGCGCAAATACCCCCAGTCGCAGGAAATCGGTGATTGAGGCGCATGTCTTCGTTTATTTTGTAGAGACTGCCCAGAGCACCTCCCTTAGGATCGAACGCCCCAAAATAGACAGCGCGGATACGAGATTGTACCAAAGCTCCGGCACACATAAGACATGGTTCCAGTGTTACATATAAATCACAATCACTCAGTCGCCAGGTCTTGAGTTTCCGACAGGCCTCTTCAATAGCCATGATTTCTGCATGACCCAGAGGGCTTTTGTCTTGTTCTCTGCGGTTGTAACCTTCGCTTATTATTTTACCATCTTGAACCAAGACAGCTCCGATAGGAACCTCATCCAACGCCTCTGCTTTTGCTGCTAGACGTAGGGCTTCGCTTAAATAAAATTCGTGAGACTTAGTTTGGTGCATGTTTTGTGCAGAGCCTGTGGTGTTTTGCAATATTGCCCATTCGCTTCAATCCTAGATGCTTCATGATTTTTTCAGGTTCTAGACCCCTTTCAAGTTGGTATTGAATAGCATGGTGTCTTAGCATTTCAGAATTGAGGTGTGGAATTTGACAAGCTTGCCCAAGCTCGTAAAGCATAAACTTTAAGCCGTGCCGTGTTACATGAGGTGCTAGTACTGCTAAATCTCGACCTTTGAAGCCCAGAAGCATGCGATAATGTTTGGGGATCGTCGGCTCATAAGTGGCAACCGATTTTTGGTACTCGTCTAAGATTTGCGAGGTCTGTTTATTGAGTATAAGGAGACGTCCTCGCTCTCCTGGAATTGTTAGCGTGCTTTCATTTGGATGTAGAAGCAGGTGTTTCCATTCTAATGAGATTAGTTCACTAACTTTGACGCCTTCAAAACAAAGAAGCATGAGAATTGCTCGGTCGCGAGTAGCTTTGAGAGGAGAGCTCCTCTCTGTGGCTTTCAGAAGTGAATCTATATCTCGGTCTAAAAGTTTGGGCGGAAGGGCTTCGATTCGTTCAGGGATGACGAGACAATCGGCAGATGCGAATTTTTCAGGGTTAGAATTAGCATGCCAGCGATAGAATTGGCGAATGGCAATTACTGAGCGTCGAAAGGAATTTTGCTTTCCGCCAGAATTTCTTTCCCAAAGTGAGGTTCGGTAATGTGACAATGTTTTATTGTCGGTGCTTGCGAGTGAGAGATTATTTTCGGCCAAAAACTCCAAAAACTGTGTGAGGTCTTGGCAGTAGGATTGCACTGTCGCCTCTTTCTTCCCTATAATCTTGAGAAAGTGACCGAAGCCTGAGATGAGTTCCGGTGGATGAAGCATATTTTATCCTTGTTTAAGCATTTATAGGTCTAGGCATGGCAGATGCTAGGACAACTCATGTCTGTCGGCTTTAGAAAAACTTCTCCTAGAGCAGCATTTGCCATAAACGCTATTTTAGCTTTAAATAAAAACTAGGGAAAGCTTTGCATAAACAATTGGATTCTGTCGAATGCACCGTGTAGGCAATGTCCAGTTGTTGCATACGAAGAACCATGTACTGACACTTTGGAAGTGAGGTGGGCTTTGATTTCTTTAAATCAGAAGGTCTTTAGATTTGTAGGATTGACGTTGCTTGCAAGTTTAGTCTTGGCTTGGGATCTGCCTCGAGACTTCAGAGCATTAAAGTTAGCGCAAGACGAATCAGCTATTCTTGACTACGTTATTCTTTCCGTTAATGGAAGAACAAAGAAAGTATCTAACGGCGATGAGCTTAGTTATGTACGTGGAGATATTTTGAAGGTTGTGAGCGCATCTCTTCGTGATCCAAAAAAGCCAATTGCGCAACTTAGAATCCCAGGACTTGGGTTTAAGGGGTCTGTTGAAGTTCGTAATTCTACGGTCGATACTTCAATCGATTTGGTTGGAAAGGAGGGGGCTCTTGATCCTACGGGTGCGGTCTATGCTCTTGTGGCGAGCTCCCGCGAAGTCTTGCATGGGGCAATTTTTTTGCATCGTCTTGAACCTGCTCTTAGTTATATAGACATTACGGTCAACGGAAAAAATCGAGTTATGCGAGAGGGTGAGGTATTAAAATTAAAGAAAAGCGATCATTTTAAGATTACTAAAATGGTGACTAATATAAAAGATAACAAAGAAATTTCATTTGCAGTAATTCCTTTGTTAGAGTCAAAACCAAAAGAATTTTCTGACAAGCAAAACTATCAAATTGTTTTTAAGCATAAATCTCGTATGTTTGCTAAAATTCCCCTCACTGTAGAGAACTTATGAGCTCAATGTCCCCCAAGATCCGTGATGAAAAACGTCGTTTAGCTGAGTTTTTAGGTATGGTCATTTGCACCATCTTGCTAGTTGTTATTAGCAGGCTAGAAACTCGGCTTTTTTCTCTTGGGGAGCTGCTTTCCGTCAATCGGGAGTTTTTGTCTACACTTGTCTATTTTTCTTTAATCAATCTCAACGTGATCATTATTTTGATACTTGGTTTTCTTTTGTTGAGAAATATCACCAAACTTGTTGTTGAAAGAAAACGTGGGGTGCTTGGTTCGAAACTGAGAACCAAATTGGTTATTGCATTGGTGTTTTTTGCATTGACGCCAACGCTTATTCTTTTTTATGTCACAACCCGTTTTATTACGACAAGCTTTGAAACTTGGTTCTCGGAGAAAGTGCAAATTACTATACAAAAAACACAGGAAGCGGGATCTCATATTTACAAACAAGATCAAAAGCGTTTAGAAAGTTTAGCAAGTCTTGCTTTGCAAAGAGTATCTTTGATTGGTCCGCCAGATAATGCAAGTGCAGATTTGTTTGCTATTGGTGCCCAAGGTCTAATTGGCTTTGATAGTGATTATGGATTGAATTCCGTTAAAGTCTATTCTTTAACTGGGCTATTGCTCTGGAGCACGAATGCTTCCGAAAGACGCTTTTCTATGAGCACAAGTCGAAGCTACGTTAAAGAAGCGCTTCATATTTTTTCCGAAAACTTGCTTTTGAAGTCACATAGTCGTGTAACGGGTGAGGATGGTCAAGATGTTGTGAATGGTAGTGCTCCAATACGGGATCCTCTCACGGGCTCTTTGCGTGGGATTGTCGTAACCGAAGTTCGTTTTGAGACGCAGATTTTGAAAAGTGTTGAACAGATTTTAGGCGATTTTGAAGATCTTAAACCAGGTGCTCAGATGATTCGTTTGAGCTATATGATTCTCATTGGATTGGTAGTGCTTCTTATTCTTTTTTCTGCAACTTGGTTGGGGTTTTATGTTGCTCGAGAAATCACGGGTCCTATTCAAAACCTTGCTGAGGCCACGCGAGAAGTGGCCCTAGGGAATTATAGCATTCGATTGCAAGGTTCGGCAGATGATGAGACTGGGCAATTGGTGAGTTCTTTCAATCAAATGACGCAGGATTTGCAAGAACAAAAAACTTTCATGGAGCGTGCTCAGTTTAATTTACAGATGACTAATGAAGAGTTGGAACACAAGCGTCAGTATCTAGAAATTGTATTGCAACACATTACTGCGGGGGTTCTCTCTTTAGATTCGCGAACGCGAGTAACTTCTATCAATGCGGCAGCCGAAAAACTTCTAAATGTCCGTGCGGTCGATTTGCTGGATAAGCCGATTCAAGATGGCTTAGGATCTGAATTGAATAACCGATTTTGGCGTCCGCTTCAGGATGGACTTGTTGATATGGAGCGTTTTCATGGGCAATTGGAGCTTGGAAAGAATGGCGGTGAAAGTTCTATTGTTGTAAATGCGTTGCGTCTGCGTGATGAGAATCGTGTCGAGATGGGATATGTTGTGTTGTTTGATGATGCTGTTGAGAAAATCCGTATGCAACGTGTTTTGGCATGGCGTGAAGTTGCTCGGAGAATCGCACATGAAATTAAGAATCCTATTACTCCGATTAAGCTTAATGCGCAAAGGCTTGTTCGTCGTTTTCAAAGTAAATTTTCAGGTGAGGACCATGATGTTTTTATTTCCTGTATGGAAACAATCATTACTCAGGTCGATTCTCTGCGTGATTTGGTGAATGAGTTTTCAAAATTTTCGAATTTGCCCAATATTAAGCCTCAACCAGGTGATATTGGTCATGTTTTGAGTGAGGTCGTCAATTTATTTAAGATGAGTTACAGTGAAATTGATTTTGAATTAAGAGGGCATCGCGGGTTGCCTACTTTTGCTATTGATCGCGAACAGATAAATCGAGTTTTTGTAAATATTTATAATAATTCAGTAGCGGCTCTTGCGGAGGGGCGTAAAGGATGTATTGAGGCATCGTGTAGTTTTCTGGAAAACTTAAGTCTAGTCCGCATCGAAATTGCTGATAATGGTTGTGGGATACCTGCAGCATTGAAAGATAGAGTTTTGGAGCCTTACTTTTCAACAAAAAATGATGGTACAGGATTGGGGTTGGCGATTGTTCATCAGATTGTAACAGATCATGGTGGGTACTTGCGTCTGGTTGATAATCAACCAATTGGGACAGTTGTTGTTTTGGAATTTCCCGTAGCCTAGGATGCGGGTTTTTATAGGTAGGATTAGTGATGCTTGGTGAAAAAAGAAAAATGAAGGTACTGATTGTTGATGATGAGAAAAGCATATGCACTACCCTAGCAGGTGTTTTTCAAGATGAAGGGTGGGACACTCTTTCAGCGTACTGTGGGCGGGATGGAATTGAATTATTCAAAAGCCAAAACGTTGATCTGGTTTTCCTCGATGTGTGGATGGAAGACTTAGATGGTATCCAAACTTTGCAAGAAATGAAGGGGATTAAAGAAGCAATCCCGATAGTAATCATGAGTGGGCACGGGACTATTGAAACTGCAGTAAAGGTAACGAAGTTAGGAGCCTATGATTTCCTTGAAAAGCCTCTGTCTTTAGAAAAAATATTACCAATCCTCGAGCATGTAGCTAGTCTGCGTAGTGTTGACTCCCGTATGGCGGCCCCTTTGGGTGAAAAGAATTATGAACTCATCGGTTGTTCGGACGAAATTGCAAGTATTCACCGACAAATTCGAAATATTGCTCGACGTAACAGTTGGGTTCTTGTCAGTGGAGAAAATGGAACAGGCAAAGAGGTGGTTGCTAGGAATATTCATATGCAAAGCCCACGTGCAGACAAAAACTTTGTTGCTGTAAATTGTGCTGCTATTCCGGAAGAACTTATTGAAAGCGAATTATTTGGTTATGCAAAAGGGGCATTTACTCATGCAACAAACTCTAAGATGGGTAAGTTTGAACTTGCTCATCGGGGGACGCTTTTCCTCGATGAGATTGGTGATATGTCTCTAAAAACTCAGGCTAAGATTTTACGCATTTTACAAGAGCAATGCCTACATCGTTTGGGTGATAATGCAACGGTTCCCATTGATGTTCGCGTGATTGCAGCTACTAATAAGAATCTCGCAGATGAGATAAAACGCGGTAATTTTAGAGAGGATCTTTATTATAGGCTCAATGTAATTCCCTTGAAGATGCCACCTCTCCGAGAACGCAAAGATGATATTCCCATTCTTTGTGACTATTTTTTAGGTAAAATTGCGAGCGATTTTAAAGAGCCAAAGAAGACAATTAGTGAAGGAGCCTTGCAGCTTTTTAAATTGCACTTATGGCCTGGAAATGTCCGGGAGCTGAAAAATACGCTGGAAAGACTCTGCATCATGGTGGGTGGTTTGTTGATTTCGGAAAGTGATGTTAAGGAAGTCTTTTCTAGCTCCGACCTCGGTTCAACAGCTCACCTGGATCCTATTTCTGGGGAGACTCTCAAGGAAGCGCGCAACAATTTCGAGAGGTCGTTTATAATCGATAAGTTGGAGGAAAATGAATGGAACATCTCAAAGACTGCAGAAGCTATCGGTCTAGAGAGAAGCCACCTCCATCGTAAGATGCGTCTTTATGAGATTAAAGCTCACTAGGAGAGGGTCATGATTAACGATTTGAAGGTCGTGAGAGAGAAAGATTCTTTAGTGATTTCAGGTCTTGATGAAGCTGGAATAGAAGAAACATGGTCTGTCGCTAGTTTTAAAGAAGAGTTTCTCTTTGCTCGTAAACATGGACAGACCAGCACCCATATCACAGGAGCATGTTTTTCTTCAGTTGATGGTCTTATCGATTTTCTCTCAGGAGTTCATTTTAGGCGTTGGGATGGCGGTATTCATGTTGATACGGGCTATGGTCGCAAAAAACTTTATTTTCGTAATGGAGAGCTTGTTTTTGCTGCATCGGATCTTATTGATGATCGGTTGGGTGAGGTCTCCTATCGCCAAGGACTTATCACGCTTGATGAGCTAACGGAATCCGCTACAAAGGTTTCAAGACGAATAAAATTTGGTCAGGTTTTAGTGCGGTCCAACGTCTTTACCGATTTTCAGTTATGGAATGCTCTCAAGGAGCAGATTCGTCAAATTGTGAAGTCGCTGTTTATGGTCGAATCCGTTTATTTTGAGCTCGACTCGAGCTTGCGCGTGCCCTTTGAGTTGATTTTTAGCGAAGGTACTTCGAACGTATTGGAATCCTGTTATGGTTATGGCTCAATGTTTCGAAGCTTTGTTGCGACGTTGAAAGATACAAGCACCATTCGAGTATTGAACTCAGATCAAAATGAGGGATTCCTTGGTGATTTGATTGAGATTATTGGAAAGAAGTCGCTAGTCACAGATTTTATTAATCAATCTAAGTTGCAGCAACCCTACACTCTTGCTGCTCTTATGGAATTGGTAAACAGGGGTATCTGTGCTATTGAAGACACCAAACAGCGTACTGTTGATGAGAATCATCCGAAGCTTTCACTGGTCCGAAAATATTTAAAAGCTTACGAAGTCGGTCTTAAGATAGCAATAGCCGCATTTGAGAGTGAGAAAGAGAGCTTTCCAGTAGCAGATTTCCGAGCCTTGGTGGATTCCTTTAATCAGGATATGCCGGTTTTTTATCTCGATGCCTCAGCAAATATAAGCACCGATTCTGTAAACAGTATTTACAGCCAATGCTTCTATATTAAGGGGCGTTCAGAATTTTTCGAGGTCCGACTCAAAAGTTTGGTTGAATTTTTGATCCAGGTAACCGGAGATCATTTAACGGACGCGGTTGTAAAACAAATTCGAGATTCAATACGAGATTATTTATGATGACCTTTCCCGAAACACCGCGAGATCAGTTTCTTGTTGAAGGCCTTTCGGCCTTAGCTGAGTATGTTAAACATAAACCCGCAGCGATTAAATCCGTCTTTTACAAAGAAAAGTACAAAGACAAAGTCATAGCACTTCTTGGGCCTCTTCGTATTCGGCTGCAAGTTATTGGTGATGAACTGAAAGCAGGTTCCGTTGAGTCTCCAGTATTCGCACACGTGAGTTTGGGGTATCAGAATTTTAGTCACGTGACGAAGATTCTAGAAAGCTCTAAAGAAGCAAGCGTTATTCTCGCGCTGGATCATATTACAGATCCACGTAACTTAGGTGCTATTGCGCGTTCAGCAGCTTTTTTTGGTGTTAAATATATTCTGATACCCAAAATGCGGCAGGTGCTCCTGACTGGAGCTTCTGTAGCGACATCTCAGGGGGCTTTTGCATTCTCAGAGCTCGTGCTGGTGTCTAATTTGAACCAGTCTCTTGAGAAGCTAAAGGATCTCGGATTTTGGGTAATTTGTGCTGACAGTCAAGGTGAGCCATTTCAAAAAGTTATTGGCCAGTATGATAGAGTTGTTCTTGTTTTGGGGTCTGAGGGCAGTGGTGTTTCACAGTTAGTGAAGAAGAAGTCTGACCGAATTGTTGCAATAGACTCACCTCGGCAGGTTTTGGATTCGTTGAATGTGAGTGTTGCTGCAGGCATCTTACTGCAGGGGTTTTGCGTCCCTCCAGCAAGTTAAACTTACGAGCTGCTCCCTTGGTTCAATGGGGGATATGAGAGGGAACTTGATTTATGGCGAGAAATTGCTTCAGTTTTTCTAAGCTAAAATTCAGCGCTATAAGACATCCCCAGTCATGCGGAGCAAAAATGCACAAATGACTTTACATCGTGTCATCAAAGGGGTAGACCTATTTTCTTCTTGCTGAATGAGTAAGAAGAAATCTTCGCTGGCTTAGCTCAGCTGGTAGAGCGGCTGATTTGTAATCAGCAGGTCGTAGGTTCGATCCCTATAGCCAGCTCCAGAGATCATAAGCGGAGGGGTACCCAAGCGGCCAAAGGGGACGGGCTGTAAACCCGTTGACGTTAGTCTACAAAGGTTCGAATCCTTTTCCCTCCACCAGTGTGGTCTGTAACTTTGGATAAATGCGGGAGTAGCTCAGCTGGCTAGAGCATTAGCCTTCCAAGCTAAGGGTCGCGGGTTCAAATCCCGTCTCCCGCTCCATTGTTAACTCAGAATTTGGAAACAGATGCCCAATGTAAAAGGGCTCTTTTGCAGTAAAAAAAGAAGAAACTCGTAAATAAAAAAGAGTTTCTTTACGAGTTGGTTGGCCCGGGTAGCTCAGTGGTAGAGCGCGTCCTTGGTAAGGACGAGGTCGCCGGTTCAAGTCCGGTCTCGGGCTCCACGAATAAAATTCTGGTATTTTTTCTTCTTTTCTGTGATACAACGGGGCGTTTCGACCGTGTTTCCAACATAAAAATATATAATGAATGGTGATGACAGGTGTCATTGCTTTTGGAGGAAGGAAATGGCTAAGGCAAAGTTTGAGCGAAAAAAACCACACGTCAACATCGGTACGATTGGTCACGTAGATCACGGGAAGACCACCCTGACGGCTGCTATCACGAAAGTTATGTCCTTTGTTTCAGGTAGCGCATTTACAAAATTCGACGAGATCGATAAAGCACCAGAAGAAAAAGCTCGCGGTATTACGATCTCTGCATCGCACGTAGAATATGAGTCAGCAAAGCGTCACTATGCTCACGTGGATTGCCCAGGTCACGCCGACTACGTAAAAAACATGATTACCGGTGCCGCCCAGATGGACGGTGCGATTCTTGTGGTTAGCGCGTCAGACGGTCCTATGCCACAGACACGTGAACATATTCTTCTCGCATACCAGGTCGGTGTACCTTGCATCGTTGTCTTCTTGAATAAAGTTGACATGGTTGATGATGAAGAGCTTCTTGAGCTCGTAGAAATGGAAATTCGTGAACTTCTGACAGTTTACAAGTTTCCAGGCGATGATACTCCAATCGTTCGCGGCTCTGCTTTAAAAGCATTGGAAGCAAGCTCGTTGGAAGATCCATGGGCGAAAAGAATCGTCGATCTTATCAGCGCTTGCGATGACTATATTCCAGAGCCAAAACGTGCTTTGGACAAAGAGTTCTTGATGCCAGTTGAAGACGTATTCTCAATTTCAGGTCGTGGAACTGTTGTTACAGGCCGTATCGAGACAGGCGTTATCAAGGTTGGTGAAGAAATCGAAATCGTTGGTTTGAAAGATACTCAAAAAACGATTTGTACTGGTGTTGAGATGTTTAGAAAGCTTCTCGACCAGGGTCAAGCTGGTGATAACGTAGGTATTCTTCTTCGCAGCTTAAAGCGTGAAGATGTTATGCGCGGACAGGTTATCGCGAAACCAGGTAGCATTAAGCCTCATACTAAGTTCAAAGCGAAAGTTTACGTTTTGACTAAAGAAGAAGGCGGTCGTCATACTCCATTCTTTAAAGGGTATCGACCACAGTTCTACTTCCGTACAACAGACGTTACTGGAAACATTCAGCTTCCAGAAAATGTCGAAATGGTTATGCCGGGTGATAACATCGATATCGAGGTTGAATTGATTCAGCCGATCGCATTGGAAGCCGAAGTTCGTTTCGCTATCCGTGAAGGCGGACGTACGGTTGGTGCAGGTGTTGTTGCTTCTGTTATCGCATAAGTCGATCGCACTCTTGGCGAGTCAAATTCATTCTTGATTCGCTAAATAGACTGTGATCAACTGAACGGAATTTGTTGAAGTAAGTGAAGGCGAGTAGCTCCAATTGGTAGAGCGGCGGATTCCAAATCCGCATGTTGGGGGTTCGAGTCCCTCCTCGCCTGCACATTGCTGTAGGGTGTTGAATCAAACGACGACTACGTAGGGGATTTCTATGGGCAAGGACGACGCTACCTGGCTCAACATATGCTACGTGCTATTCGCACTTATAGCTGCCTTTGTCGGTTATAAAGCAGTTGCCACAATCGGTATACAGCTTGGTTGGACCGAACGGTATGATGAGTGGTTTCCTCTTTTCAACAATGTAATGGGAATTCTCATAGGAGCTGTGTCAGTCCTTTGGCTGCGTGCCTCTATTGAACGTAGAGAGTATCATCTTTCGGCTGTTGGTGAGGTGAGAAAAGTCACTTGGCCTAGTTTTGAAGATACCAAGAAGATGACCCTGATCGTTGCTGTTGTCGTAGCTATTTTTTCTGTTATATTGTCCATCTTTGACATTATTTGGGCCAAAATATTACAGCTTATACTACCATAGTTTGAAGGACTGGGCCGACATACAAATGGTTGGTCCTGCTAAAGAAGACAAATGGAAGAGATCACAAAAAAAATGGAAAGCAAAGGCGAGTCAAATATGGATTTGGACGACTCGACTCCTCAGATAGACCGAGAAAAGTTCACCGACCCTCGGTATAAGTGGTATATCGTCAATACCTATTCGGGCTCCGAAGAAACTGTTAAAGCATCTCTCCGTGAAAGAATCGCTAAAGCAAAGTTTGAGTCTCTTTTTGGGGAAATATACATTCCCAAAATGACGGTTGAAAAGGTGCTTAAAAACGGGAAAAAAAAGAAGATTAACAAGACTTCTTTTCCAGGATATGTGCTCGTACAGATGGATCTATGCGATGATGCTTTAGCTTGCGTCGCGAACACTCCTAAGGTGACAGGCTTTGTAGGTAACCATCGAAAGCCACGTCCGATGCCTGATCGTGAAGTTTTGAACCTCATTGATCAGTCTTCTGCAGCTCAAGCTAAAATGGAAGCGAGCGCAGCAATGACCTTCCTTAAGGGAGAGGCTGTTAAGGTTATCGATGGGCCCTTTACTAACTTCGACGGTATTGTCGAAGAAGTTAGAGCTGACAAAATGAAATTAAAAGTTTTGGTCAGTATTTTCGGCCGAGAAACCCCAATTGAATTAGGCTTTTCTCAGGTCAATAAGATCTCTTAAAGAATAATCCTAGGGGTATGTTTAGAAACAGTTGACTTTTTCGTGAATAGGATTCAAAAACTCACCCTGTTTAAATCCTCGGAAAAGATGCTCCTTATAGTTAGAGAGGAAAGAAGGCGTGGCTAAAAAAGTTGCTACCATCGTAAAATTGCAGATTCCGGCAGGGAAAGCTAATCCCGCGCCACCTATTGGTACGGCCCTTGGGCCTAGAGGCGTAAATATTATGGCCTTCTGCAAAGAGTTCAATGAAAGAACTCAAAAGCAGGTAGGCACTATTTTGCCAACTGTCATTACGATTTATGTAGATAAGTCGTTTAGTTTCATAATGAAAAGCCCACCGGCTTCGGATTTGCTAAAAAAAGCAGCAAAAGTCGAAAAAGGTTCGGCAACAGCGGGAAAAACTAGTGCTGGTACTGTAAGTAGAGCCAGCATCAAGGAAATCGCTGAGATTAAAATGAAAGATCTCAATGCATATGAGCTAGCGGAAGCTATGTCTATCATTGAGGGTTCAGCACGAAGCATGGGTCTAGCTGTAGCTGAGTAAGTTCTTGCTAACTTTTTTTGTAGGAGAGCTAGAGCCTTAGTAGGTTCATAAATAGCTCGTTTGAACTACGGAGATATTATGAGAAAGATTGGAAAAAAATATAAGGCTGCGGCTCAAAAAGTCGAAGTTACAAAGAGCTATTCGCTCCAAGATGCAATGGAATTGGTAAAGCAAACATCTTATTCTAAATTCGTCGGATCTGTTGATCTTGCACTTAATTTGGGTGTTGATCCGCGACAAGCTGATCAAAACGTGCGAGGCGCCATTGCGTTGCCTCACGGTTTGGGAAAGACTGTACGTATCATCGTTTTCGCTAAAGGGCAAAAGGCGATCGAAGCTAAAGATTTAGGCGTTGAATTTGTCGGTGGAGATGATCTCGCTGAAAAAATTAGCGCAGGTTGGTTAGAGTTTGATCAAGTGATTTCGACTCCAGACATGATGGCTGTTGTCGGTAAACTTGGTAAGGTCCTTGGTCCTCGTGGTTTGATGCCAAACCCAAAAATGGGTACAGTCACTTTTGATGTCAAAACTGCGATTCAGGAGCTCAAGGCAGGTCGCGCTGAGTTTCGAGTTGAAAAAGCTGGCATAGTTCATACTACTGTTGGCAAAGCTAGCATGGAGTCCGCTGCGCTTGTTGCCAACGTGGAAGCCGTAATCGATGCAGTATTAAAAGCGAAGCCAGCTTCAGCTAAAGGTACTTATCTTAAAAAAATTACCCTCTCAGCGACAATGGGGCCAGGCATTAAAATTGACCCAAGCGCCTACAGAGCCTGATTCTAATTGAAGCTAAAGGACGGAGACTTATAAATGGCTAAGAGTAAAGCATCGAAAGTAGAGCTCGGTCACGAACTCGCTGAAAAGTTTAGTAAAGCAAAAGGTGCGCTCATTGCAGAATACTCAGGCATGAAAGCTGAGGATCTAGCTGCTTTGAGACGCGATCTCAGAAAAGTTGGATGTGAGTTTAAGGTAATTAAGAACCGTGTTGCTCGTAAAGCAATTGAAGGTTCAGTTCCGGATGCAGCTCCGATTAAAGATAAGCTGGTTGGTCCAATTGGTATCGTTTATTTTTATAGCGATATCGCAGAAGGTGCCAAAACAGTTATAAAGTGTTCAAAAGAAAAAGCTGAGCAATTCAAGCTAACAAGCGGTCTCCTTAAAGGTCGCTTGATGCCAGTTAAAGAATTTGAAGCTATTGCTGAATTGCCGAGCAAGGATGTTCTTCTTGCAAGAATTATCGGTAGTCTGGTTGCGCCACACCGTAGGCTTCTTGGGGCGTTAAACGGAGTTGCAGGTAATTTGGTTCGGACGGTATCAGCAATTAAAGAAAAAAAGTCTGATTAAGAACCTAAGTTAAAATTAGGTTTTTAATTGTCGAATGAGAAACTTTGGAGGAAATATGTCTACACTATCAAAAGATCAAGTTATTGAGTACCTAGAAAACCTGACGCTTCTTCAAGCTGCTGAGTTGGTTAAGGATCTCGAGGAAAAATTCGGCGTAAGCGCTGCTGCTCCTGTTGCAATGATGGCAGCTGGTGCTGCTGGTGGTGCAGCTGCAGCTGCTGAAGAAAAAACTGAGTTCACAGTTGTTCTTAAAGTCGCTGGTGATAAAAAAATCAACGTCATTAAAGAAGTTCGTGCTGTAACTGGTTTGGGTCTGAAAGAAGCAAAAGACCTCGTTGAAGGTGCTCCTAAAGAAGTTAAAGCTGGCGTAAGCAAAGACGAAGCTGCAAAAATCAAAGCTGCACTTGAAAAAGAGGGCGCTACGGTTGAAATTAAGTAACTTGGGCCGCTTCGTTATAGAATTAACTGAAGCACACAAGTTTTAATGGATGCTTATAAAGCTCAGATCTAGGGCGTGACTTCAATTTGTCGGTAAAGAGTATGAGATGTTTGAAGCACGTAGTTGAATTATACATCAACAGTTGCAACTAACATTTCTAACACACAGTGCAGGCAAATTGAAAACATGTCCTTTTGGCATGTTGGAAGTTATTTGATTGCAAACAGCGATTATGCGAAACGGCGTTTTTTAAGCTAAATTAGCATTTTGAGCAACGCAGCAAATGAGTAGATTTCAAACTGTCTTAGAAAATAAAGCTACCCTTATCCAATTTAATTGGAATAAGGGCGGCTTGTATTCGCTCAGGGAAACTGATTTCCCAGATACTTTCTCAGAAAGTGTCTGGAAAAGCTAATATGGTTGGTGCGGGTATCTCATCTTATATATTTCGCTTTAAATGCGACTATAGTAGCTAAGATGTTGAATGGATCTGCGACACAGGATTGGCTTTTTCTGACACTTTTTTTGGGTGAATTTCAACTGGGCGTCATTTTTAATTTTTATGAGATTATCTGGAAAGCGTTTTGTTGAATACTAAAGTAAAGCCAAAATTGCTTACAGTTAATTTTTAATCGAGATGACTCGAACAAGTAGGTTTGGGACCTAGGTTCCACTTGCAAGCTAGTCAGCCATTAACACGTATTAGGTCTAATAAGCAAACGGGCTTATAGGTCTTTGATCCATTCTTATAAGGGAGCTAGCGATGACCTCATTGGCCGCACTGTTTACGCGACCTCGGAAGAGTTATCAGAAGATAAAACCGGCCATAGAGCATCCTTACCTGATTGAAATTCAGCAAAGGAGCTATGAGAAGTTTCTACAGAAAGATATAGAACCTCATAAGCGAGAAAATATAGGCCTCCAGGCGGTTTTTAACTCGGTCTTTCCAGTAAAAGATTTTGCGGAAACGGCTACAGTCGAGTTCGTTAGTTACTCTTTTGAAGAGCCTAAATACACTGTAAGTGAATGCCGCCAAAGAGGGATGAGCTATGCTGCTCCCTTTAAGGTAGTCATTCGTCTGGTTATCTGGGATGTCGATAAAGAAGCTCAAGTTCGCAGTATCCGTGACGTAAAAGAGCAGGAAGTTTACTTTGGTGAAATTCCTCTAATGACGGAAAATGGTACGTTTATCATAAACGGTACCGAACGTGTGGTTGTATCGCAGCTTCATCGTTCTGCAGGCGTTTTCTTTGATCATGACAAAGGTAAAAATTCCTCCACAGGTAAAATCCTCTATACTGCTAGGGTTATCCCCTATCGCGGCAGTTGGATCGATTTCGAATTTGATCTTAAAGATCTTTTGTTCGTACGTATCGATCGACGTCGTAAAATGCATGCGACAATTTTGCTCAAAGCCCTCGGATATTCTGAAGAAGAGCTTCTTGCGCATTTTTACAGCAATGAGCATATTTCTATTGATGAAAAAGGCAAGTTCCGCGTTGAAATGAACTTCAAAGCACTACGCGGACAACGTGCAAGTCATGACATTATTGATCCGAAATCTGGAAAGATATTTGTCAAAAAGAACCGCAGAATTTCCGTTGGTGCTGTTCGCCAAATGGAAGCTGCTGGTTTGAAATATCAAGATATCAGCGAAGACTTTCTACTAGGGAAAGTATTGGCTACCAACGTTTTAGGTAAAAACGGTGAAGTCATCGTTGATGTCAATACAGAGCTAGGTAAAGAAGAGCTCGAACTTATCGTAAAAAACAATGTAAGAGAGTTTGATATTCTCTTTATTGACGGTATTAACGTCGATGGATCTTTCCGAGATACTTTGTTGAGTGACAAGGTAGAAACTCGCGAAGAGGCATTACTTGAAATTTACCGACGTTTAAGACCAGGTGATCCCCCAACACTTGAACCCGCAGAGGCCTTGCTCAGCAATCTTTTCTTCAACCAAGATCGTTACGATTTGAGTGCTGTAGGGCGTTTAAAATTAAATGAGCGCTTAGGTTGTACAGAATCTTTGGACCAAAGAACATTGACCAAAAGAGATATTCTTGCGGTTATTGAATATTTGCTAAAACTGAAGACTGGACAAGGTGAGATCGATGATATCGATCACTTGGGTAATCGACGTGTTCGGGCTGTCGGTGAGTTATTGGAAAACCAATATCGAATCGGTCTGTTACGTATTGAACGAGCCATTCGTGAACGTCTTCAGCTTCAAGATATTGATACTCTCCTTCCGCATGATTTGATTAATAACAAACCAGCATCAGCGGTTGTTAAAGAGTTTTTTGGTAGCTCTCAGCTTAGCCAGTTTATGGATCAAACGAATCCTTTGTCAGAAGTTACGCATAAGCGTCGTTTGTCTGCACTTGGGCCTGGAGGTTTGAGTCGTGAACGTGCGGGTTTTGAAGTACGAGACGTACATGCCACCCACTATGGACGTATATGTCCCGTGGAAACTCCTGAGGGGCCAAACATTGGTTTGATTTCCTCTTTGGCTTCTTATGCACGTGTGAACGAATTCGGGTTTATTGAAACGCCATACCGTTTAGTTCGTGGCGAACATGGTCGCAATGGCCCGGTTAAGTATTTGACAGCATCTGAAGAACATACAGATCACGTAATTGCACAAGCAAGTGAGGGCGATCGTCTTCATATTGATGGTGAGTATGTGAGTGTAAGACGACGTGGTGAACCAGAAATTGCATCGGCTGATGAAGTCGATATGTCGGATGTTTCTACGACGCAACTTGTTTCTGTTGCTGGTAACTTGATTCCATTCTTGCAAAATGACGATGCGAACCGCGCGTTAATGGGCTCAAATATGATGCGCCAAGCTGTTCCATTGATCAAAACGAGCGCGCCTCTTGTCGGAACGGGCATGGAAAAAACCGTTGCTAGAGACTCCGGAGCTTCGGTTGTTGTGCGTCGTGATGGTGTCATTGCATCTGTTGATGCCGAACGTATTGTTGTTAAAGTTGATCGTGAAGAGGGTGAATCGCTAACTGAGGTTGGTACTGACGTTGATATTTGCTCATTAAAAAAATATACACGTTCAAATTTAGACACCTGCATCAATCAAAAGCCTATTGTTAAGGTTGGTGAGCGAGTTCGAAGAGGCGACATCATCGCCGATGGTTTTGCAACAGAGATGGGTGAACTTGCCCTCGGACAAAATGTCACCGTCGCGTTCATGCCATGGAATGGTTACAACTTCGAAGATTCAATCCTGATTTCTGAACGAGTCGTGAAAGAAGATCTTTACACCTCCGTTCACATTCAAGAGTTTGAATGTATTTCTCGAGACACAAAACTTGGCCAAGAGGAAATCACTGCAGATATTCCGAACGTTGGCGAAGAAGCTCTCGCAAATCTTGATGATGCTGGAATCATTCGTATTGGGGCAGAAGTTCGACCAGGTGATATTTTAGTTGGAAAGATTACACCAAAAGGTGAAACCCAACTAAGTCCTGAAGAAAAACTTCTTAGAGCTATCTTTGGTGAAAAAGCTGGGGATGTTCGTGATACTTCTCTACGTGTAGCACCGGGTGTTGAAGGTACAGTTATCGGCTGTAAAGTATTCTCTCGTGAAGGGGCAGAAAAAGACGTTCGTAGCCGCCAAATCGAAGATGCTGAAGCAGCAAAAATTCGCAAGGATGAGCGAGACACCATCAATATTATCAAGGGATCCGCCCAGCGAAAAATCCTTAGCATTACTGAGAGTCATAAGATTGCTCGTGATGTTAAAGACAAAGAAGGCAAGTTAGTTTTCAGAAAAGGTGATTCTATTTCTGAAGAGTCATTGGAATCTGGTAGCTACCTGAATTGGTATGATCTTTCAGTTGTCAGTGCCGAAGCTAATAAGCTATTAGCGAAAGTTTTGGTTAACCTGAAAGAAAAAATCAATCAGGTTCGAAGCATGACGGATCTACAACTTAAGAAATTAAGTAAGGGTGATGAGTTACCGCCAGGTGTTATCAAGATGGTAAAAATTTACGTTGCAATTAAACGTAAGTTACGTGTTGGTGACAAAATGGCCGGTCGCCATGGAAATAAAGGGGTAATTTCTCGAATACTCCCTGAACAGGATATGCCATTTACTGCTGATGGCGTGCCAGTAGATCTAGTACTAAACCCTCTGGGTGTACCTTCGCGTATGAACGTTGGTCAGATTTTAGAAACTCACTTGGGATGGGCAGCTCGTCATCTTGGGGCAAAACTTAATCGCATGATCGAAGATTCCTTTAATCGTCAAGATCTTGAAAGAATGATTTTGAAGGTGTGGGATGCCGATGATTTGCGAAAAGATATCAATGAATTCATCGGAACATGTAGCGATGAAGAATTAAAGGATTTCATTCGTAAATATAAAGAAGGTATTTACGTCTCCAATCCAGTTTTCGATGGTGCAACAGAGACTGAAATTGAGGATGCATTAGAGCTCGCAGGTGTTGATAAGTCAGGTCAGACAGAACTTTTCGATGGTCTTACCGGTGAGCGCTTCCACAATAAAGTGACTGTTGGCGTTATGTATATGATGAAGCTTCATCACTTGGTGGATGAAAAAATTCACGCACGTTCGATTGGGCCTTATTCACTTGTGACGCAACAGCCCTTAGGAGGTAAAGCGCAGTTTGGTGGTCAGCGTCTTGGAGAGATGGAGGTCTGGGCTATGGAAGCATATGGCGCAGCCTACACTCTGCAAGAGATGTTAACCGTCAAGTCCGATGACGTAACCGGACGTACACGCATGTACGAATCGATTGTCAAAGGAGCAAATATGACAGCGCCTGGTCTGCCTGAAAGCTTTAACGTCTTGATCAAAGAGTTGCAGAGCTTAGCCCTTGACGTCAATCTGTTGAAAGATGATGGACAAGTTTTTGTGCCGGAGAGCTTTAATTAGGCAGAGCATGTCAGCTCTCCCTTGCAGATCAAATTCTACAAGGGAGAGCTGTGACCCGTTAGCTTAAGGTCAAAATGAACCTGAGTATGCGGTAGCACAGGAAGTGATCAATTGTGACGACACGCTTAATCGATAGTTTGGTCGATTAGCGGCGAACTAAGAGCGTGTCTGAAGAATCCAAAGCGCTAATGCAAGTTGGCTTCTTCAGACACGCTCTAATCCCTTGAGGAGACTGGTTTGAACGACCTATTAAATTTTTTTGAAAAGCCGTCCGATTCGTTGAGTTTTAGTGCCGTGCGAATTTCTTTGGCATCTCCAGAAAAGATCCGCAGCTGGTCTTATGGAGAGGTTAAGAAACCGGAAACTATTAACTACCGTACATTCAAACCAGAACGAGATGGCCTCTTCTGTGCAAAGATTTTTGGTCCTGTAAGGGATTACGAATGTATTTGTGGTAAATATAAGCGAATGAAGCATCGTGGGATTGTGTGTGACAAATGCGGAGTGGAAGTTATTCACTCGCGTGTTCGTCGCGAGCGGTTGGGACATATTAACCTTGCAGCTCCTGTCGCCCACATTTGGTTTTTGAAATCATTACCTTCACGTATAGGTACAATTCTCGACATTACTCTTAAAGATATCGAGCGTATCCTTTATAGCGAATCTTATGTAGTGTTGGATGCAGGCGATGAAGATACTACAGACCTTAGCAAAGGTATGGTGCTCAGTGAAGAAGAGTACGATGATGCACTTGCTAAGTTTGGCAACGGTGCATTTCGTGTAGGTGTTGGAGCTGAAGCTATTCTTGAGCTTTTGCAAGGCCTCGATGTGGAAGGTCTAGCAGAAGATCTTCGCAGAAATTTTAACGAAGCAACATCAGAAGCTGTTCGTAAGAAAACACAAAAGCGATTGAAAGTTATCGAAGCTTTCAATTCTCGAGATGAGCACGGAAATTTCATGGCTAAGCCAGAATGGATGATGCTCAATGTAATTCCAGTGCAGCCACCCGATCTTCGTCCGCTTGTACCACTTGATGGTGGGCGATTTGCAACATCCGATCTCAATGACCTCTATCGACGTGTTATCAATCGTAATAATCGGTTGCTAAGGCTGATCGAGCTTAATGCTCCCGATATTATTGTTCGTAATGAAAAACGAATGCTTCAAGAGTCCGTTGATGCACTCTTCGACAATGGTCGTCGAGGTAAGGTTTTCACTGGACCAAATAAGAGACCGTTGCGTTCACTTTCTGATTTCCTCAAGGGGAAACAAGGTCGTTTCCGTCAGAACCTTTTGGGTAAGCGCGTTGACTACTCAGGACGTTCGGTTATCGTTGTCGGTCCAGATCTGAGACTCCATCAAGCAGGTCTTCCTAAGAAGATGGCTATCGAGCTTTTCAAACCGTTCTTGTACTGCAAGCTTGAAGAGCATGGAATTGTTTCGACGATCAAAAGTGCTAAGAAATTGGTTGAGAAAGAGCATCCTGAGGTTTGGGATATTCTTGAAGAAGTAACAAAGGAACATCCGATCCTTCTAAACCGAGCTCCGACTCTGCATAGACTTGGTATTCAAGCTTTTGAGCCAGTTTTGATCGAAGGTAAAGCTATACGTCTGCATCCCCTCGTATGTTTTGCATTCAATGCGGACTTTGACGGTGACCAGATGGCTGTGCATTTGCCGCTTTCTATCGAAGCACAAATGGAAGCTCGTGTTTTAATGATGTCGACCAACAACGTGTTGAGTCCGGCATCTGGTTCACCTGTTATTGTACCTTCACAGGATATTGTTCTCGGTGTCTATTATATGACTCGAGAAAACCTCTTGGCAAAAGGGGCCGGTGAGGTCTTCAGTAGCTTGGAAGAGGCTCGTGCAGCTTATGATCATGATGAAGTTGATCTACAAGCTCCTGTGCGAGTTCGTTTGAAAGGACGTTTGGTTACAACAACGGTGGGACGTGCTCTGTTGTCCGATATGATTCCATCGCGTATTCCATTCGACTATTACAATAAAATTATTGGCAAGAAAGAACTTGCTGATCTTGTAGATGTTTGTTTCCGTATTTGCGGACCTAAACGTACCGTTTTGATGGCAGATGCTTTGCGTACGATCGGGTATACCTATTCAACGCGAGCTGGTCTTTCGATCGCAATCGGGGACATGATTATTCCTGAAGAGAAGAAACAACTTCTTAAGGATGCGGAAGAAGAAGTTAAGAAGATCAAAGAACAGTATTCTGAAGGTCTTCTGACGGAAGGTGAGCGGTACAATAAAGTTGTCGATATTTGGGCGAACGTAACTGAGCAAATTGCAGAATCAATGTTCAGTAATATCGCGCAAGTAGAGATTACGGATCGTGATGGAACACTGAAAAAAGTTCCGTCTACGAATAGTATCTTTATGATGGCCGACTCCGGTGCCAGGGGTTCTGCACAGCAGATTCGTCAGCTTGCGGGTATGCGTGGTTTGATGTCTCGTCCTTCTGGTGAGATTATTGAAACACCAATTACAGCAAACTTCCGCGAAGGTCTGACGGTTCTTCAGTACTTCACATCGACTCACGGTGCACGTAAGGGTCTTGCGGATACTGCGTTGAAAACAGCTAGTTCTGGATACCTAACAAGGCGTCTAGTCGACGTTGCTCAAGATGCAATTATCACTGAAAAAGACTGCGGCATTAATAAAGGTGTGATGGTCACCCACGTCCGAGAAGGGGCTGAGATTCGAGTGAATCTCACAGAGCGTATTTTGGGACGTACGGTTACCGGTGGTGATCTTATGCATCCTGTAACGGGTGCTGTACTCGTCGAAAATGCGAAAGTATTGGACGAGGCGGACTGTGAGCGTATCTCAGAAGCAGGCATCGAAGAGGTCGAGATTCGCAATCTCTTAGCATGTATGTCTAGACGCGGCGTCTGTGCAAAATGCTACGGTCGTGATCTTTCTTCTGGCAATATCGTCGATGTTGGAGAAGCTGTTGGTGTCATCGCAGCTCAGTCCATCGGTGAACCAGGAACACAGCTTACGATGCGTACTTTCCACTTTGGAGGTACTGCTACGCATAAGGTTGAAACGAGTACAATCGAAAGTCGTTTCACAGGTATTGTTAAATTTAAAAATATTCGTTGCATAACCAATCCAGAAGGCAAGCTAGTCGTCTTGTCTCGTAACGGTGAAATTCAGGTTATGGATGATTCTGGCCGTACTAAAGATAGCTATCCTATCGTTTATGGTGCGGCGCTTTATGTTCTTGATGGACAAAAAATTTCTGCTGGTGATCGCATTGGGGAGTGGGATCCATTCTCAGTTCCGATTGTTGCAGAGGTCAAAGGTCAAGTTCGTTACTTGGAGCTTGTAGAAGGAAAGTCACTCGAAGAAAAAGTTGATGACGTTACATTCCTTATTCGTAAGGTCGTCATTGAATCCAAGGGTGAGTCTTACAAACCTGCCATCGAAATTATCGATGACCGAGGCCAAGTCATTCTTTCAGAGAGTGGAAAAAGCTCTTACTCTCTACCTGTTGGTTGTATCGTTGCTGCCGATGAGGGGCGCGTTGTACAGCCTGGTGATGTTCTTGCAAGGATTCCGCGGGAAGCAACGAAAACCAAGGATATTACAGGGGGTCTACCACGTGTTGCTGAACTCTTTGAAGCAAGGAAGCCTAAAGAGGCTTCTTTGATGGCTGAGGGTGATGGAACAATTTCCTACGGGGAAGATACTAAGGGCAAACGTAAGATCATCATCACGAGTTCGGATGCTGTAGCTAAGGAATATTTGATTCCTAAGGGCCGCCACGTCCTTGTCAGTGAAGGTGACTATGTGCGTAAGGGTGAGGCTCTAGTTGACGGGCAACCGAATCCACATGAGATCTTACGTGTTATGGGTACGGAAGCATTAGCAGAGTATCTGGTAAACGAAATTCAGAGCGTTTACCGTCTCCAAGGTGTACGTATCAACGATAAACATATCGAAGTCATTATTCGACAAATGTTACGTCGGGTCATGATTCTTGAGTCTGGTGACTCTCGTTACCTACCTCAAGAAATTGTCGCGAAGCTAGAGGTTAACGACGTTAATGATCGCTTAGAGCAAGAAGGTCTAAGACCGGCAACTTGGGAGCCTGTACTATTGGGTATTACCAAGGCCTCTTTGACTACCGAAAGCTTTATTTCAGCGGCGTCGTTCCAGGAAACAACAAAAGTCCTCACACAAGCTGCAATTTCGAGTAAGGTAGATAACCTGAGGGGATTAAAGGAAAATGTGATCATGGGTCGATTGATTCCGGCAGGGACAGGTTGCGATCATTACCGCAGCCTTACCGCGAAGGAAGCGAATGAGGTCGATGAAGATGATCTCGTTACGTCAAAATCGACGTCTAGAAAGAGTCTTGTTGCGGGCGATTTTGCCAGCAATGTTTAACTTAGCGAGGTCTAGCTGGTTTTTCCATTGCTTCACTTGCTGAGCTTTGGTAAACAGGCGACCGGACACAATAAGAAAAAGGTAGAGGATTTACTCGATGCCTACGATCAATCAGTTGATTAAAAGAGGGCGCAAAAAGCAGCGTAACGACTCAAAGAGTCCTGCTTTGGCAAATTGTCCACAAAAAAGAGGCGTGTGTATCAGGGTTTATACAACGACACCAAAGAAACCAAACTCGGCGCTTCGAAAAGTGGCTAGGGTCCGGTTGACAAATGGCGTTGAAGTAACCTCATACATCGGCGGTGAGGGCCATAACTTGCAAGAGCACAGCGTGGTTCTTGTTAGGGGTGGAAGGGTTAAAGACTTACCAGGGGTACGCTATCACATGGTACGCGGAAGTCTGGATACACAAGGTGTTAACAACCGTAAGCAGAGCCGAAGCAAGTACGGGACCAAAAAACCCAAGAAGTAGTGGAGTGAAAATATATGTCACGTCGTCGACGAGCCATTAAGCGAACAATCCTTCCTGATCCGATGTACGGGGAAGAAATTGTAACGAAATTCATCGGATGTATGATGGAAGACGGTAAGCGCTCTTGTGCTGAAAAAATCTTTTATGGTGCAATGGACATCATTAAAGAAAAGGGTCTGAAGTCTTTTGAAGGTTGCGAAAACGAGCTCGAGGTTTTCAAGCTTGCTATCGAAAACTCCAAACCTCTACTTGAAGTGAAGTCACGTCGAGTTGGTGGTTCTAACTACCAAGTTCCGGTCGAAGTTCGACCTGAGCGCCGTCAGGCTTTAGCTTTTCGCTGGGTTATTGAATTTTCCCGTAAGCGCCAAGGCAAAAGCATGATGAGCAAGTTGGCAGCAGAAGTTATGGACGCTGCTATGAAAAAAGGCTCGACCATTAAGCGTCGTGAAGAAGTGCACAAAATGGCAGATGCCAATAAGGCCTTCGCTCACTACCGCTGGTAAAATGGTTTGACATGTTGATCCCGTACGGTTTTAGGATTTCCTGAAAGTACGGGATTTTTTTATCGAAAAAATCTGAGTGAAATTGGCTGGAGTAGAGAATGGATCTGAGTAAGATACGAAACATTGGAATCATGGCTCATATTGATGCGGGCAAGACAACAACGACAGAGCGCATTCTCTACTATACTGGCAATATTTATAAGGTTGGTGAAGTCCATTCAGGGACAACAACGACCGATTGGATGGTTCAGGAACAGGAGCGGGGTATTACCATCACCTCAGCAGCGGTAAGCTGTTCTTGGCGTGACCATCTCATTAATATTATTGATACTCCGGGTCACGTCGATTTTACTATTGAGGTAGAGCGTTCTTTGCGGGTTCTTGACGGGGCCATTGCCGTCTTTGACGGTGTGCATGGGGTCGAGCCTCAAACAGAGACGGTTTGGCGTCAGGCTGATAGACATCGTGTTCCACGTCTCTGCTTTATCAATAAACTTGATCGAGTCGGCGCGAGTTTTGAAAACTCCGTCGAATCCATTCGTGAAAAGCTTCACAATGTACCTCTACCCATTCAACTTCCAATCGGACAGGAAGATGCTTTTGTTGGCATTGTTGATCTCATTCATAGCAAAGCTTATATCTGGGAAAATGAAAGCGACTTTGGAAAGAACTTCAAAGAAGTTCCCATACCTGTAGAGCTCCGTGACAAAGCTCAGTCAGCTCGAGAGTTTCTCATTGAGACTCTCTGTGAATTTAATGAGCCTTTGATGGAAAAATTCCTCGAAGGTGTAGAAATTAGCATTGATGAAATTGAGGCAGCTCTAAGGCAAGCTACAACAGCTTTTCAGGTGGTTCCGGTTCTTGCAGGCAGCGCTTTTCGAAATAAAGGTGTCCAGCTCCTTTTAGATGCTATTCTAAAGTTTCTTCCTTCACCTACAGATCTTGGTGATGTCGCTGGATTTTCTCCTGACGAAAAGGAAGAAATCTTTTCGCGTCATCGCACACCTGATGAGCCTTTCTCGGCCCTTGCATTCAAAATAATGTCCGATCCTTTTTCAGGCGTCTTAATTTATTTGCGAGTTTATTCCGGAAAAATTGCCGCAGGGGACGTTTTTTTAAATCCACGAACCGGAAAAAAAGATCGTATTCAAAAGATTTTTCGCATGCAGGCAAACCAGCGTAAGGAAATTAAGGATGTCTGTGCAGGGGATATTATTGCGATCGTTGGTCCCAAAAATCTGGGAACTGGGGATACGCTTTGTGACCCGAAAGAACCTATTTGTTACGAAAGTGTCACATTCCCTGAACCCGTAATTTTTCAAGCTATAGAGCCTAAAAACGCAGCAGAGTCTGAAAAATTGCAAACTTCGTTGCGGCGTCTTGAGGTCGAAGACCCGACTCTTAACATCAAAGAAGATAAAGAAACCGGTCAAATTCTGATTGGAGGCATGGGTGAGCTGCATCTTGAGATTATCGTCGATCGTTTGCGGCGAGAGTTTAAAGTCGATGCTAACGTAGGAGCTCCGCAAGTAGCCTACCGCGAAGGTGTTTCTGCTGGCGTCGAGTTAAAGAAAACTTGGGAGAGACAGGTTAATGAGCGTAAGCAATTTGCGGAAGTTACAATTCGAATTGAACCAAGCTCAGATCAGAGTGGCTTTGATTTTGAAAATGAGCTTGGGCCTAAGGATCTTCCAGAACCCTTTGTTAAAGCGTTTGTAAAGGGTGTTAAAAACACTTTAAACGCTGGTCCTATAGCCGGGTATCCAGTCGTTGGGGTTAAGGTTATTTTAAGCTCTGGCGCCTTCCGAGAGGAAAGCTCGGATGAAGCGGCCTTTGAGATTGTCGCAAGTTTGGTCTTGCGTGAGGCGCTACTTAAAGCCCGTCCCATTGTACTTGAACCGATCATGGAGCTGGAGGTTCTTGTCCCTGATACTTATTTATCGAATGTCATTACGGATTTAAATGCACGGAAAGCTAAGATTCAAAAACTTTCGCAACGAGGTTCAATCCAGGTTGTTGATGCTACTGTCCCACTTTCAAGCATGTTTGGCTATTCGACAGATTTGCGTTCAGTCTCACAGGGTAGAGGAATCTACACAATGAAGTTCGCAGGCTATGAGCAGATTTCAGCACAAGCTATGGCTAAGTTCTCTCACATAACCTAACGCATACCACCAATTGGACACATTTTTGCATTACTGCATAGTTTGG